>JAZNOM010000095.1:0-26216 GCA_045580835.1 Eubacteriales bacterium
AGCGAAGGGGATAAATAGAAATAATTTTTCACTTTGTGTAAAAAACAAAATGCGGCAAGGGCTTAAAAAGCCCTTGCCGTTACTTGCTTTTTCGGATTTTTGTCTCTACCGTACACATGTACGCCGACGAAACAAAAATCCGAAAATCTGCCCGCGTTTCTCATCCTCTGGTCAGCCTGATGACTTTGTCATCAGGCTGAAGTCGTGCTTACGGACGACTTTTTCTTTTATTTTCTTTTGCCGAGGTAAGCTTCCTTAACCTCGTCGTTTGCAAGAAGCTCTGCACCGGTGCCGCGCATGGTGATTTCACCCGTCTGCATAACAAATGCGTTGTGTGCAGCCTTAAGTGCCATATTAGCATTCTGCTCGATGAGAAGAACCGTAATGCCCTGCTCGTTTACGGTGCGGATAATATCGAAAATACCCTGCACAACAAGGGGAGCAAGACCGAGCGAAGGCTCATCCATCATAATAACCTTTGGGCGTGCCATAAGCGCTCTACCTACGGCAAGCATCTGCTGCTCGCCGCCCGAAAGTGTACCGGCAAGCTGCCACGAACGCTCTTTAAGGCGCGGAAACAAAGAATAAACATACTCGATATCGCTATCAAGCTTATCCTTGCGGAGATACGCGCCGATTTTGAGGTTTTCAAGTACGGTAAGGTTTGGGAACACTCTGCGTCCCTCGGGAACGAGAGTAACTCCGCGATTAACTATCTGGTCGGGCGAAAGTCCGAGAATGTTCTCACCCTCAAAAAGCACTTCGCCGGCTTTTGCCTTTACAATACCTGCGATAGAACGGAGAGTTGAACTCTTGCCGGCACCGTTTGAGCCGATAAGGGTAACTATCTTTCCCTCTTCAACATCAAAAGAAATATTTTTAATAGCCTCGATACCGCCGTAAGCAACACTGAGGTTTTTGATTTCAAGAATATTACTCATCTTCACTTACCCCCAGATACGCTTTAATTACAAGGTCGTTATTCTGTACCTCGGCGGGTGTACCGCTTGCAATCATTTTACCGAAGTCTATAACATAAATTCTGTCGGAAATATCCATAACCAAGTCCATGTGATGCTCAATCATAAAGATAGTGAGACCGAACTCATCACGAATCTGATGTATGAACTGAGTAAGCTCGGCGGTTTCCTGCGGATTCATACCTGCAGCAGGTTCGTCAAGGAGAAGGAGCGTCGGCTCGGTTGCAAGCGCACGAGCGATTTCAAGGCGACGCTGCTTGCCGTAAGGCAGGCTTGTAGCAAGCTCATCCTTAACATCGAGAAGTCCAACCTTGTCAAGAAGTGCAAGTGCTTTCTCCTTGTTTGCCTTTTCCTCTTTGTAGTTAAGCATGAAAGTAGCGGTAAACAGATTGCTCTTTTTACGCATATGCATCGCGACAAGTACATTTTCAAACACCGTCATCGACTTAAACAAACGAATGTTCTGGAATGTGCGCGCAATGCCAAGCTTTGTGATTTTATCAGGTGTTTTAACAACGCGTTTTTTGTAAACGCCCTTGTTTTCACCCGCGTAAAGCCTTTTCATCTTGCCGTGAGGATAGCTTTCGACAATAGTCTTTTCGTTAAATGAAACTCTGCCGTTTGTAGGCTCATACACGCCGGTAACAACGTTAAACGCAGTTGTCTTACCAGCACCGTTAGGGCCGATAAGAGATACGATTTCGCCCTCATTTACTTCAAGCGAGAGATTGTTCACGGCTACAACACCGCCAAACTGCATCGTTATATTTTCCAATTTAAGAAGGTTCTTCATATTAGTTTACCTCCTTTTTCTTTGAAAACCGACTACCCAGTGCTTTGGCGCCTTTGACAAGTCGCTCGGTTGAAAACTCCTTGTCGCCCATGATGCCGCGGCGGAAGAAGAGCACGATAATCATAATTACCGCCGAGAATACTACAAGGCGGAAACCGTTTCTGGTTACGCCGGGGATAATACCCTCGGTGTCAAGAAAACGGAGCCACCACTCGGAGCATGCAATGTAAAGAAAACTTGCGAAAACCGAGCCGCTGAGGCTTCCGATACCGCCGATAACAACGATAAGAAGTATCTCGTATGTAAGTGCAGTAGTAAACGAGTTAGCCTGCGCCTTTGACTGGAACATAGCGAGCATTGCGCCGCCCACACCTGCAAAGAAAGAGCTGATAACAAAAGAAATCATTTTGTGCTTTGCAAGGTTGATACCCATTGCCTCTGCCGCAACCTCGTCGTCACGGATAGCCTTGAACGCTCTGCCGTAAGTAGAACGAACGATCAATGCAACAATTGCTATACAAACGCCTGCCGCTATGAAATATGTTGTGATTTTTGAGAATTTTGGATAGTTTACAAGAGGGTTAGGAGCGTTGGTGATAGGTCCGAGGGTGCCCCACTTTGCGAAAGCCGCAACGATTTCAGCAAAGCCTAAAGTTGCAATTGCAAGATAGTCGCTCTTAAGTCTGAGCACGGGCAAACCGATAAGAAATGCAAATATTGCTGCAACAATTCCCGCAGCAATCATAGCTCCGACTATCGGGAGTTCAACCACCTTTAAAAATCCCGCAATGTCATCCTGCATATAGTAAACGCTGGCGCGCGCCTCAATCGGAATTGAGAACATAGCGTATGTGTATGCGCCAAGCAACATAAAGCCTGCCTGACCAAGCGAAAAAAGTCCGGTAAAGCCGTTAAGCAGGTTCATGGATACTGCAACTACCGCAAAAACCGCACCTTTTTTAAGAACGGTTGCCGGAAGTCCGAAAGGCTGAATAAAATCAACCGCCACTGCAACTCCGAATACGGCAAGGAGAAGCACGATATCAATCGTTCTGAAAATCTTTTTATTCTTCATTTTCAGTCCCCTCCTTATACTTTATCAATGGTCTTTTCGCCGAAAAGACCGGTAGGCTTAACGCAGAGAACTACGATAAGAAGTGCAAACGTGAAAGCGTCAGAGAAAATAGAGAACTCTGTGCTTGATTTTATAAGGTTTTCGCAAATACCGATAATAAATGCACCGACAACTGCGCCGGGGATAGAACCGATACCGCCGAAAACCGCAGCAACAAACGCTTTAAGTCCGGGCATTGCGCCAGAAGTCGGAACTACAGACTGATAATTTGAGAAATAAAGCAACGAGCCGATACAAGCAAGGAAAGAACCGATAACAAATGTGGTACTGATAACCTTGTTTATCTTTATGCCCATGAGCTGCGAGGTTTCAAAATCCTTTGACACCGCACGCATTGCCATACCGATTTTTGTGTAGCGGATAAGCACGACCAAAAATACGATAAGAACAATAGTGAGTATGGGCGTAATTACGGTAACGCGCTTGGTAATAGCACCAAATACGGTTACGGAATCGGATATCCACGGAAGTGCAGGATATGTCTGCGGCAGACCGCCGGTTATGTAAAGCGCAAGATTCTGAATAAGATATGATACACCGATAGCCGATATCATGACCGACATACGAGGTGCGCTGCGGAGCGGCTTATATGCCGCGCGTTCGATCAAGAAACCGAGCAACACGGTAGCTATAATAACTATCGGTACTGCATAATAAAGCGGCATTGCCGTTGTAAGGTATACAATAATAAGTCCCGATGCCATAAAAACATCGCCGTGAGCGAAGTTTATAAGGCGAAGGATACCGTATACCATGGTATAGCCAATCGCAATCAGCGCATACTGACCGCCGACGGAAATACCCGCCAAAAGGTGGTCTATGGTTATGTTCATAAGAATCCCTCTTTTATAAATCTAATTTTTCAGGCTGCATTGAAAAAGCAGAAAAGGGCATTTTCTGCCCTTTCAGAACAGCCTAAAAATCAATGCAAGGGCTTGACGAAAGCCAAGCCCTGCATTTAAGTAAAATTTAATAAGACGTAGAAGTTAAATTAGTTAACGCCCTGCTCCTTAACGAAGTCCCAATTAGCGGTCTCGGTGTTAGCCTTCTTGATGTAAGCAGTAGTTCTTACAGCGTCACCGTTGGGATCGCCTTCAAACTTGATCTGACCGGTAACGCCGGTGAAATCAACCTTTGCGATTGCAGCCATGATATCTGCAGGATTCTTGGAGTTTGCAATCTTGATTGCTTCAAGTGCGGTGAAGTAAGCATCGTAACCCATTGCGGATACAGCTGCGATCTTAGAGTCGCCGCCGTTGTCGGTGAGGTTCTGAGCATCGGATTCGATCCAATCCTTGAAGCCTTCGTCGAATTCTGCGTTACCGCCTTCCTGATAGAAAGTGGTTACCTGAATGTCAACATTCTTGCCCTCTGCAGCAGAAAGGATAACGTTGGAGTCCCAAGTATCGCCTGCCATGAGAGTAGCGGTTACGCCCTTTGCTGCAGCCTGCTCAACGATAAGCTGTGCATACTGTGTGGAAGTAGGAGCAAAGATAACCTGCGCGCCGCCGTTTACAGCGTTGGTAAGGAGAGTGTTAAAGTCGCTGGTATCCTTAACAAAGTCAGCCTTTTCAACAGTACCGCCGAGACCTTCAAACGCTACCTGGAAGTAGTGAGCAAGACCCTGGTCGTACTCGTTACCGGTTTCTGCAAGGATGTATGCCTTGGTGTAGCCGAGCTCACCGTATGCATAGTTTGCAAGAACGGTGCCCTGGAAAGGATCGAGGAAGCAGATACGATAGTAGTGGCTGTTGCCTTCTGTTACCTTGGGGTTGGTGCAGGTTACGCCGATTGCGGGAACACCTGCCTGCGCAAATGTGTCGGAAGCTGCGATGGAAACACCGGAGCCGTAAGAGCCGAGAACAACGGAAACGCCCTTACCTACAAGCTCTGCTGCTGCAGTGGGAGCCTTGTCGTCTGCGGACTGGTTATCTGCGGGAACAAGTTCAACCTTGTACTCCTCGCCGTTAATGGTAACGGTGGGGCATACAGAGTGTGCGTACTTGATACCGAGAGTCTCCTGCTTACCGCCAGCGCCGTTAGCACCGGAAGCAGGTTCAAAAACGCCGATTTTGATTACCTTTTCGTCTGTGTTATCGCCACAAGCTACAAACATTGTTGCAAGCATAAGAGTAGCGAGAACGAGAGCAACTATTTTTTTCATAGTTGTATCCTCCATAAATGATTTTTCCTTAATTTGGTTTAATTTAGGAATGTTGTTATCATTATATCTTTTATCTGCAAAAAATGCAATACTTTTTTGCATTTTCCATATGTATATGCCACTTTTTTACAAGTCAACAAGGTAATTTTTAACAAAAAGTATTGCATTAACAGTCGTTTTATTGTACAATAGTATCACAAAACCCCATAGGAGGACTTATTTATGCCAACTAATAACACCTTAAAACTCGGTACAAAACGCAAAAACCTTTACCTTCGCGTTGTAAAGGGACATTTTGCTACAAGCAATGCTCATTCTAATTATTATATAGATGTTGCCGCACAGAAATCACGCCTTACCGAAGCGCAGGCGGTTGCAGAAGAGCTTTCTGCATATTACCACCACACGATTATCGACACTATTCTCTGCCTTGACGGTACGGAGGTTGTCGGTGCGTGCCTTGCGGATAAGCTTACAAAAGGCAGCTATATCAGTATGAATGCGCATCAGACCATGTACATCATCACACCCGAAACGTCAAACGGTCAGCTTCTTTTCCGCGACAACATCGTACCGATGATTAAAGGCAAGCATGTGCTTATCCTTGCGGTTTCGGTTGCTTCAGGAAACACAGTGAAAAATGCAATCGAAGCCGTAAAGTACTATGGCGGTCAAAGCACCGGAATTGCATCAATATTTGCAACCAAGGATAAAATTGATGACCTTGAGGTTCACTCGGTATTTGACCCCAACGACCTTGACGGCTACGGCAGCTACGCTCCGCATGAGTGTCCCATGTGCAAGAAGGGCGAAAAAATTGACGCTCTTATCAACTGCTACGGCTACTCAAAACTGTAAATTAAAAACGCTTTCCCGATTGGGAAAGCGTTTTTTTATACCAATCTAAGTTTTTTAGCGATCGTTTCGCCGTCAAATGTGATATAACACTGCGAACCTTTGTTTGTTCCTACGGCAACGGTATGACCGTTAACCACCGCTGAAATCTCGTGCGGAGGCTCCATCAGCGCTTCAAACTCGCCGTAGACCTGTCCGTTAACCACAAGCTCATTTGTGCGCTTAACTCTGCGGTAACAAATCTGATAACTGCCATGCTCCGCCTCAAGAAGTACACGGAACTTAACATCGTTGTCCGCATAGCGAAGCGGAATTGTGTCAGTTGCTTCGCTTTCTTCCGATGCATCGGTAACGTTAGGTTCTTCGTCGGCAGGCAGTTTTTTCAGCTTAAAGCCGTTATACACGCCGCTAATAAGATAAGCCAATACCCAGATGTGAATAACAATATCAATCACGCCGTCGGCAATATCGCCCGAAGATATGTACATCCAAGCCATCGCCGCCGTATCGAGCACAAAAAGCACAAGTGCCGCAACCATAAAGCCAATGCGCTTTTTGCTGAAAATCCAACAAAGCAGGTACACTGCAACCAATACAACTGCAAGAGCAATTCCAAATATAAAATAGAGTGAATCTTCGGTAAACAAGGTCAGCATTGCACCGTAAATCACCGAAACATATGGGATTGTCGCCGAGAAAAGCATCATTACATCCGAGCCGAAAAAGAGTAGCGCAATATTAACAACGGTTAATATCAGCATAAGCAAAAGGTTTTGTCTTGCGATATTATACTGCTGCTTTGCCGCTTCCGGTTTTGTCAAGTTTTGCTGCATATCATGTACCTCCGTATGCCATATATTTACATTGTACCACATGGATATACATTTGTCAACAAAAAATGCTATCATATACAAATACGTTAGCATTTTTTGTTGAATTTTGAAGTAAAATTAAAGGTCCGCCATTGCGATATATTTTGCGCCGTTGTCGGCGATGTACTGACGGCGACGGGCAACATTATCGCCGAGCATAAGCTCAAACATGTCATCGGTAGCCGCAGCATCCGTGGGCGTTACCGCGATAAGGCGGCGCGTTGCGGGATTCATCGTCGTCTTTGACATCATATCCGCATCGTTTTCGCCAAGTCCCTTTGAACGCTGAAGCTTGTACTTTGTCTTTTCGGCTTCAAGCTTTGAAAGAATCTCAACCTTTTCAAACTCGTTATATGCAAAATACGTGTCGTTCTTCGTAGTAATTTCAAAAAGCGGTGACTCGGCAATAAACACCTTGCCCTTTTCGATAAGAGTGGGAAGAAGCTGATAGAACAAAGTGAGAAGCAGAGTTCTTATCTGGAAGCCGTCTTCGTCGGCATCGGTACAGATAATGATTCTGTTCCAGCGAAGTGCATCGTAATTGAACATCGCAAGGTCGCCTTTTTCTTTGCCCTTAAACTCAACGCCGCAGCCGATAACGCGAAGCAAATCGGTTATGATTTCACTCTCAAAGATACGCTTTGTCGATGCTTTAAGACAGTTGAGCGTCTTACCTCTAACGGGGATAATCGCCTGAAATTCGGCATTACGCGCCTGCTTACAAGACGACATCGCGCTGTCACCCTCAACTATATAAAGTTCGCGCACGGACGGGTCCTTTGAACGGCAGCCGACAAATTTATCAACGCGGTTTGAGAAATCGGTGGTAGCCTGAAGCTTCTTTTTGATATCGCTTCTCGTCTGCTCCGCGCTTTCCCTTGCGCGCTTGTTGGTCATTACCTGCTTTGCAAAAATCTCCGCCTCGGTGGGATGCTCGGCAAAATAAATCTCAAGATTATGCTTAATAAACTCGGTAAGCGCATCCTTAATAAAGACGTTTGTTATCGCCTTTTTGGTCTGGTTTTCATAGGAAGTCTGGGTTGAAAAGCTATTGATAATAAGAACAAGGCTATCCTCGATATCGGCAAAGCCTATTTTACTCTCGTTCTTTTTATATGCGCCGCTTGATTTAAGATATTTGTCAAGTGCGTACACAAAGCCAAGGCGCACCGCCTTATCGGGCGAGCCGCCGTGTTCAAGAAAACTTGAGTTGTGATAATATTCAAGGCGGCTTGATGTATTGGAAAGGCAGAACGCAATCTCCGCCTTGAGCTTATAGTCTTCTTTGTCGTCACGGTCGCGACCGCTTGTTTCAAGATGCCAATGTGTAGGCTCTGTAAGCGCGCTTTCGCCTGCAATTTCCTTGATGTAGTCGGAAATGCCGTTTTCGTATACAAACTCTTCGGTGTCAAACTTACCGCTTTCGTTTTCGGTTTTCAGGATAAACTTAAGCCCTGCGTTTACTACCGACTGCTGTTGCAAAACGCTTCTGAATGAGTCGTAAGGTATAGCAATATCGGTAAACACCTCAAGGTCGGGACGCCAACGGATAATAGTACCGTGCTTTTTCTCGCGTTTTTCGATAGCACGGCTTTGAAGTTTTGATGCAGGCTCGCCCTTTTTAAAGCTAATCGTGTGAACCTCGCTGCCGTCATACGAAGCAACTGTCATAAACTCGGAGGAATACTGCGTTGCGCAAGCACCGAGACCGTTAAGTCCGAGTGAATAGCCGTATGCCGAGTTTTCATCATTATTTGAATACTTGCCGCCCGCGTAAAGCTCGCAGAAAACAAGCTCCCAGTTATAGCGTTTTTCCTTTTCGTTATATCCAAGCGGCACACCGCGGCCGAAGTCCTCAACCTCGATGGTATGGTCGCGCCATGCGGTTATTATTATCTCGCTGCCGTGACCTTCGCGAGCCTCGTCAACCGAGTTTGAAAGTATCTCAAAAAAGGAATGCTCGCATCCCTCAAGGCCGTCGGAACCGAAAATTACCGCGGGGCGTTTACGCACGCGGTCGGCACCCTTCAGCATTGAAATACTTTGATTGTTATACTGTGCTGTATTCTTGTCGCTCTGCGCCATTCGCTTTTTCTCCTAATATTTAACATTAATTAATATTATACAATATGTATTGATTTTTGTCAATCGCAAAACAATATATAGAATTAAGTTGATATATGGCGGATAATTTGATATACTATATATAAGGAGGGGAGTTTATGGGCGATAAAGATGAAATCAGGCGGCTGAAAAAAGAAAACCATGACCTTAAAAAGAAACTTTACAAGCTCGAAATGGAACACTCAAACAGTGACGAAGCAGGTGAAGATGCAAAATGCTTTGCCGCGCACAACTATTTTTCTTACCTCCTTGCAAAGATAAAACAAAAAAAGTTTTTCCCGACTTTTAAAAAATATTTTCGCAACTCTCTATGGGTTACCCGCATTTTCCGTTTGGGAGTTTTGCTATATCAATATATCCAAGCTGGCGCGTTTGTAATCTTGTACACGGCGGCGTTCATTTTAGTGATACCGATAATTTTAGTAGCCGCAGCACTCACTCTCATCATCGCACTTATCCTCCGCAATAAAAACGCAAAGCTTTTATTCGGCGAGATAAAAAACGATGTTGTATTTTTGATTGCAACCGACAAAGATAATTTTAGTAGAATGACACTTCGCCAAATAGCCGATGAGCATAAAGATGCAAGCGTGCTGATAGTATCGCCGTTTTTCCTTAACAAAAGCGGTATCGGCGAAAATGAGCGCATGTACGTCTGCTTCAGAAAAGAAGATGACAACGTTTTTATTCTTCGCAATTATTTCTTTTTCTATTTCAGGCGCAGACTCAAAATGGAAATGAACTGTGGTACAGAAGAAGTTTATATAGATTTAGCAGAGTAAATTAAAGTTTATGTGAGTAAATTGGTACACACAAACTCGTAGGGCGGGGGCTTGCTCCCGCCGCTTGTACAACATCTGCTGGCGGCTTGCGGCGGGAGATAAACCCCCGCCCTACAATGTTTGTTTGCCGCCGCAACCTCTCATAACCTTTAATTTACCAAAGGAGACATATGTTACACCTGATTTACGGAACCAGAGCGGCGCGCGACAGAATTTTCGAGCGCATTGCCGCCGATGTAAAAGGCAATCGCCGCGCATACCTCATAGTGCCCGACCAAAAGGCGCTGCTTGCCGAAAACGCACTGATGAATACACTGCCGAAAAATGCCGCGTTGCTTGTTGACGCGGTCGGTTTTTCGCGCCTTTCAAACCTAGTTTCAAGACGTTACGGCTCGCTTACATATAACTACGCAACCGAGGGCGCAAAGATTTTAACGATGTACCGCACCGTGAAAAAACTCACGCCGTATCTCTCGGTTTTCGGCGGCGAGCTTCAAAACGGAACTCTTGAAGCACTCTGCTCACTTATGGGAGAATTTCGCGCATGCTCGGTAAATGCCGAGGACATAAGCACCGCCGCGGACAAGCTTGGCAAAGCATCGCTTACAAGCAAGTTGCGCGATCTTGCGCTTATTTACACCGACTACGAAAATACTCTGCACGAAAAATTTGCCGAGCAGGCTGACGATATCGACACGCTTGCAGAGCTGCTCTCTGACAATGACTTTTTCGGCGATGCAAACATATACATCGACTCATTTGTAAGCTTTACAAAGCAGGAACTCACCGTTATCTCGCGTATGCTTTCACGCGGCAGCGAGGTGACGGTGGCACTGCCCTTCAGCCGCCGCGGCGCACACATGGCGGAGTGTGCGGACACGCGCAAAAAACTTTTGTCACTTTGCTCAAAGCTTGGCGTAAAACTCGATGAAGAGTATACCGAAAGCTCCGCACCTGCTCCGCTTGAATTTGCCAAGAACAACCTTTGGGACCTCGGCTGCGCCGATACGTTTAAAGAAGATACAACAAACACGCTTGAAGTAGTTTCATGCGCGGACAAAACCGAGGAAGTGACACTTGTACTGCGCGAAATATTCCTTGCGCTTGAGAGCGGTCACTCATACTCCGACATCGCTGTAATCGCGCGAAACGCCGACAGTTACGCAGGACTTTTAGACCGTGCGCTCACGCGCTGTCGCATTCCCTACTTCTTCTCACGCAAAAAGAGTGCCGAAATCATGCCGCTTACTCGCCTTATTCTCTCCGCACTCTCACTCTACGTCTACAATTTCAAGGAAAGCGACGTTGCGGCATACATCAAAACGGGACTGCTTGGACTTACCGATGACGAATGCGACATCTTTGAAGAATACATAAACTGCTGGAACATATGCGGCAGGCATCGCTACCTTGACGGCGAGGACTTTACCATGTCGGGACGCGGCTATACGAGCGACGAAACCGACATGTCCACGCTTGAAGAAATCAACGAAGCCAAACACAAAATCGCGCGCCCTCTCACTCGCCTTTGCGACTCGCTGGACGGTGCAAAAACCGTGCGCGACTTTTGCAGTGCGGTATACGAGTATCTGTGCGAAATGAATATTCGTGAAAAATCGTGCGACGAGAACTTTGCAAAATACTTTGGTACATCCCTTTCTTCGGACGCAATCCGTCTTTGGAACATAACGATGGACGCACTTGACACCATGGTTGATGCGGCAGGTGACGAGGCAGTCACCGCGGCTGATTTTTGCACGCTCATTCATCTGCTCTTCTCTTCGATTGACATTTCCGAAATTCCGACTTCCAAAGACCAGATTATCATCGGCAACGCCGACACCGTACGCATTGACGAGCGCAAAATAGTTATTATCCTCGGCGCTATCGAGGGCGTTTTTCCCGCGCCCGTTTCGGAGAGCCCTACGCTTTGCGAAAGCGAACGAAAGCTGCTTGACTCTGTCGGCGTGACACTCTCGCAGGACATGTCGCTGCGCTCGGCGCGAGAGCTTTACCACTTTGTCCGAGCCATTGATTTTGCAACCGAAAAAGCAGTGATTTCTCACTACATAACAGAACTTGACGGTTCAAAATGCGAAGAATCGTTTGCAGTGACAAGGCTTTGCAAGCTCTTTGAAAGTTTGAAAAAATATTCTTTTAGCGACCTTTCTGCAATTGACAGACTTTACTATCCAGAATATGCAGCAGAGGTAATAGGCTCGCTCGGCAAAGAAACCGAGGCCGTGCTTTGTAAAGCACTCACGCCGCGCGGAATGTATACCCCTCCCCTGCCAGATGCAAAACAACTGACAAACGAAGCCGCTTTTCTCTCCTCTGCCGTTGCAAGCGATTTTCATGGCAACAGTATGCGGCTTTCTCAAACAAAGCTCGATACCTACAGCGACTGCCACCTCAACTACTTCATGCACTACATGTTATCGCTTGAGGACACTGCACCATTCGAGTTTAAGCCCGACAGTACGGGAAAATTTGTTCACAGCGTGCTTGAACACTTCATCGGTGAGGTGAAAAAGTCCGGCAAAAAACTTTGCGACCTTACAGATGACGAAATAGAAATACTTGCAACCTCACTATGTGCGCGGGAGGTTGAAAAAATCATGCGCTCACAGGGCAAGGACTCTGCTCGCATGCTCTGCTTTTTTGAGCGTATGAAGCGAAACCTTTTACTGATAGCAAAAAATCTTGTTAACGAGTTTAAGCACACGGCATTTGAACCGCTTGCACTTGAATACAAAATAGGACTCGGCGGCCACAGACCGCTTTCGGTTACGCTACCTGACAATGCCACAGTAAGCCTTAACGGAATAGCTGACCGCATTGACATTTTCAAAAAGGACGGCAAAGTTTATCTGCGCGTTGCCGACTACAAATCCGGCGACAAAAAGTTTAGCGAAAAGGATTTGCAAAAGGGTAAAAACCTTCAGCTCCTTATATACCTTTTCTCGCTTTGTACCGTTGCAGACAAGGAGTTTTTCAACCTTATCGGTGTTGACTCTACAGACAATATTCTCCCTGCAGGAGCGACATACTTTATCGTAAAACCGCCCAAAGTTGAACTTGACGACGAGGCCCAAACAACCTCCACTTGTTTTGCAGAGGATGCGCTGACCCGCATGGGCTTTATCTTCGATGCCGAAACGCTCGGCACATGGATAGATAAAAGTGCCGACAAAAAGTTTTCAAGCGGACTTATTGAGAAAAACGGCAACGATATAGATGCACTCTTTGAAACGGTAAAAGACAGTATAACTAAGATTGCCTGCGATATGCGAAGCGGTGACATTACCGCCGCAAAAAGCGATTCGACATGCCACTACTGCGCATATGCGCATGTGTGCAGAAAAGAAAAACTGAAAGGAGATGACGAGAGCAATGGCTGAATTTACCAAAGCGCAACAATCCGCGATAGATGAGCAGTCTAAAACGCTCCTCGTCTCCGCTGCCGCAGGAAGCGGCAAAACCACCACGCTTATCGAGCGAATCATTCGCTCGGTAACACGAAGTGACAACCCCGTTATGCTTGACCGCCTGCTTGTTGTTACATTTACAAAGGCAACCGCAAGCGAGCTTCGCCTTAAGATTTCCAAGGCAATTTCCAACGCAATATCAAACGATAGCGAAAACGAAACACTTGCAAAGCAGTTTTCGTTACTTCAAAGTGCAAAAATCTCCACCATCGACAGTTTTTGCCTAGACATGGTACGCCAAAACTACATGACACTTGGACTGCCGCCCTCTTTCAGAATGGCGGACGAAGGTGAAAGCACCCTGCTTGCTCACGAAACGATGGATGCGCTGATAAACGAGTGCTACGACAATCCCGAAAGCACTCTATGCGGCGGCAAGGAGCAGTTTGCAAAGCTTGTTGACTATATCATCGGTGCCGCCGATGACCGCGGACTTGCAGACACCATGCTTGACCTTTATACAAAGCTATCCGCATTCCCCAAAGGCGCGGCGGCGCTCTATGACTGCGAAACGGAACTTCGCGAATACGCAACACGCGACTTTTTTGGCTGTCCTCACGGCAAGCGAATTGAGAAATACCTCTCGGACGTTTTTGAATACTACAAAAAGGGATATCTCTACTGCACCGAGCGCATCGCGCTTGATGAAAAACTTTCCAAGGCATATGCTAAAAGCTTTGAAGAAGATTTACATAACATTTTCATCGTCGAAAAAGCTCTTAAAGAAAGTTATGAAGCGGGCAGTAATGCGATAAAAGCAATCACGTTTACGAAACTTGGTACCCTGCGCGGAGATAAGAGTGACGATGCGCTGTTTGTAAAAACTTTTCGCGATGAGTATAAGGACGCCGTTAAAAATGATATCGAAAGCTATGTTTCTGCAAGCTGTAAGGACATCGCATCGGCACTTATCAAAACCGCAGATATCTGCCACATGCTCGGCGATTTTCTGTCCGAATACGAAAAGCGCGCTGAAAATGAGAAAAAACGGCTCGGTATTTGCGACTTTTCTGATTTGAGCCGATATGCGCTTCGCCTGCTCGTTGACGAAAACGGCAACGATACCCCATTTGCCCTCGCGCAAAAAGAGCTTTATGATGCAGTGTACATTGACGAATATCAGGACGTAAACGCCGTTCAGGACAGAATTTTTGAAGCCGTTTCAACAAAAACAAACCGCTTCATGGTAGGCGATATCAAGCAGAGTATTTACGGATTCCGCGGTGCAGAGCCTGCGATTTTTGCAAATTTACGTAACAAATATCCCGTATATGAAAAGGGCACAAGCGGCGACAATGCTACTATTTTTATGAGTGAAAACTTCCGCTGCAACAAGGAAGTTATTGACTTTACCAATATGATTTTCGACTCGGTAATGCCGCTCATATCTCCTGATATGAACTACTCTGAAAACGACTCCCTCGTTTTCAGGAAGCGGTGCGAAAAAACCGCTCCTATACCGGTAAAGGTGGTTATAGCAGAGTCACCGTCAAAAAAATCGCCAAACGCAGGTGAAAATACGGAGGCTCACTACATCGCACGCGAAATCTGCCGACTTGTGAAAGAAGAAACCAAGGATGACGGCTCGCCCATCACCTACGGCGACATTGCTATTCTGATGCGTTCGCCGAAGGCGCGCGTTGACATCTTTTCAAAGACCCTGCGCGCATACGGTATTCCCGTTTTCACCGAAACAAACGAAAACCTTTTAAGCCAGAGTGAAGTTGAAATCGTGCTATGCATGCTTGATGTAATTGACAATCCGCGAAGAGACATCTCACTTACAGGCGTGTTGCTTTCACCGCTCTACAACATCAGTTACGATTTTCTCGCATCAATTCGAAAAGGAGTTCGCGACGAGCGACTTTTCAGCACACTGAAAAAGTATGCTTCAAGCGATGAAACAAACGGTGCAGAAAAAGCCGTTATCCAAGGCTTTATATCCGAGCTTTCAGAGCTTCGCAGCATGGCGCGTTTTATGAGCGCAGGCGAGCTTATCGACGAGTTTTACAACCGATATTCAATCTATGCGCGTCTTTGTGCATCACAGCCGCTTCGCCGCGCAAACCTTGAAAAGCTTCGCCATGTCGCACACAGTTTTTCAGGCTCAACACCGCGCAGCTTGTCCGAATTTTTGCGTTACATTAAAAATATTGAGCGCAATGCAAAAAATCCGATTCCTGCAGCAACTCTCAAAGAGGATGCGAAAAACGCTATAACTATACGTAGCATTCACAAATCCAAAGGACTAGAGTTTCCCGTGGTCTTTTTTGCGGATACACAAAAAAGATACAACACCGATGACGTAAAGCCTGCCATCCTCTATTCGGGTAACCTTGGATTCGCAATGAAACTACGCGACGAAACCGGCTTTGGACTTTACAATCCACTGCTTCGCAAATCCCTTTCGCTTGCAATTGTAAACTCGCTTAAAGAGGAACAACTGCGACTTATGTATGTTGCACTGACTCGTGCTCGCGAACGCTTGTATGTAACCGCGATGACATCAAAGCCGAATGAACTTGTAGCAAATGCAAAAGGCGAAAGCCATTTTATGACCGGATATGCGGCGTTAAGGCATAACAGTTATCTGCCGCTCATACTACTTGCGGCACATGGTGAAGATAGCGATATTCACACTATTGATATAATAAGTGACGGTCCGCTATTCAAAGAGGAAACAAACGAAAGCATTGAAGCCGAAACCGAAGTTTTTGCAAACGAGGACGATGTTGAAACACTCAACGCGCGGTTTGATTACAAATACGGGCATATCGCTCGCACAAAGATTCCTGCAAAACTTGCAATATCGCGACTATATCCCGATATTCTAGACGATACCGTTTTAAGCGACACCATTGAGCAAAAGAAACTACCTCGCCCAACGGATGCACCCCGCTTTATCGTAGCCGATGCAGGAGAAACCGCCGCAAAACGCGGCACTGCAACGCATCTTTTCATGCAGTTTTTTGACTTTGAAAATGCTGCGGCAAACGGTGCTGCCGCCGAGCTTGAAAGGCTTGTGTCAAAACGCTTTTTGACCGATGAAGATGCGGCTCTTGTCAACATTGAAGAGGTTAAAGCCTTCCTTGCATCAAAACTCTTCAATGAAATGCGCGCCGCTGACGTTATCTACCGTGAACAACGCTTTAATCTAAACCTCAATGCCGCCGACTTTGCAAAAGACGCAGGATTAAAAGCCGAACTGCATGGCGAAACTGTGCTTGTGCAAGGTGTTATCGACTGCTTTTTCCACGACAAAAACGGCGACATAATTCTTGTAGACTACAAGACCGACCGCGTTTCTAAAACCGACCGTGCTGCAGCCGAAGAAAAACTGCGTGCCGCACACTCCGCTCAACTGTCATACTACGCGCGCGCAATCTTCGAAATGTGCGGAAAACAGCCTAAACAAACACTGATTTACTCGCTTTGTCTTGGTGACACGGTCGAGGTTTAATAAAAACAATAAAAAACGCAGATTTTGTCAAATAAACAATTGCTTTTTTGTGCCAAGTCAAGTATAATACTCTTGTATCATTTTTTACATTAAGCCGAGGTAATTATGAATAACGAAAAGCTTGCTATGCTTAAAGAGAAAGCAACTCTTGTACGCAAAGGCATTATTGAGAGCACCCACGCCGCAAAATGCGGTCATCCCGGCGGCTCACTCTCTATAACCGATATCGTAACATATCTCTATTTTGCAGAGATGAACATTGATGAAAAAAATCCCAAGATGGCAAATCGCGACCGCTTTGTTATGTCAAAAGGTCACGCAGCACCTGCACTCTACTCCGTGCTTGCCAATCGCGGTTTCTTCCCTGTCGAAGATTTAAAAACTCTCCGTAAGACTGACAGTTATCTCCAAGGTCACCCCGACATGAAGGGCATACCCGGCGTTGATATGTCCACCGGCTCCCTCGGCCTCGGCATTTCCGCAGCTTGCGGTATGGCTCTTGCCGCTAAAATCGGCGGTGAGGACTACCGTGTATACTGTGCAGTGGGCGACGGCGAAAGCGAAGAAGGTCAGGTTTGGGAGGCTGCAATGTTTGCATCTCACTACCACCTTGACAATCTCACAGTTTTTATCGACTTTAACGGTCTTCAGATTGACGGCGCGGTTAAAGATGTTATGAACCCCACACCTCACGATACTAAATTTGCTGCTTTCGGTTGGAATGTAATCACAATCGACGGTCACAACTTTGAAGAAATTGAAAACGCCGTTAACGCTGCAAAGGCTTGCAAGGGCAAGCCCACCGCAATTATTGCCAACACCGTTAAGGGTAAAGGCGTTTCATTTATGGAAAATCAAGCTTCGTGGCACGGCAAGGCGCCAAACGATGATGAATATGCAACCGCTATGGCGGATCTTGACAAATAAGGAGGAAACAGGAAATGGCTGAAAAGAAAGCAACTCGCGAAGCTTACGGTGATGCACTTGTAGAGCTTGGCGCAACTGTAAAAAATCTTGTTGTCCTCGATGCTGACCTTGCGGAGGCTACAAAAACATGTAAGTTTAAAAAGGCATACCCCGACCGTTTCTTTGACTGCGGCATTGCAGAAGGAAATATGATGTCAGTTGCCGCAGGTCTTGCCGCTTCCGGCATGATTCCCTTTGCTTCCAGCTTTGCAATGTTTGCAAGCGGCAGAGCGTTTGAGCAGGTGCGTAACACTATCGGTTATCCTCACCTTAATGTTAAAATCGGTGCTACTCACGCAGGTATTACCGTTGGCGAAGACGGTGCTACCCACCAGTGCAACGAGGATATCGCACTTATGCGCACTATCCCCGGCATGACAATTATAAATCCTGCTGACTCTGTTGAAGCTGCGGCTGCTGTTAAGGCTGCTGTAGAAATGAACGGTCCCGTTTATATGCGTTTTGGCAGATATGCCGTTCCAACTTTCAATACCGAAGATTATAAATTTGAAATCGGCAAAGGCGTTGAGCTTTGCGATGGCAACGATGTTGCTATTATCGCAACCGGTCTTATGGTAGGCATGGCGCTTGATGCTGCAAAGATGCTTAAAGAAGAAGGCATTAGCGCACGCGTTATCAACATCCATACTATCAAGCCTATTGACGAGGAAATCATTGCCAAGGCTGCAAAGGAAACCGGCGCAATTGTTACTGCCGAAGAACACAACATCATCGGCGGTCTTGGCAGTGCAGTTGCAGAAGTTCTTTGCGAAAAGTGCCCCGTTCCGATGCTCCGCATTGGTGTTGAGGACAAGTTTGGCAAGAGCGGTCAGGTTCCCGAGCTTCTCGAAGAGTACGGACTTACCGCTGAAAATATTGCTAAAAAGGCAAAAGAAGCAATCGCACTTAAAAAGTAATAATAAAAGTAATGCCCGCGGCATAGCCGCGGGCTTTTTATAATAAGATGCAGGGGAACTTTTTGTAAAAAGTTCCCCTGCACCCCTCAAAAACTTTTGAGAATAAGATTTTTGTTAATTGTACCATAAAAACTCGCCAACGATTTCACCACGCTATCTTTGCCATCCCAAAAAACTATTACTATATCTACATCTCTTACCACATCAATATTTCTCATAAACGCAGACGCATTGCCATAGTTATTATCTTCCTTTGCTAAAGTTAGTTTTATGTTATTATTTTTTGCGTAATTATACAATATCTCATCTTCACCACTCCATACTATTTCGGTAATATCCTTTGGCAAATGCTTTTCAAAATCCCCATAGCTTATATTTTTACAACCCATAATCGCCGCTTTCATTATCATCTCTCCTATATTGTAATAATATTTTGCATTATGCTAATTTCGCATATTTTATTTCATTCTAATAACTATTATATATGTTTATAGAATAAAATCAATAATATAGATATAAAATTTTCTATATTAGGAGTGCGATTATGGGGAAAAGCATGTTTTTAGTAAAAGGAAATATTTGTGCAGAACGAATTAGACTTGCTCGTGCATTACACAAACCTCCATTAAACCAAGAAGAACTTGCTACAAAAATACAACTTATGGGCATGGAAATGACACAACCCATCATTTCCCGAATTGAGAAAAATCAACGCCATGTCTGTGATGCAGAATTACGCATGCTTGCAAAGGTTTTAGGAGTAAGTATGGATTGGCTTTGTGGCGATAATGATGAAATAAAACTTTAAGTTATGGATACTATAACAGCGACTAAAAACAGAATACAACAATTGTGCGGCGAAAGAAATATTACTATCAACAAATTAGCAACGATATGTGCTTTGCCGCCTTCTTCCATTAAAGCAATTTTATACAGCAGAAGTCAAAACCCAAAACTTCTCACTATTAAAATGATTTGTGACGGTCTTGGCATAACTCTTGCTGATTTTTTCAATACTGATGAATTTAACAGTTTGGAGCAAGAAATAAAATAAGTTGTCATCCTGAGGCTTGCCGAAGGATCTGCTCGCCGCAGGCGAGTCTTAAGGAGAAAGAACTTGCGATGCAAGTTCTTCAGATTCTTCACATTCGTTCAGAATGACATAGACGTAAACAAAAACCCGCATCTAACGATGCGGGTTTTACTTTTGCTTTTACACTGACTTATTTGTCAGCCTTCTCCTCAGCGGGAGCCTTTTCAGCAACCAGACGGATGATTGCCATTTCAGCAGCGTCACCGCGGCGGGGACCGATCTTATAGATCTGGGTGTAACCACCGTTACGGTTAGCATACTCGGGAGCGATAGTGTCGAAAAGCTTCTTAACAACGCTCTCCTTGGTGATAAAAGCAAGAGCCTGACGGCGGGATGCAAGAGTGTTCTTCTTGCCGAGAGTAATCATCTTCTCAGCGAGAGGTCTTACTTCCTTTGCTCTGGTGAGAGTAGTCTCAACAGAACCGTTCTCAAGCAAATATGTTACCATACCTCTGAGCATAGCTTTTCTATGATCAGAAGTTCTGCCAAGTTTTCTTGTTCCGGGCATTGTAATTCCCTCCTTGTTGTATTTTTAGTCGTCCTCGCGCTTAAGCTCGAGTCCGAGTCCCTGAAGTTTGTTGATAACTTCTTCAAGCGACTTCTTACCGAGATTCTTAACTTTAATCATTTCGCTCTCGGTACGATTTGTCAGGTCTTCAACGGTATTGATACCTGCGCGCTTCAAGCAGTTGAAGCTACGAACTGACAAGTCAAGATCTTCAATGGTCATCTCAAGGACTCTGTCCCTGATGGTTTCCTTACGTTCAACCATGATTTCCGCCTTCTTAGCCTCGTCCGACATGTTTACGAAGAGGTTGAGATGCTCGTTGAGTATCTTGGCGCCGAGCGAAATCGCTTCTTTGGCGGAAACGGTACCGTTAGTCTTTACATTAAGCGTAAGCTTATCGTAGTCGGTGATGTTTCCAACACGGGTGTTTTCCACAGTATACTGTACCTTGTATACAGGGGTATAAATAGAATCGGTGAAAATAAGGCCGATAGGGGCGCTGGTAGCAGCAGTAGCATTATATGTCTGCTTGTTCTTTTCCTGGGAAACATATCCGCGACCGCGATCAAATGTAAGCTCCATGTAGAAGCGAGCATTTTCGCAAACGGTTGCGATATGGTGTTCGGGATTAAGAATTTCAATATCAGCGTCGGTTGCGATATCGCCTGCCTTAACGTCACAAGCACCGGTTACGTCAATAACAACGGTCTTGGGAGCCTGGGAATAGAGCTTTGCAACAATTCCCTTTACGTTAAGAACGATCTCGGTAACCTCTTCCTTAACACCGGGCACGGTTGTAATCTCGTGAAGAACGCCGTCAATCTTGATGCTGCAAACTGCAACACCGGGAAGCGAGCTGAGAAGCACTCTGCGAAGCGAGTTGCCAAGCGTTGTGCCATAGCCGCGCTCAAGAGGCTCAATAACGAAGGTTCCTTCGCTACCATCTGCACTGACGTCAACCATGTTTATATTAGGCTTTTCTATTTCAATCATTTCGTACCCTCCTTAATAATCTGTTATGCAATCCGATAGTCTTTTCCAAAATGGAGTGGTGCATTTTTTGCATACGATATATCCAAGCCACGCTCCGATATAAAAGTATGCATATCGGAGGCGGTATTACTTGGAATAGAACTCAACGATGAGCTGCTCGTTGATCTCGAAGTCGATATCTTCTCTTGCGGGAAGAGTAACAACCTTTGCAGTACCATTTTCTGCAACTTCAAGCCACTTGGGAGTCTTTGCTGCTGCAACGCCCTCAAGAAGTTCCTTGATCTTTGCGCTATCAGTGCTGCTCTCGTTGATGGAGATAACCTCGCCGGCCTTTACAAGGATAGAGGGGATGTTAGCCGTCTTGCCATTGAGTCTGAAGTGGTTGTGAAGAACAAGCTGACGAGCTTCCTTACGGCTGGATGCCATACCCATTCTGTAAACAACGTTATCAAGACGGCTCTCAAGGATAACGAGAAGGTTTTCGCCGGTCATGCCGGGTTTCTTGTCTGCCATGATGAAGTAGTTCTTGAACTGCTTCTCAAGCAGACCGTAATATCTTCTTACCTTCTGCTTTTCGCGAAGGTGCATGCCGTATTCACCGATCTTCTTGCGAGCATCGCCGTGCTGACCGGGAACCTGTGCTCTGCGGTCAAATGCGCACTTGCCGGAAGTGCAACGCTCACCCTTAAGGTAAAGCTTTGTGCCTTCTCTGCGGCAAAGTCTGCAAACAGGACCTGTATATCTTGCCATTTTGTTATACCTCCTAAAATAATTACACGCGTCTGCGCTTAGGCGGACGGCAACCGTTGTGAGGAATCGGGGTAACGTCCTTGATCATTGTGATCTCGAGACCTACAGTCTGAAGTGCACGAATTGCAGATTCACGTCCCGAGCCGGGGCCCTTAACGTAAACTTCAACGGTCTTCATGCCGTGGTCAACAGCGATCTTGCCTGCTGCCTCTGCTGCAGTCTGTGCTGCAAAAGGAGTAGACTTTCTGGAGCCCTTGAAGCCCATCTCACCTGCAGATGCCCAAGATACTGCGTTACCTTCGGTATCAGTGATAGTGATAATTGTGTTATTAAAGGTAGCCTGAATATGTGCTGCGCCCTTTTCGACGTTCTTGCGTTCGCGGCGCTTCTTAATAACCTTTTTAACAGCTTTAGCCATTCTCTTTGGTCACTCCTTTACTTCTTCTTGTTCGCGATGGTCTTTGCGGGACCCTTGCGAGTTCTTGCATTTGTCTTGGTTCTCTGACCTCTTACGGGGAGACCCTTTCTATGACGAATGCCACGGTAGCAGTTGATTTCTACCATGTTCTTGATGTTGAGCTGTACTTCTCTGCGGAGGTCACCCTCTACAGTGTAGTTAGCCTCGATCTCGTCACGGAGCTTAGCAACCTCTGCCTCGGTAAGGTCCTTTGCACGGGTATCAGGGTTGATACCGGTCTTTGCAAGGATTTCCTTAGCACTGGTCTGTCCGATACCGTAGATATAGGTAAGCGCGATTTCAACACGCTTCTGATTTGGAATATCAACACCAGCTATACGAGCCATTTGTGTAATCCATCCTTTCTTTGGTTTGTGTCAAATGACACCTCGGTTAAATGGTTTTGCTTAACCCTGCTTCTGCTTGTGCTTGGGGTTTTCGCAAATAACCATTACTTTACCTTTTCTCTTGATGATTTTGCACTTTTCGCAAATCTTCTTTACGGAAGGCTTAACTTTCATTGTTCATCTTCCTTTCATAATGGTTAAATTGACTTAAGTCAAACGTTATTTTACACGCCAAGTAATGCGGCCCTTGGTGAGGTCATAAACAGAAACCTCAACAGTTACCTTATCACCGGGCAATATTCTGATATAGTTCATGCGAAGCTTACCCGAAATGTGAGCATTAACAATATGCCCGTTGGGAAGCTGCACTTTGAAGTTGGCATTGGGCAGAGCCTCAACAACCACACCTTCAAATTCCATTACATCATCCTTTGGCACTGTAGTCCCTCCTATTCGCCGAAAACTCATATTCGCATATGCGTTTGTACAATTCACTGTTGTCAAGCGGGAGCGCAATGCGCGCACACTCAACAAAGGATAAATGCTTCAGTCTTTTTTTCTTCGGCTCTTCTGCTTTATGCAGTTTTCCGTCAGCGACAAGCACAAAGTCCTCGTCGATTACATCAACTACACAGAAAAGTCTTTTTCTGTCCCTGCCGCACTTTGAATATGCAAGCAGTCCGACACATTCTTTACTCATTTGATTTCCGTAAGTAAAATAGGTCCCTCATCGGTTATTGCAACAGTGTTTTCATAATGCGCAGAAAGCTTTCTGTCAGCGGTCTTTACAGTCCATCCGTCAGGCATTTCATGCACATCACACACGCCCTCGTTTATCATCGGCTCGATAGCGATTACCGTGCCGGGGAAAAGTCTTGGGCCTCTGCCGGCTGTACCGAAATTCGGTACCTCGGGTGCTTCATGAAGTTCATGTCCCACACCGTGGCCGACATATCTTTTTACGACACTGTATCCGTAAGACTTTGCGCAAGCCTCAACAGCCGCGCCGATGTCGCCTACGCGATTACCGGCAGTAGCCTGCGCAACGCCCTTATAGAAGCACTCGCGAGTAGCTTCGATAAGGCGAGCTGCCGCTTCACTTACCTTTCCTACAGGAAAAGTACGCGCTGCGTCGCCGTGGAATCCGTTAATAAACGCTCCAACGTCAACCTTTACAATGTCGCCCTCTTGCAAAATGCGTTTCTTTGAGGGGATACCGTGAATTACTTCATCATTGATGCTGATACAAGCACTTCCGGGGAAGCCCGCGTAGCCGAGGAAAGAGGGTACAGCTCCGCTCTTTTCGATGTGTTCGCGAATGGCGCGGTCAATCTCGTAGGTTGACACGCCTTCGCGAATCATCTCTTCAGCAACGGCGAGCGCTTCGCCGGTAATTCTGCCTGAAATCTTCAAAAGCTCAATTTGTGAAGAGTTTTTAAGCTGAATCATTTTATACTCCGATTGCCTTGAAGGTAAGCGCCGTTGTGTCAGCAAGGTCTTCCTGACCGATTACGGTCTTGAGAATACCCTTTGCCTCATAATAGCGCTCAAGAGGTTCGGTCTCCTTGTGATAAACAACGAGACGATCCTTTACAACTTCAGGCTTATCATCCTTGCGGATAGTAAGCTCTACGCCGCATTTGTCACACTTGTCTCCGTCAGATGATGGCTTATACTGTGTGTGGAATGTTGCTCCGCACGCAGGACAAACGCGTCTGCCGCTCATTCTCTCAACGATAGTCGCATCGTCAACAAAAATGTTAACAACGAGGTCGATATTGATGCCCATGGCATCAAGTGCCTCTGCCTGCGCTATTGTGCGAGGGAAACCGTCAAGTATGAAACCGTTATTGCAATCGTCTTGTGCAAGACGCTCCTTGATGATGCCGATAACGACCTCATCGGGAACAAGTTTTCCGGCCTCGATAAACGCTTTGGCAGCAAGACCCATTTCTGTGCCTTCACTGAGCGCCGCGCGGATAATCGCGCCGGTAGAAATAGTTGGGATATTAAGCTTGGCAGCAACTTTTTCAGCCTGCGTGCCTTTGCCTGCACCTGGTGCGCCTAAAAATATAATTTTCATAGCTTACCTCTAAGGTTTTATATTAGTCCAAAAAGCCTTTGTAATGGCGCATTGTCATCTGTGCCTCGATCTCTCTGCAAGTTTCAAGTGCTACACCTACAACGATGAGAAGTGACGAACCGCCGAAAGCGATTGAGCCGAACATACTGCTGTTGATAAGGTTAAGTACCATCGGGAATGCAGCGATGAAGCCGAGGAAAATCGCACCAATCAGTGTGATTTTAGACAGAATCTTAGAGATATAATCAGATGTGGGCTTGCCGGGACGAATACCGGGAATAAAGCCGCCATTCTTCTTGATGTTATTGGAAACCTCAACGGGATTGAAGGAGATTGCAACGTAGAAGTATGCAAACGCGATAATCAATACGAGGTAAATAATAACATAGATTACAGAGGTCTGAGGATTGAACACGGTATCAAAGAAATTGTAGATATGCATGCCAATGCCTGCAGTGGGCTTTGTAATGAACATAAGAATGGTGGAGGGGAGAGAGCAGATAGTGCTTGCAAAAATGATAGGCATAACGCCGGTCATGTTAAGCTTGATGGGGAGAGTAGAACTCTGACCACCGTACATCTTTCTGCCGACAACTCTCTTTGCATACTGAATCGGAATCTTACGCTCGGACTCGGTAACAAATACTACGAAGCCAACGAGAGCAACCATAACGACTGCAACTGCAAGAATGAAGAGAATTCCCCAAAGAATGCCGAGACCGCCACCGGTAATCATACCGTATGCAGTGTTCCAAACGGAAGCTGCTGCGTGGGGGAGACGAGCGATAATGTTTGCAAAAAGAATGATAGAGATACCGTTGCCGATACCGCTTTCATTAATCTTCTCTGCAAGCCACATAACAAGTGCAGCACCTGCACAGTAGCAAGCAACAATAACAACACCTGCAAACCAGTGAGTGTTAGAGAGTACGGGAAGACCGAAGCCGCCGTTCTTGAGAAGCATATAGTAACCAATGCTCATTACAAGTGCAAGAGCAACTGTTACAACACGGGTAATTGCGTTAAGCTTTTTCTTGCCTTCCTCGCCTTCCTTGGAAAGGTTTTCAAGGTAGGGGATTGCAATTGTAAGAAGCTGAATAATAATGGATGCGTTAATGTAGGGCTGAACACCGAGTGCGAAGAGTGTTGCCTGGGAAAGTGCACCACCCGACAAGGTGTTGAGCATATCGAAGATACCGCCCTGAGAAGCGCCGCCGTATTCAGTAAAGAATTCGAGCATATTCGCACTTACAAAAGGAACAGGAATTGCGGAACCTACGCGATACAAAAGAATAATGAAGAGAGTAAAAAGAATCTTCTTTTTTAAATCGGGGATTTTAAATGCGTTCTTCAATGTCTGAAACATTTATTATACCTCCTCGATCTTTCCACCTGCTGCTTCTATCTTTTCCTTGGCACTCGCCGAAAAGACTGCTGCTTTAACAGTTA
>JAZNOM010000096.1:0-14868 GCA_045580835.1 Eubacteriales bacterium
CGCATACAATCATATGGCTCTCGTATAACGGTGAGAATCCGTCATTTGCTACGTTGTCGCAAATGCACTCCGAAGTGATTTTCGCATCGGCACTACTCGCATCGGGCTTGCACCGTCCCCGACTCGCTTTTGCTTTCATAGCCGCGCTACTCTCTTCATCAACGCTTTGTTTTATTCCAATATAATATAACACAGTAAAAAATAATTGTCAAGGGAAAAGGAAAATTAATGTTTATAATACTAAATCCTCGTAAAAAAGACGGACATGCGCCGGCTTTTTTACACCTTAAAAACCGCGCGCGGTGAGCGCGGCGCGAGCGAACGGTTTTGCTCCACTTCAAAATGCTTGCATTTTGAAGTGATTAGATAAACATTAATTTATCTTTACTATTTACTTTTGCGAATATATTTGATATAATATAATGAAACATTAAAATAGGCTAATTATCTAATCATATCAGAAAAGGATTTTTACATGAATAATAAAAACAAAAACAAGGCAGGCGAAAAGCGCGAGGCGCTTATATCGCTTGCAATAGGAATACTTTCGCTGATACTGTTTTTATCGTTGCTGTCGGCGAACGTGTCGCCTGCGGTTTGCTTTATTGCCGCACTTGTGCTTTTGCTTGGCGGAAATATGCTTTACAGCTTTATTCTGCGCCGCAGAAATAACTGTAGCGACGAAAAGCTTACAAGCTCGCTCGGGCAGATAATGCTTGAAATGGTTATCAAAATGCAAAATCCCATGGTTATTTGCGACACTATGGGAAAGATTATTTGGCGAAACCGCGCTTTTGCTCTTGCTACAGAAAAAATCGGCTCTGTAATGGGCGTTTCGATTGACTCGATTTCGTCTGTGAATGTTGAGGAACTTGAAGAAAAAGGAAGCGGCTCGGCGGAGCTTTGCGACCGTCGCTATCAGGTTGATCTGCTTCACTTTAAGACCGATGAAAAGAAGTATTGGTTCTTGATTTTCGATGACCGCACCGAGGTAGATTCACTTAATGCGCAAATTGAAAGCGAGCGCAGTGTTGTTGCTTACGCAATTGTTGACAACCTTGAGGAGCTTTCGCGCAACGGTCAGGATTCGCTCAAGAACGAAACCAACAAGGTCGATGAAATCCTGCGTGAGTTTACCTCTTTGGTAAACGGAATCATGCGTGAGTACGACCGCGACAAGTATATGCTTATTATGAACCGCGCAGGTCTTGCAAAGAGCCGTGCAAACAACTTCGCAGTACTTGACAAGATTCGCGATATCCGCGTTGGCGATCTCGGCATGCCGATAACCGTTTCGATGGGCATTACCGATATTGGTGAAAGCCTTGCAGAGCGCGAGGCAGGCGCAAGAGAAGCGCTTTCAATGGCACTTGCGCGCGGCGGCGACCAGGTTGCGTACAAAGCAGAGGGCGGCATGGTGTTCTTCGGTGGAAATACCCGCCCCGTTCAAAAGATTTCAAAGGTATCTGCAAAGGTTCGTTCAGGCGAGCTTACTGCAAGAATCAACATGGCATCAAACGTCATTATCATGGGACACAGAAACGCCGACCAGGATTGCTTTGGAGCATCGGTTGGTATCGCACGCCTTGCGATGTTCTGCGGCGTAAAGCCATATATCGTTGTTGACAGAGAAGATGCTAAAACCGAGGACTTTATAAGCAAGTTTGCATCTGCAAATGAATATGTGGATGTTTTTGTGGACGAAAACGAGGCAATGAGCCTTATAGAGTCGGACACATTGCTTGTGGTTGTCGATGTAAACAATGTTGACCATATGCTTTCCAGCGGCATTGCGATTTCGGTAAACAATGCTCTGATAATCGACCATCACAGAAAGACCGATTCGCGCGTTAAGAGAGATTGGCTTGCCGAGTATATCGAGCCGTCTGTTTCGAGCGCATCGGAACTTGTTGCCGAGATTTTGGAGCAATCTATCGGCGAAGGCAAACTGCTTAAGGAAGAGGCAAACGCGATGCTTGGCGGTATTATTCTTGACACCAAGCAGTTTACCCGTTCAACGGGTGCCAGAACCTTTAACGCGGCTATCTATCTGCGCTCGGCAGGTGCAAATATCTACGAGTCATCCGCAGAGCTTAAGAGCGATTTTGACGAGTTCCAGAAGCAGTCAAAGATAATGTCCGATTTGCTTATCTACAAAAAGCGTTTTGTAATTGCAAAGGATGAGCGAAACGGAGTTCACACCGACACAGTTGCTGCGGCAAAGGCGGCAGAGTCGCTGCTTTCGATAAAGGGAGTGGACGCGGCGTTTGCGCTTGTCCGCCTTGGTAACGAAACCCACATTTCCGCACGCTCAAACTCGCAGGTAAGTGTTCAGCTTATACTTGAAAAGATTGGCGGCGGCGGACATCTTGACAGTGCAGGCGCGAAGTCGGACGATCCGCTTGTGGTAATGCTTGAAAGCCTGAAGGGTGCTATTGATGAGTACCTTGCAGAAACTGATAGAAATAAAAATTAAAGGGCACTTCTAAAAACTCACGCGATGCGGACGACGAGAAATAATTTTTCTTCAGTCCAAACAAAAATTCGCGCGTTTAGTGCCTCCTAAACGAAGAATTTTTGTGACGAATGACGAAAATTTTTCCGTCCGCTCCGCGCGTGGCGAGTTTTTAGAGGTGACCTAACCGTATCGGAGGATATAAAAATGAAAGTAATTCTTCTTAAAGATGTAAAGGGAACCGGTAAAGCCGGCGAAGTAAAGGACGTTTCTGACGGCTTTGCACGCAACTTCCTTATTCCTAAAGGTGTTGCAAAGATAGCAGATGCAGGTACGCTCAGCGACCTTAAGAACAAAGAAGCTGCAAAACAGCATAGAATAGAGGTCGAAAAGGCAGAGGCTCGCGAGCTTGCGGCTCGTCTTGAGGGTATTCTCGTTAAAATTGAGGCTTCTCACGGTGCAGACGGCCGTCTTTACGGTTCGATTACTTCCCAGCACGTTGCCGACGAACTTAAAAAGGCAAGCGGCATTGACGTTGACAAGCGTAAGATAGTGCTTGACAACCCCATTAAGGCATACGGCAAGTATGAAATTCCCGTAAAGCTTTACGGCAGTGAAATTCAGGGAAAAATTAATGTTGTTGTGACCGAAAAGTAATTTTAAGCGAGGTAATCACTTTGAACGGCGATTTTACCAGAAAAATGCCGGTGGCAATCGAGGCGGAGCAATCCGTGCTCGGTTCAATTCTTATCAATCCCGAAAGCTTTGATAAGATTGCCGGAATTATCGTTTCCGACGATTTCTATCTTGAGGAGCATCGCAACATCTTTGAAACGATGAAGGAGCTTTATAAAAAGAATAAGGAAATCGACGTTGTAACGCTTATCGACGCGCTTGTACGCGACGGCGTTTACGATAAGGCCGGCGGCACCGAATATATAAAAATTATTGCAAAAACCGTTCCTACGGCGGCAAACATAGTAGATTATGCAAACATTGTAAAGGATAAGAGCATTTTGCGCAGCCTTATCAATGTTTGTGACGATATCTCCGGCGAGGCGTATTCCGAGGAGGGCGACGTTGACCACTTGCTCGATGCGGCAGAGCAGCGCATTTATGAGATAGCAGACCATCGCGAAACCAAGAACTTTGAGGAAATCGGCGATGTTTTGCATCGCGTTTATAAGCATCTTGAGCTTATTTCCAAGGACAAGAGCGCGCTTAAAGGTACGTCAACCGGATTTTCGGGCATTGACCGCGTGCTTGTCGGCATGGGCGATAGCGACCTTGTGCTTGTAGGTGCGCGTCCCGGTATGGGTAAGACCTCGTTTTGTCTTAACATCGGCACAAACGTTGCAAAGGCTACCGGCAAGGCGGTTGCGATGTTCTCACTTGAAATGTCCTCCGACCAGCTCGTTCAGCGTGTCCTTTCAAGCGAAGCAATGGTTGAGAGTAACGCACTTCGCGGCGGAAATCTCACCGAGGAGGACTGGACAAAGCTTGCGCATGCCGCAAGCGAGCTTGCAGAGTGCAAGATTTTGATTGACGATACTACGGGACAGACGATAATGTCGATGAAGGCAAAGCTCCGCAGAGTTAAAAATCTCGGACTCGTAATTATCGACTATCTCCAGCTAATGAATTCCGACCGCAAGATTGATAACCGCGTGCAGGAGGTTGCCGATATTTCGCGCAACCTTAAAATAATGGCAAAGGAACTCAATGTTCCGATTATCTGTTGCGCACAGCTTTCGCGCGGACCGGAATCCAGAACCGACAAAAAGCCTATGCTTTCCGACCTTCGTGACTCGGGTGCGATTGAGCAGGACGCGGACGTTGTAATGTTTATTTACCGCGATGAATACTATAAAACCGATAAACCCGCAGGCGAAGATGAGCAGGCGGCAAACACTGCGTCTATCATCATTGCTAAAAACCGTCACGGCGGTACGGGCGAAATCAAGGTTGGCTGGATAGGTCAGTACACCAAGTTCCGCACCATTGACAACGATATGGACGCGTAAAATGGAACAAATCAAAAGAAAATTTCTGTCGGCAATTGATGAATTCGAACTCACCGGAGGCGTGCTTGTTGCACTCTCCGGCGGAGCCGATTCGGTTTGCCTGCTTGACCTTTTTCTCTCCGTGGACTTTCCGTATCCTATTATGGCGGCGCACTTTAACCACAATTTGCGCGGTGATGAAGCAAAGCGCGATGAAGATTTTTGCCGCGAGCTTTGCAAAAAACGCGGAGTTAAGTTTTTTCTTGGCAGTGCCGATGTAAACGCGCTTGCGCGCGAGAGCGGCAAGGGAATAGAAGAAGCGGCAAGGAGTGCAAGATACGCATTTCTTGAAAAGGTTGTGAGCGAAAACCGCGAACTTTCGTATATCGCAACTGCGCACAATCGCGGCGATATGTGCGAAACAATGTTGCTTAATCTTGCGCGCGGCACGTCGCTTGACGGCATGTGCGGAGTGCCAAGGCGGCGCGGGAATATTATCCGACCGATTCTTAACGTCAGCCGCGCGGAGGTTTTAGCGTATAATCAAGCGAAATCGCTTGAATTTATCACTGATTCGACAAATCTTGACGAAAAATACAGCCGTAACAGAGTTAGACTAAATATCCTACCCGAAATCAAAAAGATTTACGGAGGATATGAGGAAAACTTTGTGCGCACGTCAAAGCTTCTCCGCCGCGATGCGGAGTATCTTGACGATGAGGCAAGCAAGCGGTATGGCGAGGTTGTAAAGGACGGCGTTTTGTACACCAAAAATGCACAAAACATTCACCTTTCAATACTTTCGCGCATTGTAAAAAGGTTGTATAATTATCATGGCTATTTTGACTTTACCGAGGCACATATTGATGCTGTTTGTGAGAAGATTAAAAGCGGTGATGAAAATTTTACGCTTGCTTTGCATGGCTCGTATGCGCTTTGTGAGCGCGGCACGCTGACTTTTGTAAAGTCGCTCCCGAAAACCGATGAGTTTTGTATACCTATTGAAATCGGAAAATCGGTGACGCTTCCTATCGGGCTTACGGTCTTGCTGTCGTTTGATAAGCAAGACGGTGCATATCCTCTCCGTGCGGATGCTCTTTGCGGTAACCTGGTTATCCGTTCTCGCCGTGATGGCGATACGATAACCGTTTTTAAAAAAACGCACAAAATCAAACGCATTATTTCAGATAAAAAACTGTCCGCCGCGCAAAAGGCAAAACTGTTTTTCCTCTCGGCTGACGGCGAAATAATATATTCAAATATTCCTGCTGTGGCGGACAAGGCTTTTTGTCGCCGCGGTGATACATGCATTTACATTACAGTAAAGGAACAGAAAAATGAACAATAATGAAATTTTAAGTGTGCTCGTAAGCGAAAAGCAAATCGAAGAAACCACCACTCGCCTTGCAGAGCAGATTGACCGCGACTTTGCAAACAGCGACGGCAGACTTGTACTCCTTGGTATACTCAAAGGCTCGGTACCATTTATGGCAGAACTTATGAAGAAGATAAAATCCAACCCCGAGATTGAGTTTATGAAGGTTTCTTCATACGGCAAGGGCACAAAGTCAAGTGGCTCGGTGAAAATTATCCTTGACTGGCAAAGAGAGAATATCGAGGAGTGCGACATTATCGTTGTTGAGGATATTATCGACAGTGGACGAACGCTTTCCTATCTCTGTCAGTATTTAAAACAAAAGGGTGCGAAAAGCGTTCGCACCTGCACGTTGCTTGATAAGCCTTCGCGCCGTGAGGTTGAATTTACTCCCGATTATTGCGGAGTTCAGGTTCCGGACGAGTTTGTTGTCGGCTTTGGACTTGATTACGACGAACGCTATCGCGCGCTGCCTTACATAGGTATACTCAATCCCGAAGTTTACACAAAGTAAAATCGGGTACACTAATTTTAGCACTACACATTCCCGTGCGGAAAGGCTTGGTACTACATGAACAAAAATTTAAAGGTGATTATCGGATATGTTTTGGTAATTGCCGTAATTCTGTATCTCGGTTCCACCATGCTTGGCATCGGTCAGGATGAAAAGGACCCCGTATACAGCGACATTATAAGCCGTTTTGAAAACGGCGAGGTTGAAAAATTTAAGATTTCGCCTAACAATGAGCTTACCGTAACCCTCAAAGAAAAAATTGAGGGAACGGATAAAAATAAAGAGATTTACTATCTGCTCCGCGATGCAGGCTTCTTCATGGAGAATGTCGAGGAGTACATCGACGGTATGGAATACGATATCCCCGGCGCAAAGAACTCCGTGTGGATTACGTTCCTGCCCTATATAATAATGATAGTTGTTTCCGTATTCCTTTGGCTTTACATCCTGCGCCAGATGAACGGTCAGGGCGGCAAGATGGGCAACTTCGGCAGAGCAAGAGTAAAGCTTGGTTCGGATGAGAAAAAGCGTGTTACCTTTAACGATGTCGCAGGTGCTGACGAGGAAAAGGAAGAACTTGCAGAAATCGTTGAGTTCCTCAAAAACCCCAAGGAGTTTGAAAAACTCGGCGCAAAGATTCCGCACGGCGTGCTTTTGATGGGCCCTCCCGGTACGGGTAAAACTCTGCTTGCAAAGGCGGTTGCAGGTGAAGCAAACGTGCCTTTTTACTCGATTTCAGGCTCCGACTTTGTAGAAATGTATGTCGGCGTCGGTGCATCGCGTGTGCGTGACCTCTTTGAAACCGCGCGCCGTCATCCCGCTTCAATCGTGTTTATTGACGAAATTGACGCGGTAGGCCGTCAGAGAGGTACGGGCCTTGGCGGCGGACACGACGAGAGAGAGCAGACGCACAACCAGCTCCTCGTTGAGATGGACGGCTTTGGCAACGGTACGGGTATCATCGTTATCGCGGCTACTAACCGCGCAGACATCCTTGACCCCGCACTTCTTCGTCCCGGACGTTTTGACCGTCAGATTACAGTTAACTATCCCGACCTTCGCGGACGCGAGGCTATCCTTAATGTTCATGCGAGAAACAAGCCCTTTGAGAGCGACGTTGATTTTGCTACCATTGCAAAGACTACGGTTGGCTTTACCGGTGCAGACCTTGCAAACCTGCTTAACGAGGCAGCTTTGCTTGCGGCTCGCCGCAAAAAGAGCCTTATCGGTATGAACGATATTGAGGATGCTATGATGAAGGTTCTCATGGGACCGCAGAAACGCAGCAAGCGTATTCTTGATAAGGATAAAAAGATTACCGCTTATCACGAAGCAGGTCATGCAATTGCTTCTAAAATCGTTTGTCCCAACGAAAGCGTGCATCAGATTTCTATTATCCCTGCAGGACGTGCGGCAGGTGTTACCGTTACGCTTCCAAAGGAGGACTACACCCACCTTACAAAGAACGAGATGGAAGCGCGCATCGTTATGTTGCTTGGCGGTCGCTGTGCAGAAGCACTTATCATGGGCGATGTTTCGACAGGCGCGTCAAACGATATTGAGCGCGCAACATCAATCGCACGCGATATGGTTACTCGCTACGGTATGAGCGACATTCTCGGCCCCGTAGTTTACGGCAACGACCAGCAGAGCGTGTTCCTCGGCAGAGATTTCTCTTCTTCGCAGAGTTACTCCGACAAGACCGCATCGGATATTGATGCTGAAATTCAGAGAATTGTCAAGAGTGCGTATGCAAGAGTTGAAAAGATTTTGAACGAGCATATGGATAAGCTTCATTTCATTGCAGGCTTCCTCTTTAAAAACGAGGTTATGGAAGAGGATCAGTTTGAGGCTGCAATGGAGGCTGAAAACCCCGACATGGAGGCTATTGAGGCACTTAAGAGCGAAAAGGCAAAGCGCTCCGAAATGGAGAACGCCGAGGCTAAACGCCGCCGTGAGGCCGAAGAGGAGGAACGCCGCAAGAAGGCAGAAACCGAAGCAGCAATTAAAATAGATAATATTGCTCCGGAAGGCTATTCCGACGACAATCCCCCAAAACCTAAAGATTAAATAAAAACGAGGTAGTATTATTACTGCCTCGTTTTAATTTATATTGACACATTTGTTTTAAAAGTGTATTCTAAAGGCGAGAAAACTCTTTTTGGAGGTTACAATGTCTATTTACAATCTATCAATGTTTGATATAAACCCCAAGGCGGATGAACGCTTTGTGATAAAAGGCGAAAACTACCGTATAACCGTGCTTACAGAGCAACTTTTGCGCCTTGAATACAGTGCTGACGGTGTTTTTGAGGACAGAGCGACACGCTTTGCCTTCAACCGCGCTTTTGACACTCCCGCATTTGAAACATACCGCGATGACGGGCTTTTGCATATTGTTACAAAGCACCTGCATCTTCGCTATGATGAAAAGGAATTTTCGGAATTTGGGCTTCAGATTTTTGTTGACGGTACCGGCGATTGGCGCTTTGGCGCAAAATGTGTGACGCTCGGAGGAACTGTTCGCACTCTTGACCAGGTGAACGGTGCATGTCCGCTTGGCGACGGACTTGTTTCACGCCGCGGATTTGCAACATTTGACGATAGCAAGACTATTGCGATAGGTGCTGACGGCTGGCCCGTTCCGGTTGCAAACGAGCGTATTGACCTCTATTTCTTCGGCTATGGCAGCGAATATGAGAAGTGCATCAAGGACTTCTATAGACTCTCTGCCCCCGTACCGCTGCTTCCGCGTTATGCGCTTGGAAACTGGTGGAGCCGCTACTATAAGTACACTCAAAAAGAGTATCTTGAACTTATGGACACCTTTAAAGCAAAGGATATTCCGCTTTCGGTGGCTGTAATTGACATGGATTGGCACATCACCAAAACTCCCGATGCGGTAAAATATGGCTCGGGTTGGACGGGATATACTTGGAACAAAGAACTGTTCCCCTCGCCGCAGGAATTCTTAAATGAATTGCACGCGCGCGGACTTCATACAACGCTCAATCTCCATCCGCGCGACGGCGTTCGTGCCTTTGAGGACTCGTATGCGGCGTTTTGCAAGCGACTTGGCAGGAAGGCAGACGGTAAGCAGATTGAGTTTGACGCATCAAGCCGAGAATTTTTGGAAGGGTATTTTGACACTGTTCTTAATCCGCTTGAAGACGAAGGCGTTGACTTTTGGTGGATTGACTGGCAGCAAAAGGGCGGCACGCGCATTGAGGGGTATGACGTGCTTTGGATGCTGAATCACTGCCACTATACCGACTCAACTCGCCGCGGCGAGCGCGGACTTTTGTTTTCGCGATTTGCCGAGATAGGCTCACATCGCTATCCCGTTGGATTTTCGGGTGATACCCATGTAACATGGGAAAGTCTTGATTTTCAGCCGTATTTCACTGCAACTGCGGCAAATGTGGGCTACTCATGGTGGAGCCACGATATCGGCGGTCACATGGGCGGCTATCACAACCATGAGTTGCAAACGCGCTGGGTGCAGTTCGGTGTGTTCTCACCGATTATGCGACTTCATTCAACCTGCAACGTGTTCAATTCCAAGGAACCGTGGAAGTACGGCGAGTGTGAGGGGGTCATCTCCGATTTTCTCCGCTTGCGCCATCGCCTTGTGCCTTACACATACACAATGATGTACCGTGGAACAGAAGAGGGAATACCCATGGTAAGACCTATGTACCACGTGCATCCCAAGGCAGGTAATGCGTATTCCGTTAAGAATCAGTATTACTTCGGTGACCTTATCGTTGCACCGATAACTTCGCCCAGCGACAAGGAAAGTTCTCTTGCCAAAGTGACGGCTTGGCTGCCCGGCGGCACATATATAGACTTCTTTAACGGAAGAATATATAGCGGAGACCGAAGAATTGAAATTTATCGCGATATAAATACTATGCCGGTATTTGCAAAAGCCGGCTCGATAGTTGTGCTTGATGCGACTGCCGGCAAAAACGCTACCGAAAATCCTTCAGCTTTAGAGCTTTGCGTTTTTGGCGGAGATAACGGCGAGTTTACATTGGTTGAGGATGACGGCAAATACAATGTTGCAAGAACGAAATTTTCGTTTGATTACGGCAAGGAGTCAACACTCTGCTTTACTCCTGCGTCCTGCGATGATACTACTGTGGCACGTGATTACCGAGTTAAGTTTATAGCCTTTGCAAAGCCCGAAAAGGTAACGCAAACCGTAAACGGAGTCACTGTTCAACTGCCGTTTGAGTATGACGAGCTTCGCCGTACCGTGACGGTATTTGTTGGTACGGTAAATGCAGGTGACAAAGTGACAGTAACCGTTGTCGGTGACGGTAAGCTTCCCGAAAATGAAATAAATAATACGGTGTTTGAACTTCTTGCAAAAGCGCAGTGCCGCTATGAAGAAAAGAACATGCTTTACACGCTTGCTACGAAGAATGTTTCGCTCGGTGCAAAGATAGCAGACATAATTTCACGCGGAGCAAACCACTGTTTAACCGGCGCAATTATTGAACTGTTGAGCGCGTTCTGACGAGGTGAAAATATAGTTTTTATACTTTTTGTTGCTAAAATATTACATGTTAAAACTTTGTATTGACAAATCGTGTCATAAGTTTTATAATGAAATTGATGTACAAAAAGTGTAGGTGATTGTTTTGTCAAGGATAGTACACGGCATTGTGAATTTCACATATCGCGCAGGTGCAGATTACGGCAAAAACAGCGTTTTCTTCGTTGAAAGTATGGGAGAAAGCTTTCCCTGCGCCGAGTATCTTGTTGAGAGAACTCGTGTAAAGAACGATACAAAAAGTATATATGTATTTGAGTATGTCATCGGCGGAAAAGGGCATATTGAGTGCGACGGAAAGAAGTATACCGTCGGGAAAGGCGATTTCTATTTTTTGAACAGACTTCACTCGCACCTCTATTACTCCGACCGCGAGGACCCATACGGTAAAATATGGATAAACGCCGGAGGCAGATTGCTTGACGGTGTTGTCAATGCGTACGGACTTACCGAGGGAGTTATCGTTGTACCCCAGTCGCAAACAGAGAAATATTTTATCCGTTTGCGCGAGTTGCTATCTCGTGCATATGTTGACAATTCGGATGATATTATGACCGAGTGTGCCAAGGTTATGTGCGAAATGATTATCACCGCTGCGACCGAGTATCGCAAGGTGCAGCGCGCAACAGTAAGTACCGCAGAGCGCATCAAGGATTATATAGATTCCGGACTTTCATATAATGTTACGCTTGACGATATTGCACAGCATTTTTATCTCAATAAGTCTTACATAATCAGCATTTTCAGCGACAAATACGGATATACTCCGAAGCAGTACATTCTGCAACGCAAGATGCAGGCGGCATGCTCAATGCTTGAGGAAAATCTCTATAGCATCGCCGAGATTGCCGATGTTCTCAATTTCTCCAGTTCACAGCATTTTTCATCGTCTTTTAAAAAGAAACTCGGTATTTCGCCCGATGAGTACAGACACCGGAAAAAGAGTTAGTATTAAAACAGATGCGTAATTTTTTCGCATCTGTTTTTTTTTTTATTTAAATTTTTGTTGACATTTGAATTTGTAACGCATATAATGTATATGTATATTATTATGCCATTATTGTCTAATGCTGTAATGTGCAGGAGGAAAAATTGATTCATAGCGATGAGATTAAGCCTGCTGAAAAGCAAAAGCGGCATACCGTCCGTAATGTGATTCTAATTATACTTGCGGTGCTGATTCTGGCAGGAGGGATTCTTGCCTTTGCTTTTCGCAGATACATAAATATTCTTGCTTCGGGTGTATCAAAATCCGAGGAGCAGATTCATTCGATGCAGGCGGAAAACGATAAAAAAACGCAGGATATTTTAAACGAGCTTGTCGTAGTTACCATGCGTGACCTTACCGAAGAAGAAAGGCAGATGCTTGCAAGCGGCGAACTCACTCCCGAGCAAGCGTTGATACTTATAAAAGGCGGAACCCTTGAAAGTGTCGAAACAACGGTAACCGAGACTGTTACGACGGCTCCCGTAGAAATCGTTACTACCGAGACTGTTGAAGTTGCCGTGACCGTGGCTGTTACTGCACCCGAGAAACCGGAAGAGGTTACTACTCAAAAGCCTGCGGTTACAACCACACAAACCACAACAGCGCAAACCACAACAGCGCAAACCACGTCTGCAACCACGGCGCAAACTACCGCAAAGCCTATTGAAAACGAAGCGGCGCTTCGCGCACGTATTGAGGAGATAATTGCAGAGATTTATTTGCTTCGTGCAGAGTATCTCAATGCTATAGACAAGACGATTTATGAGGCAAAGCTTGAGTATATGGCGATGCCAAAGGAAAAGCATACCCTTCAAGGCAAGATGCAGTTCGTTACAAATACTCTTGTGCCAAGAGGGAACGCGCTTGAAGCAGAGTGCGATGCCAGAATTAACGCTCTTCTTGTCGAACTTGAGGGCATTCTTAATAAACTCGGCGAAAGCACTGCAATTATAGACGAGATTAAAAAGGTATATAGCGAACAAAAGGATTTGAAGCTCACCGAGCTTACAAATGAGTATTCTTCGAAACTAAAATAAAAATTAATATACAGAAAAGGAAAAACGAATTATGAAAAAGAGAATTTTTTCAATTCTGCTTGTACTGGCAATGGTGCTTGCAATGGTTCCGTCTGTGTTTGCAGCCGGTACTGTTCTTGAAACCCAGCTTGCAGCAAAGCTCGCCGGTCTCAGTAATCAGGTAAACGTTCCTGCTGTTATGGAGATGAGTCAGGACGGCGGCACAACATGGAAAGAGGGAACAATTACTCTCAAGACCGATGAAATGAGCAATCCTATTGATTTTCGTGCTACTCTTAACACAAATCCTATAAAGGGAGCGATTAAAGAGTGGTATGAAGCTGCTAAAGCGGTTATTGAAACTGTTGCAGGTAGCGACACTGCACGCAAAAACGCTTGGCTTGCTAAATTTGAAGAGTACGCTGTAACAGGTAGCTTTACGGTAGTTATCACCTTTCCTGCACAGTTCACAGGCGCAGAACTTGACGCGCATCTTGTAGAGGACCGTAACGATATGTACGGCTTTAATGACGAGGCGAAGGTACTTTTTGAGGAAACCTCCAGAAAGATTACTACCGCCGGCGGTATGAAGACAATCACCATTACCATAGAGATTAAGGACTTCTTCCCGGCAGATGCTGATAAGGACGGAATTGCAGAGCAGGTTCTTTATGACGGCGTTACTGTGGATGTTGGCAATGGAAAGACCGAATATCTCAATGAGCTCACCTACACCGTCGAGGATGTAATTCCCGGCACATTTAACGGAACCGTTACAACTTCCGGCAAAATGGAAGGTACTACAACTATTCAGATTGGTCCTTCTGCCGATAGTACCGATAAGGTTTTCTTCTTCAGCAATCAGAAGGTTCCCGTTACTGCTAAGCTCAGAAAGTACACAGCTCCCCAGTCCGAACCTGAAGACTACAAAATTACCTTTAACATTGATGGTAATACCGATGAAGTTGACCCCATGTATGCAAGAGGTACTGTGAAAGCGAGCGCGCTTCCTATGCCCGAAAAGCCCGGCTACAGATTTGAGGGCTGGTATCGCGACAGTGAGCTTACCAACAAGGTTAATGACAGCATCAACGTATACAGTGACATTACTCTTTACGGTCACTGGGTAAGCGATGTGCTTCTCACCGATGATCACTTTGCTTATATCATCGGTTATCCTGATGAAACCGTTCGTCCTCTTCGCAACATCACTCGTGAAGAGTCTACAATGATTTTCTATCGTTTGCTTCGCGACGAAGTTCGCGACGGTATTTTCACCCTTGCTAACAACTTCAGCGATATAGCTACCGAAAGATGGTCAAATAGCGCTATTTCCACTATGTCTAACGGCTACTATGTAGTTGGCCGTCCTGATGGCACGTTTGACCCCGAGGCTCCTATCACCCGTGCGGAATTTGCCACTATGGCAGTTCGTTTTGCAAGTCTTATGGACACATCCGGCGTATCTTTCAATGATATTGAGGGACACTGGGCAGAGAGATACATTCTTAAGGCTGCTAAAGCGGGCTGGATCAAGGGTTATCCCGACGGTTCTTTCAAGCCTGATGAATATATCACCCGTGCAGAAGCTATGACTCTTGTTAACAATGTACTTATGCGCCATGTTAATGAGGCCGGTCTCCATGCAGATACTCGCAAGTGGATTGACATGGATGGCAGCGAGTGGTATTACTACATTGTTCTCGAAGCAACCAATTCTCATGACTTTACTCGTCAGGTAGACGGTTACAACGAAACATGGACTGCAATTCTTCCCAATAAGACTTGGAAATAAGTAAATAAAAAGAGGAAGCGATTTATACTGCCCCAAATTATGCAGACAGTACAAAAAAAGGATTTTCCAGGTAGAATTAAATATTAAGCAACATACTGACTTCTCTTTTCAAGGGGGGTCAGTTTTGTTTTCAATTGGATACGTTGAGTATTGTAAAAATG
>JAZNOM010000097.1:0-9319 GCA_045580835.1 Eubacteriales bacterium
GATACCATCTTGCAAGGACCGCACCAATCGGCATAAAAGTCGATAAGCGCAACGCCGTCAAATTGCTTTATTTCTTTTTCGAAATTATCATTTGTAAGTTTAATAACTGCCATATTTATACCTCCTTATTATGTAAATTAATGTTTATGGGAGCAAAATGGAACGCACAAATCCGTAGGGGCGAATATCATTCGCCCGTTTGTAAAACATCTAATGGCGGCTTTTCGGGCGATTAATAATCGCCCCTACAGGTTTGATAATCATTTTCGCTTAGTGCGATAAACAATAATTTATCTACTTTAACTATACCACAAATGCGGTAAAAAATACAATACTTTTCAATTATCTTTCACAATTCGCTTTGCCCATGTGATTTCTTCCTTGCCGAGTGCCCCAAGCAAGCGCGCGACGGTAAAGTAAACGACTATATACAAAAGGCACTCAAAAATCAATGTTCCCCATGACATAGCAAAAACAGTTTTTGACATTACAAGCTGTGCAATGTTTGCAGCAACAACCGCACTAACAAGCGGACACAAAAGTATTTTTCGTATATTGACCTTAAAATCTACAAGTGTCATAAGCTTTCCGATGCTGAAAACCGTGTTTATACACTCCGAAACAAAGATAACTATAATGTATCCGTAAACGCCGATGCGCCCAACAAGTAACCAGACGAGTACAACGCTTATCGCAGCGTCGGCAATATTTACGCACATGGTGTAAAACTGTTTGCCAAGGCCCTTTAAAATTGAGTCGGTCACCGTATCCAAAAACATTACCGGCATCAAAGGAGCAAGCGCACGCAGGTATTCCGCCGCCTCGCGCGAGCCGTAAATAACCTCGCATATATCGCCTGCAAAAGCACCAAACATTCCCGCCGTGAGAATTGAGAAAAACAACGTTACAAAAAAAGCGCGGCTAGTTATATAAGCAACTTCTTTTTCATTGCTTGTAGCGTAAAACTCGGTTATTTCAGGGATGATCTGCCCCGAAAACGCACCGACAAACGCAGACGGATAAAGCGCAATCGGAAGTGCAACCGCGCTTACTACGCCGTAGGTTGCAAGTGCATTTGCATCGCCGTAGGCTGCAAGCCCTATTGGTATTAATATATGCTCCACCGTCACAAGTCCCGAACGCACATATGCAGAAAACGCCACCGGAAGCGAAATCGTAATTATGTCGCGCATTGCCACCTTGCCGCCTCCGCCACGGAGGGTGCGTGAGTCGGCAAGATAGGATATAATTTGAATAAGGAATGAAAAGATCTCACTCACCGTTCCGCCAAGCACCAGCGCAAGGCATGCGTATTCAATACCGCGCGGCAGAAGCAGCGACAGTAAAAAAGTGCAGCTTAAAATCTTAACCGTTTGCTCAAGCACCTGCGAAATCGCGTTTTTGTAAACTCGGCGCACAGCGGCAAAGTAGCCCGAAAAGGCGGAACACAAGGAAAGCGGAAGCAATGAAAGCGACAGCGCACGTACCGACATCGCGGCGCGCGTTTCGTTCAAAAAGTTTGCCGCGGCAAAATCGGAAAATATAAACAAAAGCGCGCTTGAAAGCGTGCCGAAAAATGCACTGTAAACAAAGCATTTGCGCATAGCACTTTTTACGCTTGCGCCCTCGTTTTTGCCAAAGTAAAGCGCGGTCAACCGCGTTGCCGCAAGATTTACGCCGGATGTCGCAAGCGTTACCGCAAAGGTGTAAACGCTCATCACTAGCGAAAACAGTCCCATTCCCTCACTGCCTACCTTGTTTACGCAAAATGCATTAAAGGCAACTGCAACCGTCCGCATAAGCAACGTGCATGCACTCAAAATCAGCGCGTTTATAAAGTATTTCTTCACTCTCGTCATCTCATCGCCCCTTTTCTAAATAGATATGCAGTGATATAAAAATTTAGAAAAAAGGGAAAAGAAAAAACCGCCAAAGCGGTTTTTCGTTTTGGCGCGCCATGAGGGATTCGATACCCACAACGGCTCGCTTGCGAGCCATATTCCCTTGCCTTCGGCAATGGAGCGTGGCTTCGCCTCTCCTCAAGCATGTGCAAAACAAAAAAGCTGCCGCAAAAGCGGCAGCTTTTGTTTGGCGCATCCTGAGGGATTTGAACCCACGACCAACGGAATCGGAATCCGGTACTCTATCCAACTGAGCTAAGGATGCATAGCCTTGCAAAGCAAGGCTATTTAATTATATCATAATTTTAATTATTTTCAACTAACTTTTTTGTCGTTCAAAGAAATATTTTCCGCGGTGTGCGTTGATGCTCTGTATTACACCGATAAGACAGAAAGATGCAAGCATTGACGAGCCTCCATAGCTCATAAACGGCAGTGTAATACCGATAACCGGCAGTTTGGCAAGGCACATGCCGATATTCTCTGCCGACTGCGCTATAATAACTGCGGCCACACCGACGCACATATACGATGCGTAGCTGCCCTGCATCTTATGTGCAAGCACGAGCGCGCGCACAACCAAAATTACAAGCATCGCAATCACTACAAACGCGCCGAAAAAGCCGAATTTTTCACCCGTTATCGCAAAAATAAAGTCGGTGTGCGCAAACGGAACCTTCTGATACTCAGTGCCGCCTGAAAATCCTGTCCCGAAAAAGCCTCCGGCAGAAATTGCATTTTTGCTCATCAGCGCCTGAAATCCCTTATCATCAGGGTCAGTTTCAGGCCAGAAGCCTGCAAGTATACGAAGTTGCTGATACGGTTTTAACGCTTTCCAAAGGAAAGGAGCCGCCGCAACGACCGCCACCGCTCCGCCAAGCAAGTACCAAACGCTGAGTCCGGCGGCAAAAAGCATTGCAAGAGTTAAAAAAACAAACACAAGTGCCGAGCCAAGGTCGCCTTGAAGCATTACGAGTCCAATAATTATTCCCGCGTGAAGACCGAGCTTTAACAGCGATTTAAGATGATTTATAGTGTCCCTATGCATATGTAAATGCATTGAAAAAGTAACAATATACATTACTTTTACAAACTCCGAGGGCTGAATACCTATCGGAATACCCTCAAATCTTATCCAGCTTTTGTTGCCGTCGCCCGTGCCGATTGCAAGAGTAAGCACAAGCAAAAACACGCTCAAGCCGAAAAGAGGTATCGAAAACTTTTCGGCAACCTCTTCGTAGTCAATGGTCGAAATAATAGTCATTGTAACCACGCCAAGCACTATCGCAGCAAGCTGTATGTAAAAATACTTAACGCCGTAATCATTCGCAGAGCCGGCGAGTGTAAGGAGGCTGACAAAAGCAAGAGTAATTGCCGCAAGTAACACAATGTAGTCAAGCTTGCGCAGTTTTTCATACCATGTAATAGAAAAAACCTTCATTTTTGCCTCCTTTGATTTTATAGTTTATAACACATTATAACATATGTTAAATTAAATTGCCGCATTTTTTGCAAAAAAATAATGGCATTTGATTATTTTTATGTTTATAAATAAATATTAAAAACACTGCCATGTTGCACGGCAGTGTTTAAAACTATTTTGTCTTCTTTTTGTTCTGCTTTTCTTTTTTCTTTAATACTTTTATAATCTCTTCGCCTTTAGGCACCTTGTCAATAAACTGAAGATTCATAGGCACGGGAGCGTTGTTTACTTCAACAAGAACCGGTCCGGTTTCTGTTATTGCAATATCCCATCCTAAAATAGCACATTCTTCAAATCTGCCATGCATCCCCTTGACCGTTTTAACAATTTCCTGCCAAAAAGGGATTTCAGAACCTAAAAAGCGGAAACCTGATATAGGATGGCTGTCGTACAAATTTCCGTTGTAGTCTTTGCCGCAGGTGTTTATAATTCCTGTTTGTACATCTATGTTTGCACCTATTCCGCCCATTCTCAAATTGTCAACGCACTTATCGCCTCTACCGGCACGAAAAACAGCACCTATAACCTTAATTTGCTCTCCCGTATTTACGGATACACAACGAACGGTGTTAACAGTTCCGGGATTTACCGCTGCTACAAAATGATGCTGAAGTATGTACTCTTCGCAAATATATTCGCGGTTAATAAATTTTGAATATATCTCTGCGGCTTCCTCATCAGTTTTATAAGAAACAACTTCAATTTCTCTGCCACATGAGCCTTTGTCAGGCTTGAGTATGAGTTTTTTGTGTTCTTTCAAAAAGTTGGTAAAAGTTACAGCATCGCAATCATCCAAACAGACAAACGCGCGCCCGAACTCTGCAGAAAATCTTTTCGCAATTACTGATTTTACACGTGTAGCACCCTTGGCGTTTACAAGGCTAATTTTTTTGCGCTGATGATAAGAAAGATAAAACTTTTTTCTTTCACTGTGCTTTACACGATAAAACTTATAACACCAATATTCATCTGGAGAACAATGAATAGAAAGATAACAAAAAATAAAATGCAACATCAAAAGAATGCGCTTTGCTCTGCCCACTTTATACTTGATACCGGCAGAGTTGTAATCATAGATAATAGGAAACTTTTTTCTAAGTATTTTTTTTAGAAACTTTTTCACAACCGTCTCCTTTTTATAAAAATCAATGATATTATGAACCATATTTTATTATACTTAATATGATACCATTTTCATGAATGAAAGTCAATATTTATTTCGTATTACTGCTGCAAGAACAAGATTTTGCACCTTTATATTTAAAGCAAAATCATTTAAACAATTTTGATTATATAATGTTTTATTATATAATGTTTATAAATAAATATTGACAAAACAAAACCAATGTGATATAATAATTTGCGTTGTAAAAATGATAGTTTGCTTTTGTGGCATGCGTTCGGGCGTTACCGAACGGTGTTGATTGCACATCTTTTTACAATTTAATATGTTTTTTCCGGGGTGTGGCTCAGTTTGTAAGGGCTTGCTTTAGCAAGACTATGAGCGCATGCGTTCGGTGACTATCCCGAACGGTGTTAATTTGATAGCCCTTTTTACAATTTAATATGTTTTTACCGGGGTGTGGCTCAGTTTGGTAGAGCGCTGCGTTCGGGACGCAGAGGTCGCGTGTTCGAATCCCGTCACCCCGACCAGATAAGCACGCTAGTTTTGATAGAATTAGCGTGCTTTTACTTTTTGTCCGCAAACCCTTGTGGTATAAGGCTTTGCAAGTTTTTTCAAAATAATAAAGCAGCATGACACCCTGTGAAATAGTTGTTTTTCACGAGTGAAATGCTGCTTTTTTTATTGTTTTTACGATTTTGCCCTAGAATTATGAGTAATCGTTTTTTTATCGTAGTAATCGTTTTTTTATGGGTGCAATTACTTAAATTCAATATGTTTTTAGTACTATTGGAATACTGGTATCTATAAAATCAACCCCGGCAAGCCACTAATTCTCACATTTAAAAACCGGTTATACTTGTATTAAACGCAACCTGAAGGCATTGTTTCACCAACATTACCGCTTGCAACTTTACATTTTACACATTTGACAGCAAAATTCCCACTTTCTCTTATATATATATTAAAAAACACACCCTTTTATATGAATTATTTTAATTTTAATTTTCAATAAAGTGCATTTTTTAATGTCAAAGTGTCAAACACAACAAAGATTACATCGTATCAATGAGTTTGATATGATTTGGTGGCAGTTTGGCGCAATATCGGATATTTGTACTTGACTTTTCTCCTCTTTAGAGTGATATATGTAGTACCGAAAATTAAGGAGGAAAAAGTTATGGTAAACATCGGCAAAAAGGCGCTTGGGATTTTGAGAGAAAAGTACACGGCGGGAACGAGGGTCGAACTTGTACATATGAGCGACCCTTACAATACTGCACTTGCACCCGGAGCGAAAGGAACTGTAGTTGCAGTTGACGATATTGGCACCATCCATGTGCGGTGGGATTGTGGTTCGTCGCTCGGTATCGTCTATGGCGAGGATGTGTGCAGTAAGATAGAATAATAGTTTCGTTGCATTATAAAAATTCATAGAATCGAAAGCTTCGCATGCTTTATGCATGTGAGGCTTTATTTTTTTGCAATTTTCGTCAAAACAGTGCTCCTCGTACCCATGGAAAGATGAGGAACGAAAAATTTTTGAAAAATTTTCATTTTAGGGGGTTAATTTTTGCCTTTTTCGTGGCTACAAGTGAGGGGGATTAACCAAAAATAAAAAAATTTGAAAGAATTTTCTCAAAGAGGCTTAAATTTCGCCATTTCCGTGGCTATATAGTGAGGACTAAAAAATCAAATGAAAGGAGTGATGCCATATGTGCAATTAAAAAGACAACCAATTCGACATCAATTTTTCAAAAAGGAAGGAGGGACATTATGACAGTACGGATTTTCTCGCATAAGCGTGACAGTAGTGACAGTTCTGTGACAGTTCCAAAACACAACTGTCACTACAAAAACCCTTGTGGGGACTGGCTTTTTCGAGGGTCAGTGACAGAAGTGACAGTTTTTATAACTTCTATGGAGATTTTAGAAAACTTTATATGTGTAAAGAAAGAGATATAAAGATTATATAAACCCAAAATGAAATTCAAAAAACTGTCACAACTGTCACAAAAAACGTGCGAAGCCTTGATGTATATAGCTTTTTCACAGTGACAGTACACTGTGATTACTGTCACCGAACTGTCACAACAATCACTGCTAGCCTAGGGCGGTGTGTATCTTGGGCGATAAACATATGAAAAACGGCTGGGGAAACGTACGCACAAATTCGCATAAGTTTCAGAGGGAATAGGCAAAAGTTTTAGGCGGGGGTAGGGTTATACAATCTCCAGCTTCTTATCCATGCATAACAGTTGGCGGCTTTCACGCACAAAAATCAATATTCAAACGGGGTATTAACCCCTAAAGTAAAGGAGAAATTTTATGAATAACAGAAACATTAACGATTATCTTGAAAGACTCGGCATCATGAAAGACGAAGCACTTGGTATCAAGCGTGACATCACTGTCAAAGAACGTAAAGCTGCCAAAGAATACGCTACGGCTTTCTGGGAAACGATGCATACCGGTATGCCGCATAATGCACTTAAGAGTGGCAGTGACGGCAGCGGTGGATATCTTGTGCCTGATACTTATGAAAGAAGTCTTGTAAAGGCACTTTCGAAGAAGAATATCCTCCGCAAAATTTCAACAACTATACCTACCACGCACAAGCTTATAATCCCTATCTCTATGGGCAGCGAGAATGCCACCTGGATAACCGAGAACGAACCGTACAAATTCAGCGACGCAGAGTTCGGCAAGGTGGAAATTGATGCATACAAATTGTGCACTTCAATCAAAGTTTCGGATGAAATGCTTGAGGATGGCGGAGTGAATCTTGAAAAATATATCGAGGACATATTCGCACAGCGAATCGGTGATGCCGAAAAGGATGCTTTCGTACATGGTGACGGCAATGGCAAACCGCTCGGTCTTATTTATCAGGCGCCCGTGGGTGTTGTAACTGCGGAGAAAGGTAAAATCACCGCAGATGACCTTGTTGACTTGGAGTATTCCGTGTCAGCGGGACATCGCAAACATGGAGTGTGGGTAATGTCTAACGACGCATATTCCAGAGTATCACAGATTGTGCACTATCGAGGAGATGGCATTTGGAGTAAAGGGCTTAACAAAGAAGATCCTATGAAATTGCTCGGACATCCCGTCTACATATGCAATGCCATGGACGATGTCGCTCCGGGCAGTATTCCGGTAATGTTTGGCGACTTCCGTTACTTTATAATCGGCGACCGCGGCAAGCGTGTGATCAAACGCCTTGTTGAACGCTATGCCGAGCGAGGACAAGTGGCATTTATCACCAGCCAGAGAGTAGATGCAAAACTCCTTCTTCCAAAGGCGATCAAGCTCCTCAAAGTCAAAGGCAACGAAGAATAATACTACTGTGGGAGGGCGGCTCTCGGGTCGCTCTCTCAAAAACAAAGGAGAAACAATGAAATTACAACAAAAAATCGCAATCAACAATATGAGACTTGAGGGGTACAGTTCCGCAACCATTGCAGCAAAGCTCGGAATGCCAGCCGGGACCGTGCGTTCATATATACATAGGAATGCCAAAAATCCCAATGCTAAACTGTGCAAGCAATGCGGCAAGGCAATAACTTTCATACCAAAAGGCAGAGAGAAAAAATTTTGCTCAGACTCTTGCAGAATGCTCTGGTGGAACAGTCATCAAGAAACCGTTAACCGCAAGGCTTACTATGACCTCAAGTGTAACTACTGCGGAAAGGAGTTTGAAAGTTATGGTAACAAAACCCGCAAGTACTGCTGCCGTGCCTGCTATCTTGCGTCAAGACAAGCAGGATAAGTATTCGCCGTGCAATATGATGCTTTACCGCACATCGCTCGCTCTTTTGAAAAGCCTTTTGGATAACGGCACATTTACCGAGAGCGAGTATAAGAAAATGCGCAAAATACTCACCAAAAAGTACGGCTTATCTTCGTGCAGTATATTTGCCGAAACCGCTTGATATATCCTCGGTTTAGAGCGAATATGTAATGACCTTATATGATACAAAGGAGAAAGAGATGGAGCGAAGAATCACACAAGTGCAATTTGCACCGGCAGCACCGAAGCGAAAACGAGTTGCCGCCTACGCAAGAGTATCTTCGGGCAAGGATGCAATGCTTTACTCGCTTTCGGCGCAGGTAAGCTACTATGCAAAGCTTATTCAAAGCAATGGTGGTTGGGAGTATGTCGGTGTGTACGCTGACGAGGCAAAGACCGGCACAAAGGATGAGCGAGAGAATTTCCAAAGGCTCATTGCCGATTGCAAAGCGGGCAAGGTAGATATGGTCATTACAAAATCGGTATCGAGATTCGCAAGGAACACGGTAACATTGCTTGAAACGGTGCGAGAACTTAAAAACATCGGAGTGGATGTCTACTTTGAGGAGCAGAACATCCACTCCGCAAGTGCGGACGGTGAACTTATGCTCACCATCCTTGCAAGCTTTGCACAGGAAGAAAGTTTGTCGGCAAGCGAAAATCAAAAATGGAGAGTAAAACGCAATTTTGAAAACGGAATGCCGTGGAGTGCACGGATGCTTGGGTATCGGTATGAAAACGGCAAGTTCGTTGTTATTCCCGATGAAGCCGCGGTTGTCAAACGCATATACCGAGATTACCTTTCGGGGATGGGAGTTGAAAGCATTATGAAATCACTTACCGCCGAAGGCGTAACTTCCAGATTCGGCAAGTCATTTTGCAAAAACAGTATAACGAACATTTTGCGAAACTACACCTATACGGGAAATCTTTTGCTCCATATTACCTACCGGGATAATCACCTTACTAAGCGTAAAACCAAAAACAATGGCGAACTGCCAAAGTATCATGTGGAGAAC
>JAZNOM010000098.1:0-5227 GCA_045580835.1 Eubacteriales bacterium
ATCTCTAAAAACGGTATTTTATAGGTGCAAAGCCTCGCTTTTGAGTGGATATTTTATCAAATTTTGCAAATTTATCACGCTCTGACAACTGCAGTTATAACAAAGCAAAGAACCGTATGGCAAGCAAAGCTTGACCATACGCCTCTTTTGCTAAATTCACGTTTTCCGTGATAATGAATGGTGGAGGCGGCGTGTAACTGTAGCCTTTCGTGTCCTTTACTATATGGATAGCCTTGCCATCTTCGACTCGCATTTTGGTTGGAGCAGCGGTGGTGGAGAGGGGAGTTTTTCGTTAATTAGATTGAAAACATGAGGAGAAACTTGAATTATTTGAATTACTTTGCAACTTGTAAAGTAATTCCTCTTTTTAGTTTTCTTGATTTTTGAAATATTCCACACCGAAATCAACAAAAGCCTTTGAAGCGTTTGTGAGGATAAACTCCTTCGGCCAGGAGGCGTAGATGGTTCTTGTGACATTGAAGTCTTCCAGCGTGCAGAGCTTTATTCCGTCGGTATGGATGGACGGGGTGGAAATTTCGGGGCAGAAAGCGATGCCAAATCCGTTTTTTACAAATTCGGCAACCGAGGAATCCTTTGAACATTCGATAATTGTTTTGGGTTTGTATCCGTATTTTTTAAAATATCCGTCCAACCAATACTGTTCAGGTGCTTTGTAAAAGCCTATAATTGATTGATTTTTTATATCCTCAAAAGAGAGGGTATCTTTTTTTGCAATCGGAGAGCTTGACGGAACCGCAACTAGAATACGCTCGGTAAAAAACGTGACAGAATTAAAGTTTTCCTCATTTGCAAACGGTTTTGCAGAAATTCGCAGAAAAAAACTTCCTTTTTGCTCACGGTTGACCATTGGAAACACTACTTCAAAATCGGGGTGTTTTTCCTTGAACTTTGCTATCATGCCAATCATCGGAGAAGTACCTTCGCGAAGTATTAGACTTACCGTCTTTTTATGCAAGTCATTTACACTAACTATGCCGTCTTCAATTTTTGCAAGTGCCATGTCTATGTGTGCATAAAACATTCTGCCGTAATCATTAAGCTTAATTCTTTTACCGTTTCTTGCAAAAAGCTGGGTTCCGAGTTCCTTTTCAAGCTTGGCAATAGTGTGACTGATGGATGATGGGGGAACCATATACTGATTAGCTACAGAAACAAAACTTTCTGTTTTTGCGGCTGCACAAAAGTATTTCAGTTGCAAAAGCTCCATGTTTTTCTCCTTTAAGTGAATTTAAGTTCACTTAATTATACATTATCGTGTTCTTGAAATCAATATCAAAATGATGTAGAATATAATTGTAGGAATATTTTTTTAAAAGGAGAAGCTCAATGAAAAAACTATTTTGCATGATGCTGTGTGCGTTTACAGTCTTGCTTCTTTGTTTTGCGGTTAGTGCCGCTGACGAAGATTACATGACTTTTAAGCCATACGGCATTTACAAGACTGCGGAGCCGCTTGATGCAGTTCCTGCAACCTATGAGGCTTGGGTGAGAATACCCGAGGGAAGAACCTATGATTCGGGAATTATTCTCGGTAACAGCCGAAGTTCCCATTATCATTCGTTTCAGGTTCATGTTTATGAAAACAGCGCACCTATGATTAAGTTTATTACCAAGGTGCCTGATACAAAAGGAACTTCGAAGACCTACACTTTCAATAACGTAAATCTTGCAACAGGCGAATGGGTACATTTTGCTATTGTCTGTGATGCAGCAAATAAGACTATAAGCTGTTATGTAAACGGTAAACTTGAGCAGAGCGCAAGCTTTACCTTTGCGCCGCAGATTTCTCCTGAGCCGCTTGTACTTGGCGGCGACAACGGCACAGGCAACGAGGATTATTTCAAGGGGCAGCTTCGCTCGGCTACTCTTTACTCGGATGTGCGCACTGCAGAAGAGATTAAGGCAGATATGGTAGCTGTTGACATTACCGATGAAAATCTCATGGCGCATTACGACCTTACCGATGCAACTTTTGGCGAGGATATTGCTGACGGTGCGGACAACTACGATATGATTTATGACCCTTGGTTTTATTCAAGAGAGGATGTAACCGATTTTGCGTATTCCATGGCGATAATAGGCGACCAGCAGGTAATTTCTATAAAATATCCGTCATTGCTCCACGAGATGTACGACTGGATTTTGGCAAACAAGGATAAGTACAATATGAAGTATGTGATGGCGCTCGGCGACATTACAAATGACAGAGATGATGTGGCTGAATGGACACTTGTTGCAAGTCAGTTCAAGCGACTTTCGGGCATACTTCCGATGGCGATTTGCCGAGGAAACCATGATTACAGCGAGCCTTTTAATACATATCTCAATTTTGACGGATACACTTCGGACATCGTTGGTAGATACGAGGGTAAGATGGACAACCACTATAAGGTTGCAAAAATCGGTAATACCGACTATCTCTTTATGGTGCTTGACTACGGTCCGAAAGACGAGGTGCTCCAGTGGGCAGGCGAGGTAACAGCGGCATACCCCGAGCACAAGGTCATCGTAATCACTCACAGTTACATGAATGATGACGAAACTACTACGGGGGAGAACGATTCAACCGCTCCTACCACCAATTACGGTTACAATAACGGCGATGATATGTGGGAAAAGTATGTTCGCAAGTATGAAAACATAGTAATGGTGCTTTCGGGACATATCGGAAGCGACTACACCTATGCTACAAAGGCTGTCGGTGACCACGGTAATGTGGTTACACAGATGCTTATTGACCCGCAGGGCATAGACGTTTATACCCCTACGGGAATGGTGCATATGTTCTATTTCAACGAAGAGGGCAACAAGATTACCGTTGATATGTATTCCACTATCCGCTCCCAGTATTACGGCAAGAATAGCCGCCACACATTTGTTGTTGGCGAGCGAAGCGGTGATTGCAATAACGACGGCGTTGTTAATACTGCGGATGCGCTTCTGGCGATTTCAACGGTTCTCGGCGGAGAATCCTACAAAAATGCGGATGTTGACGGCGACGGAAAGACAACCATTTCCGATGCTCTCGGCATCATGAAAAAGGCAGTGAAAGGAGAATAACGATGCGTAAGAGAATTTTTACAATACTTGTTTTTGCACTTGCGCTTTCTCTTTTTGCAGGTGCGGCTGAAATCACATCGGCAAACGATATGCTCACCCTTATGAACACTCCTTCAATGTGGGCAGACGATTACATCCTTACAACCGACATTAATCTTGCAGATGCTACAAACGGACTCCCACAGGCACCTATCGGCAATGCCGACACTCTTTTTACGGGTACTTTTGATGGCGATGGCAAGACTATCAGCGGTATTGACATCAGTGGTACAACTCAAGTTGGACTTTTTGGCTTTGCGGCGGATGCTACTGTTAAAAACCTCACAATTTACGGTACTGTTGAGGGTACCGGCAACTGCGTCGGAGGATTTATAGGCCATGTAGATACCGCAAGCGTTACTATTGAAAACTGTGTAAATCACTGTACTGTTACGGGTGTTGACTCGGTTGGCGGCATTATCGGTCGTGTTGAAACAAACTCGAGTACCGTTAAAATCAGCGAATGTGTAAACTACGGAACGATCAGTGCGGCACGTTATGCCGCAGGAATTGCAGGCTTCCATTCACAGACGGGAGGAGCAACCACTATTGAAAACTGTATCAACAAGGGTGCGGTTACCTCTACAACATCATATGCTGCCGGTATTTCTGCATATTGGCGTGTGTTTAGCAGCGCAGCAAACAAGTGCTTTGTTCAGGATTGTATGAACACAGGCGATATAACCGTTACGGGTAGTAGCGGATATGCGGGCGGTATTATTGCATACGGAAGCAATAAAAACTATAAATATACAATTACCCGATGCCTTAATACGGGTTCTGTTACTGCATCGAAATATTCCCGCCCTATAGCGGGTACTGTTTCTGCAGCTACCAATACTGCAGGTCAGTTTAATAACTGCTACTATACCTCAACAGACACCTACACCACTGACAGCTACGGTGTAGAAACATACGTTGCTGATTTTGGCAGTGCGGCAAGTTTTGCAGGACTCGGCGAAAACTGGGTGCTTGCAGACGGTTATGCTCCGGAACTTAAAGTTTTCCACTCGCATGATTATAAATATGTTTCTGCCTGGGAAAGTCACAATTACGTATGCTATTGCGGCGATGTTTCTCTTACAGAGGCACATAACTTTGTAGACGGTGTTTGCGATAAGTGCGGCGCAGAGGATATTCCTTGCACTCACGAAAACAAATACGAAGTAGTTGAAACCGTGGCAACCTGTACCACTGCCGGCAGCAAATATGAGTTCTGTCCCGATTGCCAGACTAAAGTAAGTGCAGATGTTGAAATTGCAATTGACGCGGCAAACCATGCAAATAATGCTCTCACTATGGCGTATGCAAACGGCACGGTTACATATACCTGCGTGTGCGGCGCAGTTGTTTATGCCGACAGCACACTTCTTGACACAGTTTATGTCAGCGAAAACGGACTTGAACTTATAGGAAATATCGCACAAATCGGTACAGAGAGCGCACCTTTCAAAAACTTTACCGATGCTATGCAGTATGCGGCATATTGCGGTAAGGACGTAACCATCAATATTCTTGACACGGCTACAACCCCTGCAAAATATGTAACCCCTGCGTTTGACAGCACCGTCACTGTAACGGGCGGCAAGCTTATGCCCAACAACCGTTTTGTAATGAACGGTGAATTTGTATTTGAACATATTGAAATCGCTCCCACTGCCACACTTGTTATGGCGGCAAAGGAGCACAAGCTTGTAATGGGAGAGGGCATTACCATGTCGGGCAGCGGCATTTATCTTGTCGGCGGCTACGAAAACGGTACATGTTCAAACAGTGATATCCCTGCGACAGGCTTTGCGACCGACATTACACTCCGTTCAGGTACATATACTGCAGTTGGTGGCGGTAACCGCTACTTAAGCGGCAAATATTCGGGTACAATCAATCTTAAGCTCGGTAAGATAAACCCCGAAGATACTCTTGAAATTACAAGTACATTTACAACTTCGTCCATGAATTCAGAGGGCGGTGACGGTGTAAATGCAACAATAATTATCGACGGTACAGTAGATAACATCAACAGTTTTTGCCCTGTTACCCATGCTTCAAGCGCAAGCGGACGTTTTGATATTGACATCGTAGTAAAGGGGGCGGCAACCACCGATGC
>JAZNOM010000099.1:0-21514 GCA_045580835.1 Eubacteriales bacterium
TTATCTTTTCGGGAGAAACTACGCTTACCACAGAGCTTTTCTCTTTTGCTTCCTTGGCTATTACCTCTGCCGCCTCGTCTTTAAGGCGCGCGGTAACGGTGGGACAATTCTGCTTTATAATCCCCGCCTTTTCCCATGCAATTTTTGAAAGTGAGTTGCCAAGAAGCTGCATGTGGTCAAACGCAATGCCGGTTATAAGCGAAGCAAGCGGTTTTTCGATGATATTTGTCGAGTCAAATCTGCCGCCCATGCCAACCTCAAGTACAACGACGTCGACCTTTTTTCGCCTGAAAATCTCAAAGCCAATCGCACTGATAAGCTCAAACTCGGTGGGTTTATCAGCCATTGCGTCTGCATGCGGCTTTACCGCGGCTGTTGCCGATGCAAGCATGTAGTTTGAAACGGGCTTGCCGTTAATGGCAATGCGCTCGTTGAAGGTGCGAACGTAAGGCGAGGTAAAAGTGCCGACGGTGTAGCCTGCCGCCATAAGCACCGCCGTGAGATATGCCGAGGTGCTTCCCTTGCCGTTTGTTCCGCCGATGTGTATGCACTTTAGTCCCTTTTCGGGATTGCCCATGCGGCGCGAAAGCTCCTCAATACGCGAAAGTCCGGGTATGCTACCGCGCCATGTGACCGAATGTATATATTCTAAAGCTTTTGTGTAGTTCATCATAACAGCTCCTTGAGTCCGCGATGGTTAAGACAAAAGCGGATAAGCATGTATTCAAGCGTACCGATAACCATATATGTTGGTATGCGAAGTAAAAGCACGGGTATCGGCGTAGCAAAATAAATATAAAGACCTGCGGTTTTTATCACCACCGAGCCTACGGTGTGTGCCGTGGCAACCGAAAGCCAAAGCCTTGACTCCTTGACAAAACCGTGTTTACCGAAAGCTCCTGCAAAAAAGCCTACCGTGACTGCACCAAGCGTGATAATCGGATTTATCGAATATCCAACCAAAAGGCAGCCGACAATGTCCGCCACCGTACCGCAAAGCGCTCCGCACAAGGGGCCGTACAGATAACCTGCCAGAATTATCGTCAGGTTTTCAAAACTGATTCTTATTGAATCGCCTACAGGAATTTGCAAATACTTGCCAAGAATTAAACTGATTGCCGCGAAAAGCGCAAGTCTTACTAAAATTTTCGTATTTAATTTCATTTTGAAGTCTCCTATTTTAAAATAGAGCCTTCCCGTTGTTTCAGCGGGATGCGACATATGCACCGCGGCAAGCCTAAAATTTTGCCTTCGTCCGCCTTGCAACTCCCCGTCAAGACGGCACTTCACGCGCATATATCTACTCTGTGTGTAAAAAACGTCGGAACCTTTTAAGGAAAGGTTCCGACACCTCTAAACCTTTTTGTGAAAAATTATTAGCTTGTATCCATAGTTACTGATTAAATACTTTTATAGTAGTTCTTTGGTTCTTTCTTCTTAAGAAAGAACACCATCGTTTCCATAGTTTCCATCGTTTCCCCCGTCACTTCTCAAATCTCACGTCATTGCCGCAAAATACGAGAGGTGTATATACTCCGAGAAGTCGGCTGAAAATTCGCTCGCCGTATCGCTCGGAAAGGTCACGTGCATCTAAATTTGTGCTGACTACCGTGGGCAGTCCCTTGCAAATACGCGTGTCGATAACGTTGTAAATAAACGACTCGGTGAAAGCGCTCGCGCCCTCTGTGCCAAGGTCGTCAATGATAAGCAATTCGGCAGAAAAATATCTGTCGGTATCGCCCTCTCCTCTGAACTTGGCTCTCTCAAAGTCCGAAACCATGTTAAGTGCCGAGGTGTAAAGCACGTCGTAGCCGCGGTCAATAACCGTCTTTGCAAGTGCGCTTGAAAGATGCGTTTTGCCAAGTCCAGTACCGCCCATGAAAAGCAGCGAGCCGCTTTTAGCAGTGAAGCTTTCGGCGTACGAGCGAATTATGTCAAAATTCTGCTGCATTCGTGCGCGGTCTTCGCCCTTAAAATAATCAAGAGAGTAGTTATCAAAACTCTGCTTGAATATAAGCGCGCCCAGTCCGCTTGTTTCATATCCCTTAAGCACGAGTGCGCGCTTGAAGCAATCGCACATTTTGCTCTCGACAAAGCCAAGGTCTTTGCACTTTTCGCAATCGTATTTCACATCGCTGTAATCGGCAGGATAACCTGCCGCCTCAAGTAGTTTTGCCCTTGCCTCGCGCAGATATTCGGTATCTCTTTTTATACTCGCCATGCGCTTTTCAAGCTCGTCTTTACCGCCGAGTGCCGCGCCGAAAATACGCGATGCCGTAGCCGCAAGTGCCGCGTCTATCTCTCCGACACCCTCAACACGTGCCGCAAGCGCCGCCGCTCTCCCCTCTGCCTCGGCTATTTTATCGAGATGCTTTTTCTCAAAAGCCTCGCGAAGCTCATAATAGTTTTTCGTGTTAAAACTCATTTTTTATCTCCGTTGTAGGAACGTTCAAGCGCCTTTGAAAGCGCATCGTCAACATTAAAGCTACGCGCGGTGGCTGTGCCGGCGCGTGTAGTTTTAGGTGAAGGCTTTGCTGTCTGTTTTGCAATGTCAGACGGCTTTTTGATTCCGTCTGCGTGCCAGTTTTCAAGAATTTTGTTTATGTAGCTGAAAGAAGCCTTGCCGGTGTTGTTAACGGTTATCTCATACGCCTCTTTTAACATATCGTCACTGACCTTAAACTCGTCAAACCACTTTGCAAGAAACTCCATTTCTTTTTTACTGAAATCTCTTGCACCCATTCCAAACATTGAGCGCACTCTGCCCGCCCTGCCGTCAAACTTTTCAAGCCACTGCAGTTTTTCTTCGAGTGCCGCCGCTGTATCAATTCCGTCTTCAATATAATTGCTTGCCACCTTGATAAGATAACGGAGCGGCTTTTCGCGCCTTTTTACAAAATATCCGATAAGCGCGAGTATATACTCGGTTGAAAGCATGAGATTTGAATAAAGGTCGGCAACAACCTCGATATCCTTGGTGTTGAAAATCCAGCCCGCGGTCTGCTGTGCCATATCAATAAGCGCCTTAAACTCGCCGTTTTCATTGGCAATCTCGCAAAGCTCGCTTGCAGTAAACGACACATTCGTCTTTTCGGGCAAAGCTCTGCGGCGAACCGTATTTTGAGACTCTTCCTTCTTTTCGGGCACACTCACGCTCTCTTTTACCGTCTTGCTCTTTTTGAGTACGCCTGCACCGCACCAAAACTTAATCGAAGATTTAACTTCCGCTTCGCTTATACCAAGCTCCTTTGCGGCACTTGCACCGTCAAGCACACTGCCGTCACTCTCAACGCCTGCCGCATAGATAAGCACACGCAAATCATTTGCATCAGCATCAGCCAGTGCCGCTATGCACGAGCGCGGCAAAGAAAGAGTGCTTTCTCCTTTTTTGAAATTTAATTTCATTTATTTTTCCTCATCGCTGCTGTTAATTCGGTAGGTAAGCTGCATCAGCGAGTCGCCGATATGTACGTTCTGCACCACGGTGCCAAGCTCCTCAAAATCAAGCTCAACATTGGTAAAGTTCCATATGCCCTTGATGCCGAGTGCCGCAAGCCGCTCCGCCGTGTCCTTTGCGTACGCGCGCGGAAGGGTGAGTACGGCTATGTCGATATTATTAGTCTTGATATATTCGTCAAGCTCCGATATATCGTGAATGGCAAGTGAGCCGTATTCCTTGCCGATAAGCGCCTTTGAGTTGTCAAAAAGTGCGGTAATAGTAACGCCGCGCTTTGTAAACATCGGGCTGCCGACAAGTGCAAGTCCGAGATGTCCCGCGCCGATAATAACCGCGCGGTATCCCTTGTCCACACCCAAAATCTCGCTGATTTTGGTGTAGAGATATTTTACGTTGTAGCCGTATCCCTGCTGACCGAAGCCGCCAAAGCAGTTGAGATCCTGTCTTATCTGGGATGCGGTAACATTCATCATTTTTGAAAGCTCACCCGAGGAAATTCTCATTCTGCCCGCCTCAAGCAACTCGCGAAGATAACGGAAATATCTAGGAAGTCTTTTTATAACCGCCGAGGAAATTCTATAATTTGTATTCTTGTTTTCCATTGTTTTGTCCTTTCTTCAATTTGTCATGCTGAACGAAAGTGAAGCATCTGAAAATCTCGCATAGCGGGATTTTTCTAAATAGCACAAAGACTCGCCTACGGCGAGCAGATCCTTCGGCAATGCCTCAGGATGACACATAGAAAAAACCTTGATTATCCTACACCGCCGATGCGTTGAGGTCGGTACCGTCTTTTGCACCGTTCATATGCTCATAATAGCCTTGTGCTGCTATCATTGCCGCGTTGTCGCCACAAAGCGAAAGCGGCGGCAAGCAAAGGCGCGCTTTTTTCTTTTCGCAAACCGCGCTTGCAACAGCGCGCAAATGCGAGTTTGCACTAACTCCGCCTGCAAGCACCACGGTGTCAAGCTTTGTTAAATCAAGTGCCGCGGAAAGCTTTTTATAAAATCCGTCGGCAATTACTCCCGTAAACGATGCCGCAAGGTCGGCACGGTCAATCTCCTCACCCTTTTGGGATGCGGTATTGATGAGATTTAACGCCGCCGTCTTGAGTCCCGAAAACGAAAAATCAAGCGTGTCACCTGCAAGTGCGGGAGAGGGCAGTTTGTACGCTTTTTTGTTACCCTCATGCGCAAGCTCATCAAGTGCCGCACCGCCGGGATACGGTAAACCTATCACTCTGCCGATTTTGTCAAAAGCTTCGCCTGCCGCATCGTCGCGCGTTGAGCCGATTTCTTCAAACTCGGTATAGCTCTTTACAACATAAAACGAAGTATGCCCGCCCGAAAGCACAACGCCGAGGAACGGCGGCTTAAGGTCGGGATATTCAAGATATGCCGCCGCGATGTGACCTCTTACATGGTCAACACCGACAAGCGGAATGTCATTTGCAAAAGCGAGTGACTTGCCAAAGTTTACTCCGACAAGCAATGCGCCGATAAGTCCGGGGCGCGCTGTAACCGCGCAAAGCCCAATGCCCGAAAGAGAGAGGTTTGCGACCTCGAGCGCCTCTCGCGTAATGCGCGAAACCGCCTCGATGTGTGCGCGGCCTGCAATTTCGGGCACAACACCGCCGTAAAGGCGGTGAATATCTATCTGCGATGCAATTATGTTGGCTAAAATGCGGCGTTTCCCCTCCGCCATTTCTACAACGGCGGCACTCGTTTCGTCACATGAGCTTTCAAGTCCTAAAATGTACATGGTCTATAAATCCTTTTTGTAGAGGATTGCATCCTCTGTGGGTAATTTGTAATAATTCCTGCGAGTACCTATCTCGCTAAATCCGCATGCAAGATAAAGCTTTCGCGCGGCATCATTGGAAGCGCGAACTTCAAGAAAAAGCGCATCGCTTTGCCCCTGCAAGGCATCAAAAAGCGCGCGGAGCAACGCTTTGCCAACGCCATTTTTACGAAAAGCACTTTCAACAGCAACCGTTAAAATATCGCTTTCGCGGTAGACGGTGTACGCGGCAACATAGCCTGCACGCTCGCCGTCAAGCGTTGCAACAAGCAAAACCTTTTCGCCATCCGCAAGCATTTTTACAAAATCCTCGCGACTTTCGCCAAGTGTAAAGTTTTTCTTTTCAAGTGCCGCGATAAAATCAATATCGCTCTCTGCGGCGCGTCTTACCTCAATCTTCATTTTCAAAAATGTACGGGAACACCGCTTTTATGCCGTCCTTGATGTCCTCAAGGCAGGCGGTGTATCTTTCGAGGTCGCCGCCGTAGGGGTCCTGTATGTCGCCGAGCACACGGATTTTGCCCGCGTATTCGGGAAAGGCAAGCATAAGCGCCTCCGCGTGTGACGGAGAAATGGCAAATACGCCGTCGCAACGGTCAAAATCCTCGCGCGAAAACTGCATTGCGCGGTGGCGCCTGTACTCGTTTCTCCCCTCAGAGGGAATTCCTGCATTTTCAAGCGCTTTTGCCGCATTTTCGCTTATCGGCGCGCCAACCGCCGCCGCTATTCCGCGGCTGAATGCAAAGATTCCGTGCGGCGCACCGTAATGGTTGAGCAGTGCCTCTGCCATAGGGCTGCGGCAGGTATTGCCCGTGCACACAAAGCAGTAAACGCGGATGTCCTTTGTCCGCGCGTCCTTTATATGAAAAGTAATTTCTTCTGTCTGCATAAAATCCTCGCGAGAACGCAGGGGAACTTTTTATAAAAAGTTCCCCTGCATCCTTCAAAAATTTTCAAAAAGCAAATGGCTATAACATTCTACTTTTTATTAAAAGTTTTACGGGGGTGCAGGGGCGGTTTTTCAAAAACGCCCCTGCATATTATTAATATCCTAAAACACTGCCGAGGCTGTCATCGTTTTCAAGCCAATCGGCAACGCGAATCTTACGGTATGTTTCTTTAGTATCGCGGATAACCACCCACTCAATACCTGCGTTTATAATCATGCGCTTGCACATCATGCAGTTTGATGTGTCGGGGAGAATTTCACCCGTGAGCGGTGCGGTGCAGCACATGTAAAGAGTCGAGCCGAGCATGTCGTTGCGCGAAGCGGCGATAATCGCATTAGCCTCCGAGTGAATGGAGCGGCAAAGCTCGTATCTCTCGCCGCGCGGAATACCAAGCTCCTCGCGATGGCAGGAAGCAAGGTCGGTGCAGTTTTTGCGACCGCGCGGTGCGCCGTTGTAGCCTGTAGAAACTATAACATCGTTTTTAACGATAATCGAACCGAAGCGGCGGCGAAGACATGTCGCACGCTCGGAAACCGTTTGTGCTATATCGAGGTAGTAGTTTTCTTTTGATACTCTTTCCATTACTTCAAATACTCCTTAACGAATTTTGCAAATTCCTCGCGGGTCTCGGGATGCTCAAGCGCCTTTACGAAGTTAGCCTTGGCAAAGCCGAGCTTTGAGCCGATATCGTATCTGTCTCCCTCAAAAATCTTTGCGGTTACGCCGTAGGCGCGCGCATATGCTGCCATTGCGTCGGTAAGCTGAATTTCGCCGCCCGCACCCGGTTCGGTATTCTCTAAAATCTGGAATATCTCGGGGGTAAGCAAAACTCGTCCCAAAATCGCAAGGTTAGAAAATTCTTCGCCCGGCTTTGGCTTTTCAATCATGTCGTCAACATAATACTCGCCATCGCCATCCTCAATTTTCTGCGCCTTCATCGAGCAGTATTTTGCAAGCTGCTCGGTAGGAACTTCCTTTACGCCGACAGCGCTGAGCCCGTACTTTTCGTATGTATCAATAAGCTGCTGCACTACCGGACGCTTTGAAAAAATAATGTCGTCGCCGTAGAGAATTGCAAAAGGCTCGTCGCCGACAAAGTCCTTTGCGCGGAGCACCGCGTGTCCAAGTCCTTTCGGCTCCTTCTGACGCAGGAAATAAACATTTACCATGTCGCAGATTTCGTGAAGAAGTTTGACATCTTCATCTCTGCCCTTGCTAGTGAGTGCCGCATCGTACTCGGGGGAGTAGTCGAAAAACTCCTCCATTGCGTTCTTGTCACGGCCGGTGATAATGAGCACGTCGGTAATTCCGCTGTCTGCCGCCTCCTTAACAAGGTAATAGAGGGCGGGATAATCCATAATGGGCAGCATTTCTTTAGGCACCGCCCTCGAGATGGGGAGCATTCTTGTGCCAAGTCCTGCCGCAGGAATAATCGCTTTGCGTACTTGCTTAACTGCTTTCATCATCGTTCCTCCTAAATAAAGATATAATATAACGATTATATTATATAACTAATAGAGAAAAAAAGCAATAGAAAGAAAAATTAATGTTTATCTAATCACTTCAAAATGCAAGCATTTTGAAGTGGAGCAAAACCGTTCGCTCGCGCCGCGCTCACCGCGCGCGGTTTTTAAGGTGTAAAAAAGCCGGCGCATGTCCGCCTTTTTTACGAAATTTTACTCGCGTAAACTTTAATTTACCTTTTCAAAAGCTGCATATATTCATCAAACCTATGCTCGCGGATGGGCATTACGGGGTGTGCATAGTCATCGAAAATCAACACAAGCGCAGGGGAGATGTTTTTATATCTGTCTGTAAAATAATAACCTTTCAGTTTTCCCTCGGCAATAAGCTTTTTTGCGGTAGCATGATAATTAAAATAAGACATTCTATCACCTCTTATGATAGAATGTCTTGTTTCACAGCAAAGTAAACTTGTTTTTTTCGCACCTCAATGTTCCCTCACGGCGAAGTTTGCTTATCTCTGCCGAAAGTCCGCTGCGGTCAACTGTAAGATAATCTGCAAGTTCCTGACGGTCAAAAGGAATTTCAAAAGTACTTTTGCCGCTTTGCTTTGCACACATTGTAAGATATGCCATAAGTTTTTCGCGCGTAGTACGCTTTGAGGTTATCTCTAACTTTCTGTGAAAGACGAGGTTTTTATCAGCCAATATGTGCATAAGATTGAATATTATCTGTTGATGATGTGCGCAAGCCCTTGCGCATGTCCTTGACACGCACATACTGTCAAAAAACATTACCTCCGTATTCTCCTTTGCAACGATATCCAATGGCATCTTATCTATGCCGGAAAGTGCAAAAGTTTCGCCAAAAAGCTCCGACAGCGCAATATCTGAAACTATACTGCGATTTCCATAATAATCCGTCTGCTCAATCTGCGCCTCGCCGGACAGCAACACGCCGACGTAGTGCGCATCGTCACCTTCAGCAATTATAAATTCGCCTTTGTGATAACTCACAACCCTTGCGCCAAGGCAGCCAAGCATGCCGCCTATTTCATTATCGGCTATATCATCAAAAAGCGGACATCTTCTTAAAACTTCAAAGTATTTTTGCATACAAAGCTCCATTTGTTGAAAATTCAACATACATTGTAAGTTTATTGTACTACAATAAACTCACAACTTCAAGAGGAGAACGCAACAATGATTAGAAAAATTATTAAGATAGACAAAGAAAAGTGCAATGGCTGCGGAGCGTGCGCGGCGGCATGCCACGAAGGCGCGATACAAATGGTAAACGGCAAAGCTAAGCTAACAAGAGAGGACTACTGCGACGGCCTTGGCGACTGTCTGCCTGCATGCCCAACCGGTGCAATTACATTTGAAGAAAGAGAGGCACCTGCATACAACGAGGCTGCCGTTCTTGAAGCAAAGAAAAAAGCGGCGAAGCCACTGCCCTGCGGTTGCCCCGGTACAAATTCAAAAGTCATCAAGCGCGACTCCGCAAACGCGGCACCTGCGGAGACCGTAACAAGTCAGCTTATGCAATGGCCGGTGCAGATAAAGCTTGTCCCAGTAAACGCGCCCTATTTTGACGAAGCAAACCTGCTTGTCGCCGCCGACTGCACCGCGTTTGCATACGGAAATTTCCACAATGAATTTATCAGAAATCACATCACGCTTATCGGCTGTCCCAAGCTTGACGAAGGCGACTACTCCGAAAAGCTGACTGCGATTATCCAAAATAACAACATAAAAAGCGTTAAAATCGTGCGAATGGAAGTTCCTTGTTGCGGCGGCATTGAAAATGCTGTAAAGCGCGCACTCATGGCAAGCAGCAAGTTTATTCCATGGCAGGTTGTAACGATTTCAACGGATGGAAAAATTGTGGAATAAACGAACAGAGGAACAATGTCAGAACCTTTTTTTGTAAAAACAAATTACCTGTAGCCATAGCTAATTATAAAATATTTTACAGTTTTTCTTTGGTTCTTTCTTTTTAAGAAAGAACGCTCTCGTAAAACAAAAAGCACCTTTCGGTGCTTTTTTGTTTTTATTCTTCGGTAACGGTTTCTTCTTTGGGAGTTTCTGCCTCTTCGGGAAGCTTTTCACCGAGAAGCGTGGGAAGCTGCATACCTGCCATTGCAAACACCTCATTGAGAGGGGGCACAGACTTCATCATGCCTGAAATAAAGTTTGCAGTGGAGGTCTTGCCGTCGCCGCCCTGACCGCCGTCCCAAACGGTAACCTTGTCAATCTTGATATTCTTAATTGCGTCTACCTGAACACGCATAAGCTCTTCAAGCTTATCTGCGATAAGGAGTTTGAGCGCCGCGTCAGCATCGCCGCCTGCGGATTTTACGATTTCTGCAAAACCTGCCGCCTGCTTTTTAAGGATTTCTTCAACGCCGCGCGCCTCTGCCTGCATCTTTGCATAGATAGCGTCTGCTTCACCCTGCGCTCTTCTGCGAGTCTGCTCTGCTTCTGCTTCTGCTGCAAGCTCCATTTCCTTTTTCTTTGCTTCTGCACGAACGATTATATCCGCTTCAAGGGTTGCAAGTTCTTTTGCACGTCTTGCCTGTTCAGCAGCCTGCTCTGCAGCATAGGACTCTTCAAGAGCCTTTGCAGCCTGAATCTTTTCAGCAGTAGTTGCAATTTTGAGTGCTTCTGCCTCTTTTTCGCGAAGTGCCGCTTCACTCATTGCAATCTTCATCTTGGCTTCATTTTCACCCTGAATTGCAATAGAATCAGCCTCGGAAACCTTGATACGCTGGTCCATTCTCGCATTTGCTTCACCGATAGAACCGTCTCTATCCTGCTCTGCAACACTCTTTTTAGCATCGTTGATAGCCTTTGCAGCAGCCTCTTTACCAAGTGCTGCTATATATCCGGACTCGTCGCTGATGTCGGTAACGTTTACGTTAATAAGACGGAGACCGATTTTCTTAAGTTCGGTTTCTACGTTGCTGCTTACAGCCGCAAGGAACTTATCACGGTCGGTATTGATTTCCTCAATATCCATGGTTGCAATGATAAGACGAAGCTGACCGAAAATGATATCCTTTGCAAGCTCCTGAATCTCGGAAAGCTGAAGTCCGAGCAGTCGCTCTGCCGCGTTCTGCATAACACCGGGTTCGGTAGAAATACCAACGGTAAAACGCGAGGGTACGTCAATACGGATATTCTGCTTGGAAAGTGCATTTTTAAGGTCAACCTGAATCGAAATAGGTGTCAGGTCGAGGTATGCATACGACTGGAACACGGGGATTACAAATTCTGCACCGCCGTGGATACACTTTGCGCTGCGGTTGGTGCCGTCCTTGTTTTTACCAATGGAGCCGTAAACTACCATGATTTTGTCAGAGGGACATTTCTTGTATCTTGAGCATATCCATGCAAGGAAAGATACAAGTACAAGCACAACTGCACAGATTAAAAAGATGATTTCGGGTTTCATAGTTTTCCTCCTGTATTTAAATTATTTTTTCTTAACAATAAGGTCGGTCTGCCCGCTTACGCCGACAACTACCACTTCGCTGCCGGTGACAAGCGCTTCTTCACTGTCGGTAACTGCATTTCGCTCAACGTACGCGCCTTGAAGCATAATATGTACCTTACCCTCTCCGCTACGCGAAGGAGGAATTGTAAGATGTACCTTGCCTGCAGTGCCAATGGCGTTGCGATTATCAGTATTTCCGTCGCTACGCAGTTTCATTACGGCACGAAGCAAGAATGCAATAAGCACCATCATGGCAAAGCCGCTGACAACAGCTACGGGAATTGTGGCAAATATAGGCGCGCCTGCACCGTTCATTGCTATACCAACCCAGCCGAACACCACAAAGAACGCTATTATTCCGCGTACGGTGAAAATGCGAAGTCCGTCAAGTCCGGCGGCATCGTTCAAATCGTAAATATCATCGCCGATATCGCCGTCAATGTCGCCGGCTTCCACGTCGATATCACCGTCTGCATCATCGCCGATTCCGATAAACATTAGCACAGTCTGTATAAGCAATACAAGCGTTGAAGGTATTGCAATGCAATAAAACACCTGCGTTGCAAAGTCAAGTGAATTCCAAAAATCAATTATAAACATACTGCTATTCCTTTCTGAAGACTATTACAGTTCTGACAGTATTTCAGCCGACAGATTTTTAAGTTCCGACGCCGTATGTGCATACAGCATAGCCTTTAATATCTTTGCAAGCTGCTTGATTTGTTGCGGCTCACGCGTATCAATATCCCTTGTTGCGCAGCTAACGGCTTTTTCTACAGACTTTTCATCCATAATATTTATGTTTCCCTCGGCAAGCATATCCACGTATTTGTGATAAAGAACATCATCGCCAATAAGGTCGTCGCTTCTGTCATCCGGCTTTCCGCCGATTACATGTATCAATGTACATATTCGCTCAATTTGTAAAGACTCACGCAGCATATTTATAATGATTATTCGAGCAAACTGCTCGCGTGAGTACACTCTACCGGTTGGGTGTGTGACAAATCCTCGCTTAACCCAGTTCTGTATAAGATAGGGTTCAAGCCCCGTCATTATCGAGACTTGTGAAAGTGTAATTCCTCCTGTTGCAAAGATTCCGTCAAACAGCGACTTTGTACTTCCCTTTTCAAGTTTTGTAGCTTCTATCGTTGTTCCCGGAAAGGTTGCGGACATCTCGTCACCTCCAATTCAAATTCATTGTCAATATGATTATATCACACGGTCAAGTGATTGTCAAGAGCGAATATATGATTTTTCATAATACCGCTTCACTTTTTCGCATATATTTACTGTATGAACTTATATCAATTATTCTACGAATGTATCAATACAAAATATGCTGCGGTTGGATGTTGTGCAAACTACGCGCTTCGCAGAGAAATAAACACGCTCTACATATTTTTTGAAAAATCGGTTGGTGTTACCGATTGGAAAAGCAATTTTAACTTTCCTGCAAGAGCATACGGAAAACTGTTTGTACACAAAGGCTTTCTTGAGGTTTGGGAATTGATAAAGCCGAGAATAAAAGAATATATAAACGACAAAAGCATCAAAAAAATTATAATCGTGGGATACTCGCACGGTGCAGCAATAGCCGTGCTTTGCCATGAATACGTGTGGACATATCGCCCTGACATACGAGAAAAAATCGAGGGGTACGGCTTTGGCTGTCCGCGAGTGCTGTGGGGGATAAAAAACGCAGAAATAAAAAAACGGTGGGAGCGCTTTACCGTTATTCGCAACATAGACGATATCGTAACGCATGTACCACCGTTTATATTTGGGTATTTCCATGTAGGAACTCTGCTTGAAATAGGCGAAAAAGGCAAATATTCTCGCATAGATGCACATAGAGAAGAAAATATTTTGATGGAGTTAAGATAAAGTACAGGCGGCAGAAGCAAGCCCCTGCCCTACGGGTTTGTGGATTCCGATTTACTACCATAAACATTAAGCCGATGCTTTTGCATCGGCTTTTTATAAAATATCCAGCTTTACTCTTTGCGATATTGCGCGCGGAGTATCAATGCCGTCGAACTGTACCATATACGCGCCTCGGTTTAAATCAATGTCAACTACGGTGCCTTTGCCTAAAATCGCATGCTTTATGCGACTGCCAACGGCAATAAGATTTTCTTCACTACCGCTTTTAAGAAATTTCCCGCTGTTTTCGATATAATGCTTTGCTTCTGCCACGAGAGTATCGCGCGGCGGCGGTACAAAGTTTAAAAGTTCACTGTCTATGTCCAAAACAAAGCGCGACGGATAGCGCGGAGTTCCGTCAAAATTTCGCCCCTCCGCCTCAGTGATATAGAGCATTTTTTCGGCACGCGTCACCGCTACAAACGCAAGGCGGCGTTCCTCCTCCATTGCTTCACAGGTCTGCGTTTTGCGTGTCGGGAACACTCCCTCGTTCATCGCGGCGAGAAATACATACTTAAATTCAAGTCCCTTTGCGGTATGCACGGTCATAAGTTTTACCTTATCACCCGTGTCCTCCGCATCGCTATTGGTAAACAGTGCAATATGCGCAAGATAGTGTGTAAGCGTACTTTCTTCCCCGCATGAAATCTCATACTCATGCACGGCCTGTTTAAGCTCGGCAAGATTGTCCAGCCTGTCCTGCGCTCCCTCGGTGCGAAGCATTTTTTCGTAGCCGCTCTCATTTAAAATTGCCGCAAGCACCTCCGAAATCTGTCTGTCCTCATACTGTGCGGCTAACTTTTCGATAAGCTCTACAAACTTTTGCGCCTTTGTACCTTTGAAAATCTCATTATCGAGATTTATAACAAGTGCATCGTAAAGAGAGGTGCCGTTTGCCTCGGCAAAATCGGTTAAAAACTGCATTCTTCTCTTGCCGATATTGCGTTTTGGCACATTTGCAATACGCGCAAAAGACAAATCATCCTTGTATGCAATCATGCGCAGATAGGAAAGCGCGTCCTTTATCTCCATACGGTTAAAAAATTGCACACCGCTGTAAATCGTGTACGGAATCTGCTCTTTTAAAAAGGCTTCTTCAATAGCTCGGGTAACGTAATGCGCGCGGTAAAGCACGGTGATGTCGCGGTACGCAACGCCATTTTGATGCAGCTTTTTTATCTCCTCTGCAATCCAAAGGGCCTCGACATCCGAGTTCTCTCCATGGTGACAAACCACACGCTCACCGCTTGCAAGAGTTGGTATAAGCCGCTTGTCAATACGGTTTTTGTTTTTGTCAATAAGCGAATTTGCAACCGTTAGTATTTCGGGAGTTGAGCGATAATTCTGCATCATCATTACCGTTTTGACATTCGAAAACTCCTTGTCAAAATCAAGCAGATAGCGCACGTTTGCACCACGCCAGGTGTAAATCGTCTGATCGGGGTCGCCCACGATAAACAGATTCTTGTGATAGCCCTGAAGTACCTCCATAAGTCGGTATTGAAGCGGGTCAATATCCTGAAACTCATCTATCATTATATACTCAAGTCGCTTTTGCCATTTGAGCTTTATATCCTTGTTTTCGTCAAATATGTAAAGTGAAAACATAATGAGGTCATTGTAGTCAAGCGCAAAACACTTTTTCTCCTGATATAGGTAGCCGTAAAAGATAATGTCGGACGCGTTTGACGCATTTTCATACTTCTCACGGAGAGTATCAAGCGACATTGTAACCATATCAAGATAATAGCGCGGCTCTTTTATGCACTTGCGTATCTCTATCATATCGCGTGCATTTGAAAACGTCATGTCGCGGAGAGTAAGACCTCTCTCCTCATAAATAATGGCGAGCATCGCGTCGATATCGGAGTTGTCAAGCACAATAAAGCTTTTGGGATACTGCACGGCATAGCTATCCTCCTGCAAAACCGAAACACAAAAACCGTGAAATGTGTTGATATATCCCGTATCATTATCGCCCGTAAGGTTGTGTATGCGGCGGCGCATCTCATTTGCAGATTTATTGGTAAATGTAACGCAAAGGATATTGCCGGGCAAAATGCCCATTTCGTTAACAAGATATGCAAAGCGGTGCGAAAGCGCACGGGTCTTACCGCTTCCCGCGCCTGCGATAACGCGCACATACCCCTCGGTGGAGGTAACCGCCTCGCGCTGTGCATCGTTTAAATTTCCTAAAATGTCGTACATGGTAGTCTCCTCCTTTTTTACATTATAACACGTAGGTTGTCCCATAAATCGGACAATTGATATTTTTTGATTTTGCAGTGATTTCATTATACCACAATAATGTAGAATTTTCTTTAAATCTATGATATAATTAAAAAAATACTTTATGAGGTTAAAACATGAAACGCTTAATTACACTTGCGATTGCATTTATTCTTGCGCTTATGCTTTGCTTTGCGGCATCGGCAAAGGATGTAACCGTGCTGTTCACTCACGACCTGCACTCACATCTGCTCCCGTCACGCGATGAAGACGGCGGCGAATACGGCGGATATGCGCGCCTTATGACCGTTATAAACGAGCAAAAGGAAAAATATCCCGATGCCATACTTGTTGATGGCGGCGACTTTGCAATGGGTTCACTTTTCCAGACCGCGTACCCCACCTCGGCTATCGAACTTCGCATAATGGGCAAAATGGGCTATGACGTAACCACATTCGGCAACCATGAATTTGACTATCTGCCGAGCGGTCTGATTTCGATGCTAAACGCCGCAAAAGAAAGCGGCGATGCTCTGCCTGAAATTGTCGAAGCAAACTATCTGCCTGCCGATGATAACACAGAAATGCTCGGCGCGCTTAATAATTACGGTGTTAAAAGATTTACAGTAATTGAGCGCGGCGGTGTCTACTTCGTTGTTTTCGGCATATTTGGATATGATGCTGACGACTGTGCGCCAAACTCGGGCATGGTTTTGCACTCCCCTGTCGAAACGGCACAAAGAGTTGTTGATGACGCTGTAAAATTCTGTATTGATACATATGGCGCAGAACCGGTGGTTATCTGCCTTTCACATAGCGGCACCGATGACGGCGAAGGCGAAGATTTTGAACTTGCCAAAGAGGTAAACGGCATTGACGTTATCGTATCGGGACATACGCACACCACCTTAAGAGAGCCTATCGTTGTAAACGACACATACATTGTTTCGGCAGGCGAATACGGCAGAAATCTTGGTGTTGTAAACTTCACTTTCGACGACGGTACCGCATCACTTAAAGACTACACTCTTGTTCCTATAGACGAAAACGTGACAGATGATGCCGAAATCGCCGCTCTTGTAGAGGGCTACAAGACCGAAGTTGAGGAAAACTACCTTTCAAACTACGGCTTTTCATTTGACGAAGTGCTCTTGAATAACCCCTACGAATTTGAAACTGTTAAGAAGGTTAAGGCTACACAGCACGAGTCAACGCTTGGCAACGTTTTCTCTGATGCGTACAAGTGGGCGGCAGAAAAAGCAAGCGGCAAGGCAGTTGATGTTGCGCTTACTGCCGCAGGCGTTTTACGCGAAACTCTGCCGCTCGGCGACGTGACCGTATCCGATGTGTTTAATGCGGCTTCACTTGGAGTTGGCACCGAGGGCGAACTTATTGCGATTTACCTAACAGGAAAAGACCTTAAAACCGCGCTTGAGGTTGACGCATCCGTTCAGCCGCTGATGAAGAGTGCGCAGCTCTATTTCGCGGGTGTTGAGTATTCGTTTAACACAAACCGCATGATTTTCAACAAGGTTGATTATGCAATGCTCCGCCGCGCAGACGGCACTTTGGAAAAAATTGAAAACGACAAGCTTTACAGAGTTGTAACGGGTATGTACTGCGGTCAGATGCTCGGCACGGTTGAAAGCACATCTTTTGGACTTATCTCGATTACTCCGCGCGATGAAAACGGCAATCCGATTGAAGTAAAAGACCTCGCGAGCTATGTCATCACAGATAAAGACGGCGTAAAGCTTAAAGAATGGTACGCAATTTCGTCATACCTTAAAGAAATGGACGGCGAAATAAGCGAAAACTACTCGGCGCCCGATGGACGAAAGGTAGTTTATTCAAGCCTTAATCCCGTTAAGCTTTTGAGAGGCGCCAACATTTTTACATTTGTACTGCTTGCAGTAATTGCGGTGCTTGTACTCGCAGTAGTGCTTGTTGTAAGAAAGATTATACGCAAGAAAAAATAAAAAAAATATCAGCCGAAAGGCTGATATTTTTTTACATTTTCTTAATTTCATCAACAAGGCGGGTAATGATATCTCCCTCGGAGATTTTTTCAACGACCTCACCTTTTTTAATCAGCACAGCTTCGCCAATACCGCCTGCAATGCCGATGTCAGCCTCGCGCGCTTCGCCCGGACCGTTTACAACGCAACCCATAAGCGCAACCTTGATATCCTTTTCAAGCAATCCTTCGCGGCGTGCCGCATCTTCAAACTCTTTTGCAAGAGCGATAAGGTCAATCTTTGTTCTGCCGCAGGTCGGACATGAAACAATGTTCATTCTGCGTCGGCTGCTCATACCGAGTGCGGAGAGAATCTGATGCGCCGCCTCGACCTCATCAAGCGGATTTGCAGTAAGTGAAACACGGATAGTGTCGCCGATACCGCGCATCAGCGTGCCGCCGATGCCTATTGCGCCCTTGACAAGTCCGATACTGCCGCCGCCTGCCTCGGTTACGCCGATATGTAACGGATAATTGCAACGGTCGGCAAGAATCTCATTTGCGCTTGACATAGCCGCAACATCGGAGGATTTTACCGAAAGAACTATATTGTCAAAATCAAATTTTTCAAGCAAAGACGCGTGATACATTGCGCTTTCGGCAAGTGCTTCGGCAGTGGGAGAGCCGTACTTTGCAAGAATATTTTTTTCAAGCGAACCGCCGTTTACACCAATGCGAATCGGCACGCTGTTTTTTTGACATGCCTCTACTACGCGCTTAACTCTTGATTCATCGCCGATATTTCCGGGGTTGATACGGATTTTGTCAACACCAGCAGCAGCACATTCAAGCGCAATGCGATAGTCAAAATGGATATCCGCAACAAGCGGCACCTTTATGCCCATTTCTTTGAGATATGCAAAGGTCTGCACACTCTCCGTATTTGGGGCAGTGATGCGCACAATGTCGCAGCCTGCGTCTTCAAGTGCTTTGACCTGCGCGTAAGTAGCCGCGCGGTCAAGTGTGTCTGTATTTGTCATCGACTGCACCGCAATAGGATTTTTGCCGCCTATTGCCAATCTGCCGATTTTTACTTCTTTTGCGCCGCGGCGCATATGATTATATGCAGTAAGCATGATTTCCCTTTCATTAAAGAACACGAGAAATGTCAGAACCTTTTTAGGAAAGGTTCCGACACCTCCAAACCTTTTTATAAGATTTATTGTCTGTAGCCATGGCTACACAAAAACATTTTTCAGTCTTTCTTTGGTTCTTTCTTCTAAAGAAAGAACACCCTCGTCATTACCTGAACAATCCGACAACATCCTTAAATGTTACAAACACCATTAGCGCAAGTAACAATGTTATACCGATAAAATGCACAAATCCCTCAACTTTTGGGCTGACTTTGCGGCGGAATATCATTTCGTATAATATAAACACAAGTCTGCCGCCGTCAAGTGCAGGAAACGGCAAAAGATTGAACACGCCGAGGTTCATTGTGAGCGCGGCAAGCAGATAGAAAAGGCTGTACGCACCGTTTGATGCCGCAGTTCCTATCGCCTCGGTTACGCCGACAGGACCACTGACTGCCTCCATGCCAACTCTGCCCGTGACAAGGTCGACAAGCGATTCCCAAATCATTTTAACCGTAGAAACGCCCATGTACCATGTGTGAACAAGAACATTGCCAACCGTTTTCTCCACAGGCATTACCAAAAAGTCACGAAGCCCGAAGACAACTCCGCTTTCTTCTATGGTGTGAAACTGCACGCCATTTAAAGTGACGCGCTTGCCGTCGCGGATAACCACCATATCAAGCGGCTCGTATCCGTCATGCAAAATCTCGTACTGCATATCGTCATAAGTATGCACAACCGAGCCGTTTATTTCGACAATCTCATCGCCGACTTTGAGCCATTCGTTTGAAACGGCACCCTTGTCAAATTCGCCAACTACATTCGAAGCAAGAGTTGTTGAAAGCACGAGTCCGAGTGAGATAATAAAGCCGAGCAAAAGATTCATCACGGCACCTGCGGCAACAATCAAAAACTTTTGCCACGGCTTTTTCTCCGAAAAGGAGTCCTCGCCGACCTCGTCCTCATCCTCGCCCTTCATTGAAACAAAGCCGCCGATGGGAAACAGACGGAAATTATACTTTGTTTCGTCCTTGCCAACCCATCCAAAAAGGCGCGGTCCCATGCCGAGCGAAAACTCGTAAATCTTAACGCCGCAAGCTCTTGCAACAAAAAAGTGCCCAGATTCGTGAATAGCTATCATAACGCCAAACGCAAAGATAGCGATAATTACTAATAAAACCGTCAACTTTTATCCTCTCAATACTTGGCTGCGATACCTGCGCGCACCTCTTTGTCTGCGGCAAAAACATCGTCAGCCGTGAAAATTTGCTTATTGGTAAAGGCGTTCATTGCCTCCTCGACAACCTCTGCAATCTGATAGAACTTGATTTTATCATCAAGGAAAAGTGCAACCGCCGCCTCGTTTGCACTACTTAACACCGCGGGAAGCAGACCGCCCGCTTCAATAGCCGAAAATGCAAGGTCAAGTAGCCTAAAGGTCTTTCTGTCCGCCTCTTTAAAGGTAAGCGTGCCGACCTTGAATATGTCAAGCGGCTCTATCACCGCCGCGGTGCGGTCGGGATAGGTGATTGCAAACTGCACGCACTCGCGCATGTCAGGACAACTCATCTGTGCGATTACAGCATTATCAATATATTCCACCGCACTGTGAATTATACTCTCGCGGTGAACGATAACCTGAATCTGGCAAGGCTTTACATCGAAAAGACGTACCGCCTCGATAACCTCAAGTCCTTTATTCATAAGTGTCGCACTGTCAATGGTAATCTTTGCGCCCATTGACCACGTGGGATGCTTCAAGGCATCGGCGCGTGTAACCGCGCGAAGCTGCTCGGCGGTATAACCGTAAAATGGGCCGCCTGAAGCGGTAAGCCAAAGACGTTTAACCTCGCTATGCTTACCTGCGTGCAAGCACTGAAAAATCGCACTGTGCTCGCTGTCAACGGGGATAAGTTCTGCTCCGTGCGCCTTTACCTCGGCTTTTACTATGTCACCTGCAGCAACAAGTGACTCCTTGTTTGCAATAGCAATACGCAAGCCGCGCTTTGCCGCCGCAAGTGTGGGCGCAAGACCCGCAAGTCCCAAAATAGAGTTTACCGCTACTTTAGACTCACACATACCGATACAGTCGATAATGCCGTCTGCACCGCGGAGAATTTTTGTGTCCGTATCCTTTACACGCACTTTGAGGTCCTCTGCCGCCGCCTCGTCTGCCATAGCGCAAAAACGCGGCTTAAACTCGCGTATCTGCTCCTCGGCAAGCTTTACGTTTTTAGCAGCGGTAATCGCTTCAACATGGATGCTATGTGCGCGTGCGACATCAAGCGCCTGCGTACCGACAGAGCCGCTTGAGCCTAGAACTATAATAGATTTTTCCATAGTTTTATCCAAAAATTGTTAACAAATTCGGTGTAGCAAGCATGATATAAAGAATCGGTGCAACCGCAATTACACTGTCAAAGCGGTCAAGCACGCCGCCGTGTCCGGGGAAAAGGTGGCTGTAGTCCTTGATATGATATCTTCTCTTTATCATCGAAGCGATAAGGTCGCCTATGACCGAAGCGATGCAAAGAATAACCGCGCAGAGGAAAACCCATATATAGTTCGGGCTGAGTTCCTTGGCAAAGATATGTACGCATCCCGCGTATATCATAAATACGGCGACGCACGAGCAAAGTCCGCCGATAAAGCCTTCTACCGTCTTTTTGGGGCTGATCTCGGGAATAAGCTTTCTCTTACCGAATTTAACGCCTGCAAAATATGCACCCGTATCCGACACCCACGCCGCGATATATGCAAGCGGGAAAAGGAGCGTACCGTTTGAAAGGTCTCTTACCGTCACAAAGGACGAAAATCCAAAGGTGATATATATCACTGTTGCCGCCGCCATCATAATTTCGGGAAGCTTTTCTCTCTGCTTTTCACTCTCAAAGAGTGAGAAGGTAAGCAGAATAAAAATATACACAAAGGTCATGCAGGCGAATATCTTCATAAATCCGTTTGCTTCTTCGGACACGCGCGTAAGCGATACCGTCAGCACCGAATATACCATAGATGCGAGTGTAAGCTTTACTTTGCCCACAAGACGCATACATCCGAGCAGCTCATACGTTGCAACAAGTGCAAGCACAGC
>JAZNOM010000100.1:0-15510 GCA_045580835.1 Eubacteriales bacterium
GGCGTACATGTGTACGGTAGAGACAAAAATCCGAAAAAGCAAGTAACGGCAAGGGCTAAAAAAGCCCTTGCCGCATTTTGTTTTTTACACAAAGTGAAAAATTATTTCTATTTATTCCCTTCGCTTTTATTTCTTACTTGCGATCTGACGTGTTTGTCAGCACTCTGGGGGCAAGTTTATTAAACTTGCCCCGTTTTTATTTACAGATTTCTCACGCTATGCTACAATGATAGTAGAACTGATAAGGAGGAGAACACTATGAAACGCATTGTATTGCTTTTAAGCTTGATTTTTGTACTTTGCGCCTGCGTGCAAGTGAATTCACCCGCAAATACAGAAGAAACTGTCCTCCGTAATGTTTTTATGATACAGGGCGAGCTTCCCGATATCGGTGAGTTCAGCGGAAATATGCAACACGGCAGATTTTATGAGGAGTATACGCCTGACTTTATTCCAAGTGATAAATACGGAAAGATAATCCCGTATATCGGCAACTATAAGGAGTATTCAAACAACGACTCTTCTAATGAAATAACAAACGGATACCCCTCATACGGTTTTTGCACAACCGACGGTAAGATAGTGATGGATGCTTCAAGCAAGACCGTAGGCATATACTACAGAGAAACATATGACGGCTTCGGCTATTATACGGTGTCAAGAAATATGAAGCAGCGGGAAGATGCTCCGGATGAGTCTTATGCAGAGGAGAAACTGGTAATTCCCGTGAGCGGAGAGTGGTGCATCAGACTTGACAAGAATGAATCTGTGTCGCAGGCAGGCGGCGGAGTAATTGTTATTATACGCTATACAGATGAGGATTATCAAAACAGCATCAGCACGCTTTACGATTACAGCGGCAATAGGCTCACCGAGTTTACGGGATATGACAGCTATGGCGTTTATACACAAGGATTTATGGCTGCTGCTAAATATGGTTGGAATACAGGCGAAAAATATTCAGTTTCTTTTATAAATATTGACGGTGAGGTTGTTTTCGGTCCGTATTCAAGCACAAGTAACTTTCAGCAAAGCGGCACGGCTTATGTGAGTGACTTTGAAGGCAACAGTTATCTTATTGATACAAGCGGCAACCGCATTACAGAGAAGAAGTATTCGCAAATATCACTTGCAACGCCAACGGGCGGTGACCGTATTATCTATACTGCAAAATGTGCTGATGGTGGTACTGATATTCTTGACGGGTACGGTAATATCATCGGTTATGTTGACACAAATCAGTATGTTTCCGTCAGCTTGCCGAAGAACGGAGAAATCATCTGCTATTATAATAATTACAGCGGCAATTATTACGGTGAAGAGCTTGTATGGAAGTGCCTTTACGGCGGCTCGGACTTTGTTAGCCGTGAATACGGCGTTATGCCAAACCAGTATTACTACGATGACAATATGTATGTACATAAAGCGGACGACGGCAAAGCAATCGTTTTCGACGGAAACGGTGAAACCTTAGCCGTGATTGATGATTGGCAAAGCATATCACAGCTTTCGCCAAACGGCAGATATCTTGTTTATACCAGCGGTGAGTATGACTATTCCTATTCCACGCAGGTTCCGCAAGCACTTTCACCTATACAATTGCATATTTACGATACATATGACAAAAAGGATGTTTTTGCAGTTGAGGGTGACGGATATGTTTCGTTTGTCGGAGAAGGCGGCAGATACGCGCTTGTTCACTCTGCCGAGCGGTTTACGATGTTTGGCGGATATAACAGCTACTACCTGTATGACACAGTGACAAATGAGGTGCTGTTTGACGGTTGCCGCTATATTGAAAGCCAGACATTTAACGGAAAAACATATTACAGCGTTTGTACCGACAACTCAAACACGCTATATGACGGGGATATGAATGTTGTTTTAAGACTTTATAATGAGTGAAAGGATCGGAATATGAAAAAAATACTTGTAGCATTTATTGCAATTACTATGTTTCTCTTTGGCTTCGCAGGATGCACCGATGTGGTTGACAGCACATTTGAAGGCGGATTTGTATTTACCGAAGAAAACTATCCAAAAATGGGCGGTAGCCTTGCAAATTTGCCGCTTGGCGAAGCGATAACCGCAACTGTACTCGGCATCGACCGCGAAAAAGCGGCTTCGATGATAGTTTTTGAAGGCTCAACTACAGATAATTATGAGGCTCTTGTTGACGGCAAATTTGACATTTTGCTTGCTTATGAAATGGGCGAAGACGCCGTGGCATATTGCAACGAAAAGGGCGTAGAGCTTGAAATGACTGCTATCGGTGCGGATGCACTCGTGTTTATATGCAGTCTTGAAAATGAGGTTAAAAACCTGTCGCAGACGCAAATTGAGGAAATCTATAAAGGAAATATCAAAAATTGGAGCGAAGTCGGTGGCAGCAACCATGATATTATCCCGTACCAGCGAAATAAAGACAGTGGTAGCCAAACTCTTTTTGACAAGCTTGTAAATCTCGGTGACGAGCTTATGGAGGCACCGTCTGACATCCGAATAGGCTCTATGATAGGACTTCTTGAAGCGGTTGCGGATTATGAAAACTCTGCTGATGCGCTTGGCTACACCGTATACTATTACCTTACAAATATGGAGCAGGGTAAACTGAATACCAGTAAACTGCTCTCTGTTGACGGAGTTGCTCCCACAAATGATTCTATCGCAAGCGGCGAGTATCCTTATGTCAATGACTTTTATGTGGTAATCCGCAAGGATGCTGCCAAAGACAGCCCTGAAAGAATACTTTATAATTGGATAATTTCCGAGCAAGGAAAAGAACTTGCAAGACGCGAAAACTATGTGGTAAAATAAACAAAAGCGGTACCGATTTGTCGGTACCGCTTTTGAATTACTTAAAGTAAATTTTGTTTTTGAGTGCCTGAAGCATGATCTCACCGCTGCTTGTGTTTGTGGCAAGCGGAATTTTTTGCACGTCGCAAAGTCGAAGCAACGCAGAAACGTCAGGCTCGTGCGGCTGTGCCGTAAGCGGGTCACGCAAAAAGATTATAAGGTCAAGGTTACCTTCGGCAAGCATTGCGCCGATTTGCTGGTCGCCGCCAAGCGGACCGCTTTTCATTCTGCATATGTTAAGACCGGTTTCGCCCATAATAAGCGTGCCGGTTGTACCCGTAGCGTAAAGCTCGTGAGCGGCAAGCACATCCTTATATTTTTTTGCAAGTTCAATAATATCGTCTTTTTTCTTGTCGTGAGCAATAAGAGCAATTTTCATATTCATACCTCCGGATAGATATATTTTACTGCTTTTTACTTGCTATGTCAATTATATTTATGGTAAAATTAAAATGAGGTGATAATATGTTAGAAGTGGGAATGAAAGCTCCAAACTTTACTTTAAATGATAAAGACGGCAAAGCCGTTTCACTTTCGGATTTTCTTGGCAAAAAGGTTGTGCTATATTTTTACCCCAAGGATAATACACCGGGATGCACACGGCAGGCTTGCGCATTTGCAGGCTCATATGCCGAGTTTAAGAATAAAAATGTTGAAGTTATTGGAATCAGCAAGGACAGCGAGGCGTCGCACATCAAGTTTGCCGAAAAGTATAATTTGCCGTTCATTTTGCTCTCCGATAGTGAGCTTACGGCAATAAAAGCTTATGGCGTATGGAAGGAGAAAAAACTGTACGGCAAGGTGTCAATGGGTGTAGTACGTACTACCTTTGTTATTGATGAAAAGGGAAATATCGAACGCATAATGCCGAAAGTGAAACCCGATACCAACGCCGCCGAGATTTTAGCAGCACTGTAAGAGGTAACTTATGAAATTTATATCATGGAATGTAAACGGTTTTCGAGCGTGTCTCGAAAAAGGCTTTGAGGATTTTTTTAACGAGCAGGATGCAGATTTTTTCTGCTTGCAGGAAACAAAAATGCAGGAGGGACAAGCTGAATTTAACCCCGACGGATACTTTCAGTATTGGAACAGTGCCGAGAAAAAAGGATACTCCGGCACGGCGATTTTCACAAAGCATAAGCCGATAAGTGTACAGTATGGCATTGGCGTTCCCGAGCATGACACCGAGGGCAGGGCGATAACGCTTGAATATGAGGATTTTTACCTGCTTTGCGTTTATACTCCAAACGCAAAACGCGAACTTGCGCGCCTTGACTACCGTATGGAGTGGGAGGACGCACTTCGTGCATATATTATTTCACTCGATGCAAAAAAGCCTGTGATATATTGCGGTGACCTTAACGTAGCACACGAGGAGATAGACCTTAAAAATCCCAAAACCAATCATCAAAGCGCGGGATTCTCCGATGAAGAGCGTGCAAAATTTACAAAGTTGCTTGCAAGCGGTTTTACCGATACCTTCCGTGCGCTCTATCCCGATAAGGTGACGTATTCGTGGTGGAGTTATATGTTTAAAGCGCGAGAGAAAAATGCAGGTTGGCGCATCGACTATTTCGTCGTTTCAAATCGCATCTTTGATAAGATTAAGGATAGCTTTATCCTCACCGACATCATGGGTAGCGACCATTGCCCCGTAGGAATTGAAATGTAAAAATCACCGTATGGCAAATATTTGCCATACGGTGATTTTTCGTGTTTAGTTGTTGAGAATCTTTTTGATAATAAGAATAACATCTGCTAAGGTAATTTCGCCGTCGTGGTTAAGGTCAGCTTCTATTGAGATTTCAACATTATCATCTGTAATAGCGCGAAGTGTGCGAATTACATCGAGAAGTGTGGTCTGACCGTCACCGTTTGCATCACCCGTGTGTTCGGATGGAGTAAAAAGTGTTATGTTATCAAAGTAGGTTGTAAGTGCTTCGGGAAGAGTTGCGGTTTCTTCATAGTAAATTGAACGCGCCCCCTCTGTAGCAAACAGTGCCGTGCTGTAGTGATTGAATGCATTAATGGAGGAGTTATCTTTTGCATATACAGTAACTGTGCCGTTAGTTACAGCAGTATTGTCGCCGTTTGCAAGGTAGATTGTGCCTACTGATGCATTATCGGTAAGTGTAAGCACGGTTGTGCCGCCCTTTGAGCTGCTTGCCTTTGCACCCATTATAATGGATGTAAAGCTTGCATCTCCTCCGATATTTACATTTACAGTACCTTCATGCGAGAAGTTTGTATTATACGCACTGAAGGCAACAACCTGTCTGTATGTGCCGCTCTTTATAGTAACGGTGTTTGTTTCACCTGCATCAAGAGTGCCTACGCTTGCGTTATTGTTACCGCCGCCAACTATGGTAAGTGTGTTGGCAACAGCGCCGTTTTTGTCAACAAGCATCATGCCGTTGCCGAGGGTAAGCTCGTTGAAGTTTGCACAAAGGAGATGATCGCCGCCGTGAGAGTTGATAATCTTGAAGTTTTCAACAACGGTAGGACCGTTGAATGAAACGCGGATAGCTGCGGTGTACTTGAGAGCCGCACCGCTTTCACGGTAGTCAACATCACCGTAAACGCTTGTGATTGTTACAGTACCCTCGTGTGCAGGAAGCTCGGTTGCAGCACTTACGGATACTTCGTTCATCCAAACGAGTGTACCGCCGTCTTTGCCGAGAAGTGCATAAGCCTTTTCAAATGTGCCGATAGGAGAAGAAGCACTCTGACCGTCGCCGTTTGCACCATAAGAGAAGTATACAACATCATAAGTTGTACCCTCGGGCATAACGTTTGCGTTTTCTCCGATAACAACATTTTCTTCACCTGTGAAATCAATGCTGTCGCATTCGCGTGAGCCGCCCTCAACATGTGCAAACGTACCGCCGTTTACGGTTACGCTTGAGTCAAGGTCGTACATACCGAGTACAAGACCTGCATAGTCCTCAAGACACCATTCGGGAGTAGCAAGCATATCTGCATTTGCTACGGGGTCACCGTTTGAATTTAGGTTTGCAATAGCGGTTGCGTGCTCTACGCCCACATAGCGGAAGTGCCATGCTTCATAGATAAAGCCTGTGGTTGCCGTATCCTTGGGAGTGAAACGGAGGATAAAGCCGTACTTATGTGCATTTCTAACGAGCCATGCCCATTCGGGAGTCTTGTCATAATGCATATGAGGATTGGTATCGCTTACGGTAGAGTCATGGAAGTCACATGCAAGACCGAGATGATGCTCGGAGGAGCCGGGAAGCGAGCAGGAGCGAAGAACTGTCTGATGTGCCTTTTCAAAGTCGTAGTCGGGGTAGTTTACACGGATGTTACCAACCTGCTTTGAGTATCCGTCATACTGCGCGTAGTAACCGCGCCATGCGTAGCTGATCCAGTCGGGACGCTTGAGTCCGAGCGCGTACATATCAGCAAACATCTTGTTAATGTTATCACCTGCCGCTTTGCGGAGGAAAAATGTGGATGCCACACCCTCTTTTTCGACATATGTGATGTCGTTTGGGTCAATGGTATAGTCGCCGGTTTCGGGATTGATTTCGAGCGGACGGGCGGGGTTAACCATTTCGATAAGCTCATCATCAATCTCAACATCTGTAAAATCAGTGTAACGGAAGCCGTTGTAACCGCCGATGAGATCAAGCTGATATGCATCGTCCATGTCACGGAGCATTACTACATCCTCGCCGAACACAACGGGGTTGTAACGAGCTGCGATAGTGTTCTTTGTAGTGCCCTCGGTTGCATCGAATACGATGCTGTCAAATGTTACAGGACCTGAGAGCTTGTAGTCAACATTGCCGTCAAATATAAACTTTGCACCTCTGTTACGGTAGTCAACACCGCCGTAAACACTTGTTACGGTGATAGCTCCTGCGTGTTTCGGTTCCTGGAAGAAGCTGGGCGCGCCGCCAATCTTTTGGGTTGTGTTGGTATCGATAGTGTACGCATTGATGATAACAATGGTGCCACCGCTGTCTTTGAGTGATTCAAATGCAGCATAAAGGTCGCTTGTGGGAATAGCGGGATGCGAGCCGTTGCCAAGTCCTCCCTCTGCTACGAATACAACATTGTCTCCGCTTCCTGCGGGAAGCTCACTTACAAACTGAATATCGTTACAGATTGAGCATTTTTTGAGCATAACGCTCTCGTCAAACTCACTGGCGTATGGAGCGCTGTAATCGTGTGTATTGTCGCGCTCGCAGAATGTCTGGATAGTCTTTAACTGTGCCACTTGTGCAAGCATTACAAGACCTTCGGGAACAGTGGCTACATCATAGGTAAGGATAGAGTTGCAGTCCTTTGCGGTGTAAAGACACATAGCGTCGATTTCATAAACATCGCCACCGTTAACGACAAAGTTGAATGTACCTGTGAGCAGATTTGTTTTTTGCTGACCGCCTACAAATACATTGTAGATGCGAGCGTTATCCGAGAGAGTGAGGTTTACATTAGTAGCGGTGCTCTCTGCCTGAGTTGCGCCGGTGATAAGCTCGTCGACAATAGCAGTACCTTCAACTACGATGTTTGCGGTACCTGTATAATGTACCTTGCCGGTATAGCGGGAGAAACCGTGTACATGACGGAAGAAACCACTCTTAAGAGTGATGGTAGCGTCTTTATCGGTAATTACATTTGCAGTTGTATTGTTGTAGCCACCGGCAAGACGGAGACCGTTTACTTCGTCCGAATCCTTTGCGAGGTTTTCCTCAGTGTGAGTGATATTGACACCTGTATCAAAGGTTAGAGGATTAAAGCCTGCGGTTATGTATGCATAAGAGTCGGTGTGGATATTGATGTTCTTAAATACTGCCTCACCGCCGAGAAGCACGGTAATGCCATTCGGGAAGTAAAGGCGTGCGCCGCTCTCGCGGTAGTCTGCGCCGTCATAAACGCTTGTGTAGGTCATTGTGCCGGTGTGGGAGGGAAGAGCTGTTTTTACAGGAATTGTAACTTCACCTACAAGAACGATAGTGCCGCCGTTTGGAAGCAGGGCATGCGCCGCCTCAATTGAGCCGCAGGGAGCGCTCGGAGCAAAGCCGGTTCCGCTCATGCCGTCCGCAACATATACAACCGAGCCGTCAAAGCTATCTGTGCTTATAAGTGTTGCAACCGCTGAACCGTTTTCCTCTGTAACAGAGTAGGTGTAGGTGGTATTGACAGAGCCGTTAATATAGGTAAGCGTTAAAGTAAACTCCGAAAGACTTTCGGGATAGGGAAGTGTCAGACCTTCGGCAGTATAAGCAGTTACATCAATTGCATTTACACCTGCAAATGCAAGGTTAGCCACTGTGCGGTCTGTGAGCGTTAAATATTCAACATTAATAAGAGAAATGTTGTCAAAGTTGACTGTAGAAGGAATAGATGCAGTAAGCGCAGCATTCAAGGTCTTTGCATTTGCATTGACAAAATATGTATCAGTGCATTTATCAAGCGCGCCAACGACTGCCTCGTCCTTTAATGTTACGGTAACAGTACCGTTAGTCTTGGTGTTTGTATAGTTTGCAAGATAGAGTGTATCGATAGAAGCGGAGTCTTCCATTGTAAATACGGTCGTACCGCCTGCTGCTGCCGTACCCATTGTACCGAGGTAAACATCCTTTGCATAAACATCACCGCTAACGGTTACATTCATCGTGCCGGTATGTGAAAGGTTAGCTATTCTGCGGCTGAATGTGGTGATACCCTGATAAGAGCCGCTCTTTATGGTGAGAGTGCTGCTTTGACCGTCGCCGAGCGCACCCTTTGCAGTATCGTTGTTAGGTCCGCCTACAATGTAGAGGAGAGCTGCATTTTCGTCTGAAGCATTTACTGTCTGTACGTCCTCGCCGAGGGTAAGCGGGAAGAAGTTGCCTGCTATTGAGGCAATCTGCGCAGTGCCTACATTTGTGCACTTCAAGCAGATACCGTCAAACACGGTGGGACCGCCAACTGCAAGGTGATGCTCACCGGAGAAGACAAGAGCCGCACCGCCCTCACGGTAGTCAGTGCCGCCGTAAACGGAGGTAATCAATACTTCGCCGGTATAATCGGGGAGTTGAATGTTTGTGTTAACCGCATAAGTGCCGACAAGCACGATAGTGCCGCCTGTCGCCGAGTCAAGATGTTCAAACGCATCTTCAAAAGTACCTACGGGGTCGGATGCACTCTCGCCGTTACCGCTTGCACCCTCGGAAAGGTAGACAACCTCGTAAATTGCAGGAACCTCGGGAACGTCGGGTTCATCTGGTTCGCCGGGAACTTCGGGCTCAATTACATTTACCGAATTGAAATAGGTGGAAAGATTTGCGGGAAGAGTTACGGTTTCCTCATAGTTGAGTGTGCGTGTGCCGTTTGGAAAATAGGTCGCAAGATAACGGAGAATTGCCGCTACCTTTGCATTCCCGCGAGCATTTACGGTAACAGAACCGTTGGTGTTTGCATTTGCACCTGCAAGGTACAGAGTACCTGTAACAGATGCATTATCTGTAATATTAAATATGGTAGAACCTGCCTTTGCAGCCGTACCGTTTGAACCGAGATAGCAGTAAACCGCAGTAGCGTCACCGCTCATATTAAGAATTACCGTACCGTCGTGAGATACATTGTTTACAGTACGGCTGAATGCAACAATAGTATGGTAAGAGCCGCTCTTTACATCAATAGTACAGGTTTTACCTGCGCCAAAAGCGCCAACGGTAGTATCGTTGTTTGCGCCGCCGATGAGGTAAAGCTTGCCAGGATTAACCGTAGTTACATTAGCACCGACGGTCAGATCATTGAAATTCGCTGCAAGCACTGCACCGGTACTTGTATCCTTGATATTTATATAATCAAGTTCGGTGGGGCCGCCAAAGCCGACACGGACAGCACCTGCAAATGTGAATGCCGCACCGCCCTCACGGTAGTCGGTATCGCCATAAACGGAAGTCCATGTAATTTTACCCGCGTGCGTAGGTACGTCAATTCTTGCACTTATGGAATACTCGTCCATAAATACAATTGTACCGCCCTCGTCTCCGAGTACCGCATAAGCATCGGCAAGCGTGCCAACGGGATTGCTTGCACTTTCGCCTGTTCCGCTTGCACCGCTTGACAAAAAGGCAACGTTTTCGCTTGCGCTTGCTGTAAAAATGCACATTACCGCAAATAGAGCAATAAGCAAGCATAGAAGTAAAATTTTGCGCATAATTCTTCCTCCAAAAAAATTATTTACAATTTTATTATAAAACTAATATAATACAAGAGCAAGACAAAGGAATACGTTAAAATTCGCAGGGAATTTTGACCAAAATCGGCTTGTGTTTGCTTTGAAAATATGTTATTCTATACAAAAAGAGGGGGGGAGGATTAAGATGGCGTTATTGATTCTTTGTGATCCGCGTTATCGCAACAACAATTGGTGCGAAACAAAGCTCCGCGGAATTTATGACGAGGCCGCGCGTCGCCGTATTGCCGTTAAACTGTATACCGACCTTGATGCATTTGTCAATGCAGCGGCAAAACTTGGGAGTGATTCTTCGGTAATAATTCTCTTCAATTCCACCCTTTATTTACAAAAGGTTTCCGAAAAGCTTGCAGATTTGGCAATTCATCCGATTTTGTCAGTTACCGAGTCAGATATTACCTTTTCGCGTGTATACAGTCAGGTTTGCGGCGATGTCGACAGTGCGACAAAGAAACTGGTAGAATTTCTCCATGAACACGGAAAGCGGCGCATTGCCCTGATTGGTGCATCCGAGCATTCTGCTGCGGGGCGCAACAAGGAGCAGATGCTTGCGCGCCATGTTGACAAAGAAGACTATCGTGTTTTTTACGACCGCGGCGGACTTTTGCAAAGCTTTGCGGATTTTTTAGAGGTGCGTGAGGAGTTTGATGCGGTAGTTTGCACTGATGACTATCAAGCAATTGCCTTTATTGAGTATTTACAATCACGAGGCGCATATGACCCGTCGCTTTATATAATCAGTCACGGCAATACAATACTTGCCCGACTGTACGGCGATGGAATAACTACTGTTTCCACCGGATTTTATGATTGCGGCAAGGCAATGGTAGAAGCGCATATTCACCGCTTGAAATACGACTGGTCTACGGTCATGATACGAGTAAATTGTGATTTTAAATGCCGCGGAAGTACAAGCGGAAGCGGTAAATATCCTGCGGTTAATGCTATGCCTGCAAATGCAAATCAATCGGGTATAGGGCGGCTTGAAAGTGTGCTTGCAGATTGTGACTTGATTAATCTGAAGCTTATGTACGGCTTGCTTTCGGGTTGCAGTTATGAGTATATGAGCGAGCTTTGTTTCCTCTCTGCCGGAGCTGTAAAATACCGTGTTCAGCAGATGCGAGAAGCACTAGGCTATAAAACGCGTGCCGAAGCTGTCGATTGCATTGCACGCTATGTTCAAAAAGAAAAACTTTTGCAGGCTATTGAGCAGGCAGAGGGTATTGGCGGCAAAGTTTTTATATAACGGTTACTGCGAAAATACAAAAAAATTGCGAATATTTACAAATTTATTACACTTGTAAATGTAGAAACTAATGTGATAAACTGTTTATATAGTTAGTTTATGCTACTATCAATTAACTCATAGGTTTTAAGAGAGGAAACTGCTATGTTACAACAATGGACTAAAGAACAGGCTTGGGAATGGTATAATAAGCAGCCTTGGATTCGTGGCTTTAACGGTTACCCTTCAAACTGCGTAAACCGCATTGCGATGTGGCAGAAGTATAAGCATGATGAGGTAATCAAGCAGGTCGAATACGAGTTTGAACTTGCACAAAAGACCAAGCTTAACGCTGTTCGCGCTATTATCCAGTTTGAGGTTTGGTACTATGAGCATGACAGCTTTATGGCAAATCTTGAAGAGTATATTACTTTGGCGGATAAATACGGCCTTAAGGTAATGCTTACAATCGGTAACGACTGCACAGTGCCGAAGGAACTGTTCATCCCTGCAAAGTTCGGCGAACAGAACGTTGACTGGGGATATCATAGCGGTATATTCCGCGGACCTCACGCAGGCGGCTACACTACTCACGGTTACATGGTACCCGATGAGCCTGATATGCAGCCCCATTTCTTTGAAATGGTAGACGAGCTTGCTGCAAAGTATGCAAAGGACGAGCGTCTTCAGATTTGGGACGTTTGGAACGAGATTTCTAACGGTAAGAGAGGCGACCTCTCTGTTCCTATGATGGAAAAGTGCTTTGAAATCATCCGCTCACATGACCCCATTCAGCCTTTGACTGCCGATGTATGGGCGTACAACCCTGCAGATCTTGAGCCTTCTACACCTGCTCAGAAGCGCGCACTCGAACTTTCCGATATTATTACATTCCACTACTATGGTTCTTTCCAGACCATGGTTCGCCTTATTGAGAAACTTAAGGAAGACTGGGGCAGACCCGTTATCAATAATGAGTGGCTCAACCGCATTACTCATAATAACGTAGACGAAATCTTCCCGCTTTTCTATCTTGAAGAGGTTGGTTCTTATCACTGGGGACTTATTCAGGGCTTCTCGCAGACCTACGAGCCTTGGGGCGTATATAATAAGGAAATCGAGGATCCCGACTACGCAGGACCTCACGACCTCACAAAGTTCCAGCATGACCTCTACCGCTTTAACGGCAGACCTTACATAGCAAAGGAAATCAAAATCATTCAGCAGTTTGCAGACCTTGCAGATAAGCGTTTTGCAAAGAGAATGGAAGAAAAGAAATAATAAATCATATCCAAACTTTAAATGTAAAAATAAAAAGAGCCATATGGCTCTTTTTATTTTTTTCGGAGGCGGCGTGTAACTGGTGCTTTTCATGGAAATATGAAGTAGGCTTGACTCTGCGAAATAGGGAGGATGTCTGTAATTGCCTTGATATCCAATAGGTGCTTTTTTAGTTTTTGTTTCTTTTCCGGTATTCTCTCGGTGACATTCCAACGTGCTTTCGGAACAGTCTGCTGAAATACAGTGCGTTGTCATAACCTACGGAGTTCGCAATTTTCTCAATAGAATATTCGGTGTCGTCAAGCAAGTTCATTGCATTGTTGATTCTGAGAGAAACGATATATTGCATGGGAGTAGTACCGGTAATTTTTTTGAAGTTCTGTATAAACCAACATGGCGTCATATTATGCTGCTTTGCATAGTCTTCAATCACGATCTGGGAGTGAAAATTGTTGTTGAAATAGTGCATAGCGTTCTCCACTTCATCAAGAAGCTCTGCAGTAACAAGCTGACCGTTTTCGTCGTTTCTGCTTATATAAAGGAGAAGTAGCTTTAGCTGAAGAGGCATGGTATCCCTATAATTGGTACGCTTTAGCTGAAGTTCTTGTATCATCTGTAGAAAAAGCCATTTGTAATTATGAGAAATACCTGTAAAAAATACATTTTTTCCTTGCAGTATATCGTAGTCCGCCAAAATGCTTTCAACTTGATTTCCGGTGAAATGCACCCAAAAGGTTTCTGAACGGTCTTCGGCACGAATGGAATAATTCTGGGGTTCTCCCGGGCGAAAAAGTATCATGTTTCCTTTCGGAACAGTATGCTTTTTACCATGCAAAACCAAATGCATTTTTCCGTTTGCGATATAGATCAACTGATAATCAGCTCTGCCGTTTGGGCGAACGTTTTCCAATACTTTCTTTGTGTGAATGCGATAGTTTCCGACAGCAGTTACCAAAAGCGGCGTGTCGGTATTTATGATCATTTTATGCGGTTCTTCGAGATATGCACAGTTAACATACATATTTTGCTTACCTCCGTTATTTTTATACCAGCAGTTAAATACAGAGTATCACACCGAAAAACAGAAATCAATATGCAATTTAATTTTGTGCATATATTTGCGATATTTTGTGCATTGTATTAATATTTATGTTTGCTATATAATTATATATACAGTTATATTTACCTCGGAGGTCAGAATGAAAAAGATATTTATAAATCCTACATATAAGCACTTCCTTCACGGCGGTGACTATAATCCCGACCAGTGGCAGGATTATCCCGAAGTGTTAAAAGAGGATATGCGCCTTATGCAGCTTGCAAACTGCAATTCGATGTCGGTCGGCATTTTTGCGTGGGCAGCACTTGAGCCTGAAGAGGGCAAATATGATTTTTCTTTCCTCGATAAAGCGATGGATGATATTTATGCAAACGGCGGCAGAGTGATCCTTGCAACGCCGAGCGGTGCCCGCCCTGCATGGATGTCGCAGAAATACCCCGAGGTAAACAGAGTTACCGAAAACAGAGAACGCAGATGGTTTGGTGTGCGCCATAACCATTGCTTTACCTCGCCTATTTACAGAGAAAAAGTTACGCAGATCAACACGTTGCTTGCCGAGCGTTATAAGGATCATCCTGCGCTCATTGCGTGGCACGTTTCAAACGAATATAGCGGCTCATGCCACTGCGACCTTTGCCGTGAGGCATTCCGCACTTGGCTTAAGAAAAAATACGGCACTCTCCGTGAACTCAATGCACAGTGGTGGAGTGCGTTCTGGGCGCATACATATACAGATTGGAGCCAAATCGACCCTCCGTCGCCTTTAGGTGAGAGATGTGTGCACGGTCTTTATCTTGATTGGCGCCGTTTTGTAACCGATCAGACGATTGATTTTTATAAGAATGAAATAGCACCTCTCCGTAAATTCACCCCCAACGTTCCCATAACCACAAACTTTATGGGATTCAGCACAGTTCTTGATTACCGTGCGTTTGCAAAGGAAGTGGATTTCGTTTCGCACGATGCGTACCCCACGTGGAAGGGTGACGAATCCGACATTTTGCGCGCGAGCGAGGTGTCGATGCGTTATGACCTCAACCGCTCACTCAAGCACAAGCCGTTTGTGCAGATGGAATGCACGCCGAGCAACGTAAATCACCATGATTACAATAAATTAAAGCGTCCCGGCGCACATATGCTTTCTTCCATGCAGATAGTAGCGCATGGCGGCGACTCGGTACTCTACTTCCAATGGCGTAAGAACCGAGGCTCGTGGGAGAAATTCCACGGTGCGGTGGTTGACCATGTCGGCAATGAAAACACAAGAGTTTTCAGAGAAGTGAGCGAAGTTGGTGCAAGACTTAAAAAGCTTGATGCAGTGCTTGGCACAATGACCGAAAGCCGTGTTGCATTGATTTCGGATTGGTCAAACCGCTGGGCGCTTGATAATGCGCAGGGCTTCCAGAAGAACGATAAAAAGATTCACGAAACACTCAGCAAGCACTATCATCCCATGTGGAAGCGTGGAATAAACACCGATATTATCGGCGAGGACTATGATTTTTCCTGCTACGATATCATCATCGCTCCGATGCTTTATATCACAAGCGACAATATGATTAACAAGCTTGAGCGGTTTGTCAAGAACGGCGGCACGCTCTTTTGTACCTATATGCTCGGTATGGTAAACGAAAATGACCGTTGTCATCTCGGCGGTTTCCCCGGCGGCAAACTGAAAGAGGTGTTCGGTATCTGGAACGAGGAGATCGACACGCTTTACCCGAATGAGAAAAACAGCGTTACATTTAACGGTGTAACCTATGATGCAGTTGATTATTGCGAAATAGTACACGCACAGGGGGCAGAGGTACTTGCGACCTATAATGATGACTTTTATAAGGGCATGCCCGCACTTACCGTTAACCAATACGG
>JAZNOM010000101.1:0-15547 GCA_045580835.1 Eubacteriales bacterium
AATTGGAACGCACAAATCCGTAGGGGCGAATATCATTCGCCCGTTTGTAAAACATCTAATGGCGGCTTTTCGGGCGATTAATAATCGCCCCTACAGGTTTGATAATCATTTTCGCTTAGTGCTTATAAACATTAATTTATCTTACTATAGCATTTTCGGTTTATTTATGATATAATGTCTTTTGTATTACAATTTGTGAGGAAAATATGGCATATATCGTTTTTGATATGGAATGGAATCAACCGATGTGCGCGGCTCAACCAATGAAGGGTAAAAACGGCGTAAAGCTTTCGGGCGAGATAATGCAAATCGGTGCAATAAAACTTGATGAAAACTGCGAGATCATCGGCGATTTTTCGCTTTGCGTAAAACCGCATTTTTATAAAAGACTCAACAAGCGTGTGCGCGAGCTTACGGGCATAACCAAAGAGGAGCTTGCCGCGGCAGATATTTTCCCTGCCGTTTTTGCACAGTTTGATGCATTTTGCGGCGAAAATCCTACGCTTATAACATGGGGCTTTGACGACGTACCGGTGCTCCGACAAAACCTTATTTCTTGGGATCTCGGCACCGAAATCTGCGAAAACTCATACAATTTGCAGACAATTTTCAATACACAGACCGACGGCGGAAAATCCCAGCGCTCACTTGCATTTGCGCTTGAACACTTCGGCATTGTACCAACGCTGGAGGCGCATGACGCGTTGCACGATGCATACCATACTGCACTTGTGGCTCAAAAACTCGACCTCAAAGGCGGCATTGCCGCATACGGCGGCGGCAGTTCGGGTACTCTTTGGGAGCATCCGCTTTCCACTGACTCTTTCTACCCTTACCAGACCAAGCGTGCCGCTTTCGCGGACAAGTCGCTTACATCAATCCCCTGTCCAACATGCCGCGAAAAGCTTGAAACAACAAAGTGGGTAACCAAGGGCGGCAACCTGTATGTTGCACTTGCAAAATGCGGGCAGCACGGCGAGTTTATAGGACGAATTAAGTTTTCACACGTTTCAGACACAACGCTTTCGGCAGTTCGCAACGTGTTCAAAGGCTCATCGTTTGCCACCGAGCATTACGACGAGGTTTTCAAAAAATCCGAAAGCCGCAAAGAGCGCTTTAAAGAAAAAATGAAAGAACAACGCAAACTAAAAAAAGAAAACCGTGATAGTGTTTAAATCTATCACGGTTTTTTCTTATTTCAAAATATCCAAAAGCCCTCTTACAAGCTTTTTGCCAACTTCTCTGCCAATGGTATTTGCAGCAGAATCAAAAACTTTAGAAAATGCCGACTTCTTTGTTGACTTTTTCTTTTCGGTTTTCTTCTTTTCTTCTTTCTTTTTCTCTTTTTCCTCGGTTTTTGCGCGCTCTTCTACCTGCTTTGCAAGTATTTCATACGCAGATTCGCGGTCCTCAAGTACCGCATACTTTTCTCGAAGCTCGTCTGCAGCGACTACCTTTTTAACATCGTTTTCATCAACCGCTTTCATTGAGCTGTGCGGCGGCAGGATACCAACGCGCTCTACAATGGTGGGGATGCCGTCCTCGTCAAGCACAGACACAAGCGCTTCACCCGTGCCAAGTGCCTGCAGCGCCTCCTCGGTGTCAAACGCCGCGTTTTCTCTGAACGAGCTTGCCGCGGCACGCAGTGCCTTTTGCTCCTTGGGCGTATAAGCGCGAAGCGCGTGCTGAACGCGGTTACCAATCTGACCGAGCACACTCTCTGGGATATCCGACGGATTTTGGGTGATAAACCAAACGCTTACACCCTTGGAACGGATAAGCCTTGCAACCTGCTCAACCTTGTCAATAAGTGCCTTTGGCGCTTCGTCAAAGAGCAGATGCGCCTCATCAAAGAAAAACGCAAGCTTCGGCTTTTCAAGGTCGCCGGCTTCAGGCAAAAGCTCGTAAAGCTCGGAGAGCATCCAAAGCAGGAAAGTAGCATAAAGCAGAGGATGTTTAAAAAGCTCCTGACATTCGAGAATGTTCATCACACCGCGCCCGTCTTCGCTCCAGTTTATCCAATCGGCAAGGTCAAGCGCGCGCTCACCGAAAAAGATATCGCCGCCCTCATCCTCAAGCGTAAGCAGTGTACGCAAAATCGCGCCCACCGACTGCGAGGAGATATTGCCGTATTCAAGCTTGTATTTATCTGCATTGTCGCCGACATACTGAATCATGCTGCGCAGATCCTTGAGGTCAAGCAACAAAAGTCCTTCGTCATCGGCAATGCGGAACACAATGCGCATAATGCCGCTTTGCGTGTCGTTGAGTCCGAGCAGTCGGCTTATAAGCTCGGGGCCCATGTCCGAAACGGTTGTGCGGACGGGCAATCCGTTTTTGCCGTAAACATCCCAAAAACGAACGGGGTAAGACTTGTATTCAAAGTTTTGTATGTTCATCGTGTCGATGCTGCGCTTTATATGCTTGGTTTCCTCGCCTGCACGGCACATACCCGTAAGGTCGCCCTTGATATCGGCAAGAAAAACGGGAACACCCATGTCGCAAAAGTCCTCGGCAAGCACCTTAAGCGTTACGGTTTTACCCGTACCGGTTGCACCTGCAATAATGCCGTGGCGGTTTGCCATCGACGGCTCAAGATAAACGTTGGCGTCTCTGCCGCCAAGCCACACCTTTTTTGTTTCCGAAAGATACATTAAAAATTCCTCCGCAGAGATGTTTTGTTGTAACCATTATAGCACAAATTTTTTTGTTTTGCATTAAAAATATAAAAAATAGCATCGGCGGTGCCGATGCTATTTTTATCAGTTTTCGGGTTTCATTGTGGGGAAAAGGATAACTTCGCGGATGGTGTCGGAGTTTGTAAAGAGCATTACCGCACGGTCAACGCCCATACCCATGCCGCCCGTGGGAGGCATACCGTATTCCATCGCGGTGAGAAAATCCTCATCGAGCATTTCCGTTTCATCATCGCCGCGTTCACGCTGTTCTACCTGCTTCATGAAGCGTTCTCTCTGGTCAAGCGGGTCATTAAGCTCTGAATAAGCGTTGCCCATTTCGCTGTGGCAAATAAAGAACTCAAAACGCTCGGTAAGGCGGGGATCCTCGGGAGATTTCTTTGTAAGAGGAGAAACCTCAACAGGATACATAGTAATAAACGTAGGCTGAACCAGATGCTCTTCAACTCTCTGGTCAAAGCATGCATAGAGCGCATTGCCCCATGTCTTTTCAGCAGCATCGGCAAGCTCAACACCGATTGCCTTTGCAGCCGCAACTGCTTCTGCATCATCGGTAATTGCACCAAAGTCGATGCCGACATACTTTTTAACCGCTTCTACCATGGTCATGCGCGGCCAGCCAGGAGCAAGATTAATCTTTTCGCCCATCCACTCAAACTCGTAAGTACCGAAATACTTTTGAGCAAAAGTGGTATATATACCCTCGGCAATATCCATCATATCGTGGAAATCGGCATATGCCTGATAAAGTTCAATCGAAGTAAACTCGGGGTTGTGCTTGGGGTCCATACCCTCATTGCGGAAGATGCGGACGATTTCATAAACCCTGTCCATGCCGCCGATGATAAGGCGCTTGAGCGGAAGCTCGGTAGCGATACGCATGTACATATCAATATCAAGAGTGTTATGATGAGTTACGAAAGGACGCGCAGATGCACCGCCTGCAATGGTGTTAAGTACGGGGGTTTCAACCTCGATATATCCCATATCATCAAGATAATTTCTCATATGCTTGATAAACTGGCTGCGGATAACGAAGTTGCGCTTAACCTCGGGATTTACGATAAGGTCAACATATCTCTGTCTATAACGGAGGTCGGTGTCCTGAAGTCCGTGATACTTTTCGGGAAGAGGAAGGAGCGACTTTGAAAGCAGAGTCATTTCCTTAACGTGTACCGAAATTTCTCCGGTCTTGGTTACAAACACAAAGCCTGCAATGCCCACGATATCGCCAACGTCATACTTCTTAAAGTATGCGTACTGCTCTTCACCGAGGTCATCGCGTGTAACGTAGCACTGAATTCTGCCCTTTGTGTCCATAATCTGGATGAAAGACGCCTTACCCATAACGCGCTTTGCAACGATTCTGCCTGCGATTTTTACATTTTTCTCTTCGCCCTCTGCAAACGAAGCCTTGATGTCCTCGCTGTAGGCATTCTGGTCAAAAGAGGTAATAACAAAAGGGTTGCGCCCCTCTGCCATAAGAGTTGCAAGCTTTTCGCGGCGAACAGCCACTTCGCTTGTGGAATTAACTGTGTTGTTCTGATTATTTTCTGCCATTTTAGTGTCCTCGTGTAATTTTAAGCCTTATCTTGTAACAGAAACTATCTTGAGCTGGAATTCGCCGTTGGGAGATGCAACTGTAACGGTGTCGCCCTCGCGTGCACCGATAAGTGCCGCACCGATGGGTGACTGGTCGGAAATCTTACCGCTCCAGAAGTCAACCTCGTTCGAGCTTACGAGAGTATACTCTTTCTCTTCCTTTTCGCCCTTCTTTTTAACCTTTACAACAGAACCAACGCTAACCTTGGAGTGGTCAATCTCTGACTCGTCAACAACGATTGCGTGAATAATAAGCGACTCAAGCTCGGTAATTCTCGACTCAACCTTTGCCTGCTCGTTTCTTGCCTCATCGTACTCACTGTTTTCCGAAAGGTCACCGTAAGAACGTGCGGTAGCAAGTGCCTCTTTAACCTCGGCACGGCGTGTCGTTTTTAAATATTCAAGTTCCTCTACGAGAGCCTGATAACCCTCTTTTGTATAGTGCATCTGCTTTGCTGCCATTGTTTTATACCTATCCTTTACAGAAAATTATTTATACATGTTGACCGCCGCCTGAAGCTGCGCATCATTTTCGTATTCGAGATTGAAGAGGTTTACATTTTTAAACTCGTCTGCAAGAGAAACCTCTATATCGGGAGTGATACCGACTCCCTCAAAGTTATCCGAGAACGGGGGCGCATACATCGAAGTGGAAATACGAAGCGCACTGCCGCCGCGAAGCGGAATTATAGTTTGAACCGTACCCTTGCCATAGGTTACGTCGCCAACAACAAACGCTTTTCCGTAGTCGCGGAGTGACGAGGTGAAAAGCTCTGCAGCCGACGCGGTGTTTCCGTTTACAAGAACGACTATCGGGACTTCAAGGCTGCTTGCATCCGACTCATAAACTGTTTCTTCGCCGTTTTTATACTGAATACGCACCATCGGTCCCTTGGGGAGAATTAGGTCGAGCATTTCAAGTACTGATGAAAGCGTGCCGCCGCCGTTGTTGCGCATATCAATAATAAATCCGTGAGCATTTGCCGTCATACCGTCGCCGATAGCATTTTTAAACTGCGCGGGGGTTTTGTTGTTGAACGTTGTGACACTGATATATGCAAGAGGATGTGTGAGGAAGTCGGTTTCAATTTCCTTGTATGTTACCGTTTGCTCCTCAACGATTCTGCGAGTGAGAGTTACGTCAAAGCGTTTTGAAAAATCTTCATCTCTTACAACTGCAACGGTAACGGTTGTACCGATTTCGCCGCGGATGCGGTTGATAGCCTCATTGTATCCGAGGTAGCCTACGCTTTCGCCGCCAACCGCAATGATGAGGTCGTTGGGAAGCAGTCCTGCCTCAAGCGCGGGACTGTTTGGCAAAACGCTCATAATCTCAATTGCCGAATAGTCGGCATTGTAGGTTACGCTGACACCGATACCTGCGAAAGTACCCGAATAATCAGCGGTGAGTTCTTTATACTCCTCGGCGGTATGATACTGACCGTATTTGTCGCCGCTGTAGGCAACGAAGCCCTCTGCAACGCCCTCTACGATATCGTCAATATCAACGCTGCCTACATAATACTTGCTATAGTAATACGCAAGCTCGGTCACCCTTTGGCTGATTGCCTTAACCATTTCGTCCATGGTCGGCTCGCTTGATTCCTCCGGTGCGGTGGTGGCAGCAGTCGTACTGACCGCGGCACCGCTATCCTCGGCATAAACAAGTCCGCCGCCAAAAAGCAACGTACACAAAAACGTTACGGTTGCAACCGCGACAACGAGTGCCGCCGTGCTGAAAACCGAAATCTTTTTATTCATTGACTGTCCTTTCGATTATTTAGGCTGCACGAGCCATCCGTTTGCAATCGGGTCCTCGTGCTGACCGTTTACACGCACCTCAAAGTGCAGGTGCGGTCCCGTTGACTGACCGGTGGAACCCATCTCTGCGATGTGGTCGCCCTGCGACACCTTTTGCCCCTTCTTTACAAGAAGCTTGGTGCAGTGTGCATACAAAGTGGAAATTCCGCCGCCGTGGTCAACTATACAGTAGTTACCGTAGCTTGAATGCCATGATGCAAGAATTACCTCTCCGCTCTGTGCGGCGTAAATATCCGTACCCGAAGCAGACGGAATGTCAATTCCGCGGTGGAAGTCGGTAATCTTTCTGCCTCTGTAATAGTATGTTCGCCAGCCGTAATAGCTGCTTATACGCTTAATGCTTCTGTCAACCGGCCAGATAAGCTTGCCGCCGACGTATTCCTTCTGGCTTTTTGCGGCAAGCTCTTGGAGATACTTTTCAAGTCTTGCGCTCTCGGCTTCTTCTGCGGCACTGAGTTCATCGTACTCATCCTGAAGCTTCTGCTCCTCCGCCGCGATACTTCTGAGCAAAGCGCTCTGTTCTCTGCGCTGTGCCTCAAGCTCTGCGTCTATCTCCTTAAGCGACTCGTCGTAAGCCACCTTTTCGTCATGCGCGGCGTTAAGCTCGGCAAGAGTATTTTCGTATCCTGCTTTTACATTGTCAAGCGCAATCTTCTCCGCGGTGTAGTTTTCAAGCAGGTCGGAGTTATAGTCCATCATGCTGCCGACATACTCGATGCGTGAAAGCATATCGCCGAGCCCGTCGGAATCGTAGATAGCTTCAAGCATAGAAGGCGTGCCGTTTTCATACTGCACACGGATAAAGGTCAAAAACTTTTGCTTTGTGTCCGAAATCTCGGCTTCTTTAAACGCAATATCCTCGCTTACCGCTTCAATCTCCGCCTCTTTTGCGGCAATCTGGCTTTCATACTCCGCAATAAGTGCCGCAGTGGCGGTATGCAAATTCTGATTTGCGGTCATAAGCGAGTCGAGATTGTTGACCTGACGGCGCGCATCGTAAAGCTCACCTTTCACTCTGTCAAGGTCATTTTCAAGCTCTTGCTGCTGCCTTTCAAGCTCTCTTATATTCTGTTGGAATTCTTTTACCCTGGAGTCATCGGCAAAATCATCCGCGCTGACGCCTGCCGCAAAAACGGCAGTGAGTGCAAGCGCTGAAAGCATGAGTGCCGCAAGCCAAAGTATTAGTATAGTTTTTAAAGTTTTTTTCATTTTACACCTCAAAAAAGGCAAAATGTGTAGAAAGTGCGAAATGCCTAAAATTTAAACCTCAACATATTTGCCGAGCGAAACAAGGCTTCCGACGATACCGCAGAAAAGCGATACGCCGAAGAACATTATACATAACTCGGGAGCGATTTCACTGAACGCATAAAGCTTTACAAAGCCCATCTTCTGTCCTACAAAGCTCATAAGTCCCGAATAGACAAGCTTTTCAATAAAGAACGCAAGTGTTGCACCGATAATTCCGATAAACGCGCCCTCAAGCACAAACGGCGCGGAAATATAGGTGCGGCTTGCGCCTATGTAGCGCATGATAGTGATTTCCTCGCGGCGCGAGTAAACCGAAAGCTTTATCGTATTGACGATAACAAACATGCAGACAACGCCGCAAAGCACGGTAAACCAAATAAACACAACCGAAATACCGCTTTGAAGTGCCTCAACCGAAGCCGCAATATCAAGTCGCGCGTTTACCTTGCGCACATACTCCGTCTGCTCCAAAGCGAAAACAAGGTCTGCAACGCCCGTATTTTCAGCGTAAACCACAACAATTTTGTGCGAAAGCGGATTTTCTTCCTCGGTAATGTTGTCAAAAAGCGCCGCGTAGTTCAAAAACTCTGCTTTCATTTCTTCAAGCCCGTCCTCTTTTGAGTAGAGAGTAGTGCTTGACACGTTAGGCAAAGCGGAAATTTTTGCGTTGACCTCTGCCGCGGTTGCATCATCTATGTCATAATCAAGAAAAATCTCGATTTCGTTAAGCTCGGTAATGCTGTCAAGATTATAGTCAATATTTGCGGAAATCATCGAGAAACTGCCGATAAAAATCAGGCAACTGATAAGCACAAAAATGCTGACGAAGGTAACAAGTCCGTTGCGGAACATGCCCTTTATCGCCTGTGCAAAAGCATCTGCTATGCGCATCACTCTACGTCACCTCCGTAAATTCCGTCGTCAACAAGGCGACCGTTCTTAAGGCGGACTATGCGCTGGTGGAACATCTTTGCAAGCTCGTCCTCGTGAGTAACCACAACCACGGTCTTGCCGTATTCCCTCATCTGTATCAGAAGTCGCATTATCTCCATCGAAAGCTTGGGGTCAAGGTTACCCGTAGGCTCGTCTGCGATAATTGTATGCGGATTGTTTATAATAGCGCGTGCAAGCGCAACTCTCTGCTGCTCGCCACCCGAAAGCTGGTGCGGAAAATTGTTTGCCTTTTCCTCAAGTCCGACAATCTTCAGCATGGACATAACACGGTTATGTATGTCCTCTTTGTTTACGCCACCGACAATGCGGAGCGCAAAGGCAACGTTTTCAAAAACCGTCTTTTTCTTAAAAAGTCTGAAGTCCTGAAACACAACGCCAAGACGGCGGCGGTACTTCGGTACGCGCGAGCGCGGCATCTTGCCGATGTTTATGCCGTCAACATAAAGCTCACCCTCTGTTACCTTTTCCTCACGGAGGAGCAGCTTTGTAAGCGTGGTTTTGCCCGCACCGCTGTCGCCCATGATGAAAACAAACTCGCCGTTTTCAATTCTTAAATTAAGATTATCAAGCGCCACCTTGCCCTCGGGATAGCGCTTTGTGACATTTTTAAATTCTATCATTTTCCAATTTCTCCACCGTGGGAACTCCAAAAAACGCCTTTTCGCCGTAGCGAAAAAATACCCCTTTACGCAAGAATTGCAGGAACATACCAAAGCACGTTCCCACAACTCAAAGTGATTTAAAACTTAACAGGCTTGCTTGTAAGATACTTCTTAACCATGAGCGCTACCTTAAAGGTGATGGCATGCTCAAACTCGCGAAGGTCAAGACCTGTAATCTTGCGAATCTTCTCGAGGCGGTATACGAGAGTATTTCTGTGTACAAACAACTTTCTTGATGTCTCCGAAACATTGAGGTTGTTTTCAAAGAAGCACTGAACGGTCATAAGAGTTTCGCGGTCGAGCGACTCAATAGAACCCTTCTTAAATACTTCCTGAAGGAACATCTCGCAAAGCGTTGTCGGAAGCTGATAAATAAGTCTTCCGATGCCGAGATTTTCGTAGCTGATGATATTCTTTTCGGTGTCAAATACCTTGCCAACCTCAATAGCAACCTGCGACTCCTTGTAAGCGCGGGCGAGGTCCTTGATGTTTTCAACAACGGTACTGATACCGATAGCAACCTTGGTGTAAAACTCTGCGGAGAGAGTCTGTGCGATACCGTTTGCAATCTTTTCGATTTCCTTGGTATCAGCACCTGCGCTGACTTCCTTAACCAAAACGATATCGTTTTCGCCTACGCTGATAACGTAGTCGCGGTTCTTGTCGGGAAACATGTTCTGCACCATTTCGTACGGGAGCATATCCGACTTGCCGTAGAACTTGATAAGGAATACAACGCGGCTTTCGTCAGCATTGAAGCGAAGCTCCTTGCCCTTGATATAAATATCGCTGGGAAGAATGTTGTCAAGGATTATGTTCTTGATAAACGAGCATTTATCGTATTTTTCATCATAGAGATTTTTAATGTTGGAAAGAGAAACTGCGAGAATTGCGGCAGTGCTCTCCGCGCTCTTGTCGTCGCCCTCAACAAACACAACGTTTTCAAGCTTACTCTGACCGAGTGAGCGGTAGGTATATCCGTCAAGCACAACGGTGTCGCTGTTATAAGACAACTCCTCACGCACGCCGATGCGTGTTTCGCCGATTTTGCCAAGCTCACTGCAAGCGATTACTACGCCGCTATCGTCAATAACACCGATAATTCTGTCGGTGGCATCGCGCATCTGGTGAATTACTCCCTGAAACAGTCTGTTTGACATTATTTATACCTCTCTGCAAATAAGATTATGTTTTTTGTTAGTTTATACCTATATTGTAATAGATAATTTGTAGAAATTCAATATGTTTTTTGATATTTTCGACAAATTTACATGAGTTTTACTGTGTAAATTATAGCAATTACAAAATATACCACGCAAGCCGCCGCGATAAGATACATAAGATATCCGCCAAGCACAAGCACGCCGAGCACCACTAAAATCGAAGCCGCAAACGAAGCAAGCACCGCCGCATTTATCATACCGCTTGGCTTTCTTACGGTTTTAGTGCCGAATTTCACCTTACCGTACTTGGCAAGCTTTGCAAAAACGCTTATGCAAATCGCCATAACCGCGCCGTAAACCGCAAAAATAATCAAATCCTTAAAAAGAGTAACACCGTGATTGTTCATTACGGTTGCCGCAATGCATCCCGAGATAACGGAAACGCTCGAGATAAAGAAATCAACGGGGTAAATCTGATATACAAAGAAAAGCACCGCGAGGGCAATAACCGCGATAATTGTACGCGATGCATCAATGGTGGGATACATCAGTGTTACAAAAAGTGCGCTTGCCGCAAGTCCCAAGGTCATTGCAGGCGAGAACACTTTAAAGCGGTAGTCCTTTTTGCCCTTTACGCTTGCAGAGTACCACACGAGTGCCGCTATAGTAAGCACGCCGGTGACTATCTGTGCCGCAGCAACTGCTACGGGCGGAAGAATCATGCGCTCTCCGAAATATATAAGGGCTGAAATCGCCACAATAAGTGCCGCAAACGCCACTACCATTTTGCCGGTAACGGCATTTGAAAGCGCTTCTTTTTCTTTCATTTTTTCTTCTTTGGTAAGTTTCTTTTCCATTTTGGTCTCTCCACTGTTATAACTCAAATTGGTATGATATACACGCAAGCGCAAAGCCGGGCGCGCTCTCTGCACGAAGTATCCGACTGCCGAGCGCGGTCATGCAAAGTCCGCTATCCCCGGCGGCAGCCGCTTCTTTAGGCGAAAAACCGCCCTCGCTGCCGACGATAAGCGAAATATCACTCACATCTCTTGCGTTGCTTAAAATACTCTTAATAGACTCGGTTCCCTCTCCCTCGTAGCAAAAGCATCCGAGCGAAGCTTTAGCCGCCTCGGCAAGCATCTGCGAAAAATCGAGAGGCTTGCAAATCTTCGGAATAATGCCCCTGCCGCACTGCTTTGCAGCCTCAAGCGCAATTCTCTGCCAACGCGCACACTTTTTCTCAAGTGATTTTGCGTCAGGGCGCGACACGCAACGCTCCGAAAAAAACGGAACAATGGCATAAACTCCCTCTTCAACCGACTTTTGAACGATAAAGTCCATCTTGTCGCCCTTGGGCAGTGCCTGATAAAGCGTAACGCGCACGGGGCTTTCGGTTTCGGCGGCGTAACTCTTATCAATACGCGCCGTCACCAAGTCATCGGTAATTTTAATAAGCGCGCACTCGTAAACGTTCCCCTCCATGTCGCAAACAGTGATACTTTCGCCCACTGCCATACGCAGAGAACGCGCGATATGCCACGCGTCATCGCCGGTGATACACACCGAGCTTTGTTCAATATTTTCACTCGAAACAAAAAATCTCGGCATGGCTCCCCCAATTTAATTAAAGTATGACAATTTATTATATAATATTTTTCTTAAAATGTAAAGACTAAACAAAAAATTTATTTAAAATTTGTTGTTTTTGTTTAGAAGAGTAAATCAAAAACCGAGTTCGCTTGAACTCGGTTTTATGTATTATATCGGATTTCCCTCGGCATCGAAAAGCGGGAGCTTTTCAAGGAAGATGATATCGTTGCGCTCTGCCGCATCGCCCTCGGCAAGCACCGCCATCATACCGACAATGTTGCCGCCTGCCTGCTCGACAAGCTTTGCAATAGCATTGAGCGACTCGCCAGTGCTGATTACGTCGTCAACGATGAGAACCTTTTTGCCTTTCATATAGTCGGCATCGTAGCCGTCAAGATAAAGCACCTGCTTTGCAGCGGTAGTTATCGACTGCACCTCGCACTTGATAACGTCGCGCATATAAAGCTTTGGCATCTTTCGCGCAAGCAGATAACGCTCGCCGCCGCGCTGTCTTGCCATTTCGTACGCAAGCGGAATTCCCTTTGACTCGGCAGTGATAAGCACATCGTATTCGGGCGCTTTTTCAAGCAAAGCCTTTGCACACGCAACGGTAAGTTCAACATCGCCGAACATAACGAACGCGCCAATCTGAAGCTTGTCGTTAAGCGGGCAAAGCGGAAGCGCGCGCTCCACGCCTGCAATGTTCATTTTGTAATCCATAGTTGTATCCTCTTTTCAAGTTGTATTAATATTAAATAAAATATTGTATAGCTTCTTATTGTCATCCTGAACGTAGTGAAGGATCTGCACGCCGTAGGCGTGTCTCCTTTAGAAAAACCTTGATTCCATCAAGGTTTTCAGATTCTTCGCGTTCGCTCAGAATGACAGGTGGGGTGGCGTTCACTGCATTCCTAACCTTTATTTTTCTTTCTTCTTTTCCTTTTTGGGCTTTTCTTTTTTCTCTGCGGGTTCTTCCTTGGGAGCAAGGGAGGCGATAATAGCCTCGGCTATAAACCGTTCTGCCGTGCTGCGAAGCACCAGTTCAAGTGCTTTCGTGCGGAGCGCTTCCTCATCCTTGGCAGTATCTTTCAACTCACACGAACAGTTTTTTACGATATCCTCCTGCAAAGCGCGAAAACTCTCATAAAGCGGCTCAACTCCGTCATCTCCAAGCATCGAAAGCAGTGCCGATGCTTCGGGCAGCGCAAGGTTTTGCTTCGTGCAGCAAAGCATGTAAAGCATTGCTATCTGGTCCTTGCCGTACTTTTTCTGCACGGGACGCTCAATTCGCCCGTCTTTAACATAATTGTTTATGCGGTTCGGCGTAAGAGGCGCGCCGTCCTCGCTTTTGCATATCTTGCAAAGCAGCTTGTTGAGATAGCCGGTGAGCTGGTCCATGTAAAGCTCAATTTCAGGCAGTGCCTCATAATTAGGAAGCGAAAAGGAGGAAAGCTCCTCGGCGGTTTTATACAGTTTTTCAAAATCAGCCATTTTTCTTCTCCTTTGTACGCCAGAAAGCCTCCGTCAATGCTTCTATAACATATTGCTTGTCCTCATCACGCAGTTTGCCGCCGGAGAACAACGCCTTCATCTCCGAAAGCAGCTCGTTAAGCTCCTCATTTTCAGTAGGAGACGCCGGTTTTTCATCGCCCGTCAACATGTCCATGCTGACGCCGAAAGCACGCGCAAGTCTTGACAGCACCGAACTTTGCGGCATTGACGCCCCTGCCTCGTAGTTTTGATATGTGCGATAGGTCACGCCGATTTTCTCGGCGGTCTCCCTTTGCGTAAGCCCCGCCTCGCGGCGGAGCAACCGTATTCTTTCTTTAAACTCCATATTCACCTCAAAAAGCGAAAAATATTTCGTCTTTATTCTTGACAATCCAATTTTTACACTGTATAATGTTAGACGAAAATACTTTCGTGTTTTCATTATAATGGAATTTCGCAAAAATGTCAAGGAAAATGTTCCTGCTCCCCGTTTTGCGGGCATATTTTCCTCTATCGCCTACTCGAGAGTTTTATAAGGAAACGGGAAAAAATGAAAGGAAAAAATTTTAACGAAGAAACAGACCTCAAAACCGCAAAGGAGTTTTTGGACAATATGCTGGCACTTTTAGGAGAAGATGAAAAAAAACGTCTTTTAAAGAAATTACTTGACCTTACTGAAAACATATGAAACAAAAGCAAAAATATGAAATCAAAAATGTTTAAAATTTCATAACAGGCAGTAAAAAGTATGCCATTTTTGTGGTTGACCATGTACAAATTGTATGATAAAATCAATTTGTAATATGGTTAAATTGCATATTTCAAGGAGGAATTTTTATGAAAAAGTTTTTAGCTTTACTCGTGTCAGCACTTTTGATTTTCAGCATGCTCGCCCTCACAGTTTCAGCTGATGATATCGTTGCATACGTTGACTATGTAAACGGCGCAGACACAAACGATGGTCTGAGCGCGGCTACCGCAAAGAAGTCCATCGACAACAAGAACACCGGTGCTATGGAGCACACTAAAGAAGCAGGCGGCTATATCGTCGCTTCCGGTAAGCTTTACATCGGCAATGACTACACCATTAAATCAAAACGCGGCGGCGAATTCGTTATCACCGGCGCGTACGGAGGCATGGATTATCAGAACCCCACCCCCGCAACCAATCCCACCTCCGGTGTGATGAAGCTTGCAAAGAACGCAGAGCTTTCAATTGCAACCAACACCACTCTCACCAACATTATCCTCTTCCACGAATACGATAGCGCTCCCAACACAATCGTAGTAAAGGACGGTGCAACCCTCACCATCACCGACAGTGTTACCTGCATGTCCAAGGGCTCGCAGTACTACACCATCGTAGTTGAAGAGGGCGGCGTTGCCAACATTGAGGGTGGCATTTATTCCGCAATTCAGGGCGACGGCGTTAAAAACATCGCAAAGAACGTTGTTATCAACACCGCAACTTCTATTACAGAAGCTCCCGGTTACGGCTTTATCAACTACGGTGCAGGCAGCGACGGCAATGACGGTATTTCTGCAAACACCGCAAAGAAGCTCTTCGGCACCACAAGCGGCAACGGCGTTATCAGCAATGTTGCAAAGGGCGGTACCGTTATCGTAAGCGGTAAAGCATATATCGGTGCTGACTACACCATCGCCGATGTAGGCGCACCTATTACCTTTACTTCTTTTTATAATAATGTTGACTACAAGAACGCATCTCCCGCAAACAATCCCGCATGCGCATTGAAGATGGCAAAAGATAAGGTTCTTACCATTGATAACGACGTTATCTTCGACAACATTATTCTCTTCGAGGAATACGACACCAACGAAATTATAATCAAGAGCGGCAGAACCGTTACGTTTACCGACAGCGTTGTGTTTATGGACAAAAACGGCACGCACTGGACAGTTAATGTTGAAAGCGGAGCAACCCTCATCGTTTCTACTGAAGCAAAGACCACGCTTTCAATCGGCGGCAACGGTACTGTAAAGGATTATGTTTCCACCTCTGCTCCCGTGGTAGAAAAGACCGAAGTTAAACTTACAATCGGCTCTACCACCGCTTATATCAACGGTGCGGCACAGACTCTTGACGCAGCTCCTATCAACCGTAATAACCGCACAATGCTTCCCGTAAGATTCCTTGCAAATGCATTCGGCGTAACAAACGACGGCATCAAGTGGGATGCAGCTACAAGAACCGCTACTCTCTCCAATAAGGACGTTACAATCGTAGTTAAGATTGATGCTCCTTCTATGACCGTTAACGGCAAGACCGTTGCGCTTGACTCTCCTGCAATTATTG
>JAZNOM010000102.1:0-4184 GCA_045580835.1 Eubacteriales bacterium
TGCGCCGGCTTTTTTACACCTTAAAAACCGCGTGCGGTCGAGCACGACCTTTAGGTCGTCAGGTGCTTTAGCACCTTGCACGCTGAGCGAACGGTTTTGCTCCACTTCAAAATGCTTGCATTTTGAAGTGATTAGATAAACATTAATTTATATATCTACTTCCATATTAAATAATTGACTCATCCTTTACGATATGATATACTGTAAAAAATGGGTAATATTCTACAAAAAAACTCGCAAAACGGTAGGTTTTAAGCAATGGATAATATACAGTTCTGCAATTCTTTCTATTTTGCAACATTCAATTTCAAACAGCGTCACCACACCGACAATTCATCGGGTACGCTGTGCCACCACATAGGTTACATCAAAAGCGGCAGTGCAACCTTTGACGTTGACGGCACGCTTTACAAATTTTTTGCAGGCGATGTCTTTTACACACCGCCGCACTGCCGTTACCACTCCTATTGGGAGGGCGAAAATATTTGCTATGACTCGTACGCTTTTTACACCTTCGTGCAGCATCACAACACCGAGTACGGCGTGCAAAAGCTTAATATGAACGAACGCGCGAAAGACATTCTCAATTCCCTCTCCGAGGACAAGCGTGTAAACTGCCGTACTGTCGGACTGCTTTACTGTCTGCTCTACGAGGTGCTCCCCACGATGACGCCCACAGTGCGCGACGGTGCAAGGGAGATACTTTCGAGAGCACGCGCATACATGCACGCTAACATAAATTGCACCGTTGGCGAGCTTTCGCGCCACCTCGGAATGAGCGAATCAGGGCTTTACACCCTCTTTCGCGAGAAAGGCGGCACCACGCCGATTACCGAAAAAAACCGAATCCGCACCGAAAAAGCAGTGGAGCTGCTTGAAACCACCGACCTTTCGGTAGAGGAAATAAGCTCGCGGCTTTCTTTTTCGTCTGCTGCATATTTTCGCAAGGTTTTATTTGCATTTTACGGCAAAACTCCGCGCGAAATGAGAAAAAACAAAAGTATATGATTTTTTTCGTGTAAATCCGTTGTAAAAATTGCAAATGTGTAGTAAAATATAATTCACGCTTAATACATATATTAATTCTAATGAAGATGAATAGAAAGGAGAAGGCATGAAAAACCTTTTTGCTAAAATCAAAGATTTTTTTGCAAGTGAGCCCAATTTTAATGCTCTTTTCCAAAAAACTCCCAAAGGAACCGAGAAAAGGACGCTCAGCGCCGCCGAGCGCGCACGCAAGAGAAATCACCGCAATTTCTTTTTCTTTTTGTTCTTTCCGCTTGCCGTGTTTTACATGGAGGTCGTTTTCAACTACTCGCTCGGAAACGGGCTGCCCGTTGTAACTCTCCTGCTTATCCTGCTTTTCTCGCTTGCGTTCGGCTTTCTGATAAACGGCATCGCACTGCTGCTACCGCTTAAGGCTAACCGCATTTTCACGCTTGCGGTGCTTACGCTCACCACGCTTGTAATTGTTTCGCAGTGCATATACTTCAACATTTTCGGAGACTATTACACCGTTTCGATAATGGATATGGCAGGCGAGGCGATGGGCGGATTTACCGACATGATGCTCACCGCGATAAACGCAACGTGGTTTACCATCGTCCTTTTGTTTGTTCCGCTTATAATCTTTATCGTAAAGTTTAAAAAATACGCGCCTGCATTTGCGCCGACATTCTCATTCCGCATTTACCTGCTTGTTGCCGCGCTCCTCTGCCACCTGCTTGCAGTCGGCATCGTGGGACTTGACAAAGCGGATGTGGGTAACGGAAATTACCACTACTATTACAGCACCTTTGAAGCTAAAGAGTCGGTTCGCCGCTTTGGCGTTGTCACAAACATGCGCCTTGACGTAAAAACCGCGCTTTTCGGCTCGTCCGACAGTGAAATTGAGCTTCCCGAGGACACCGTGCATAACCCGTTTATGACCGTACCTGAAGCTACAACCGGTGGCGAAAATGCCGAAACCACCGCTCCCGAGGTTGAGCCGCCCGCACCTATAGTTTACGGCGACAACGTAATGGACATCGACTTTGAAACCCTTATCGCAAACGAAAAGGATAAGGACATCAAGGCAATGCACGAGTATTTTTCAAGCCTTACCCCGACAAAGAAAAACAAATACACGGGCATGTTTGAGGGTAAAAACCTGATTTTCCTCACGCTTGAAGGCTTTTCGTACAAAACCATTGACAAAGACCGCACGCCGACTCTTTACAAGATGGCAAACGAGGGCTTTGTTTTCACAAATTCATACACATCGCTTTGGGGCGGCTCTACCGCTACGGGCGAATACGCCGCAACAAGCGGCAACTTCCACCAGAGTGCAAAGTGCCTCGGCTGGCTTGACGGCAACACCATGCCGTTTGCAATGGGAACGCAGTTCAACAAGCTTGGCTACACGGTTTACGCATTCCACAATCACACCTACGATTATTACAACCGCCACCTTTCGCATAAGGCGCTCGGCTACGAGTACATCGGTATCGGCAACGGACTTGAGGACGACGTGATTAACGAAAACGGCGACACAATCAGAAACTGCTGGCCGCGCAGCGACCACGAAATGGCGCAGGCTACGCTTCCGTACTTTATCAACTCCGACAAGCCGTTCCATATTTACTACATGACGGTAAGCGGTCACGCAAACTACAACTTCGGTGGCAACCAGATGTCCAAAAAGCACCGCGATATCGTTGAAAATCTCGACGCTTCGGACAGCATAAAGGCTTTCCACGCCTGCCAATACGAGGTTGAGCTTATGCTCACCGAGCTTGTAAACGCCCTTGAGGCGGCAGGCAAACTCGAGGACACCGTATTTGTAATGAGTGCCGACCATTATCCGTACGCGCTCACCGCAGATGAACTTAAGGAACTGTACGGCATTACCGACGCGGACGTATATGACAACCTCGACCTGCTCCGCAACTCTATCATCATTTACTGTGCAGGCATGGAAGAACCCGTAATAGTTGACAAACCCTGCTCGTCAATCGACATTATCCCCACAGTTTCAAATCTGTTCGGTCTTGAATACGACAGTCGCCTTATGATGGGTACGGATATTCTCTCCGACAGTGACCCGCTTGTAATTCTCAACTCGCTTTTCACCGGTCCCAACTGGTGTTGGATGAACAAGTACGGCGTGTACAACGCGGATGCAAAGCGTTTTACACCTGCCGAGGGATTCAGTGCGACAGACGAGGAGATTGCGGCGTACGTTAAGCAGATGAACAACGTCCTCTGGGCAAAGCGCAAATACTCCCCGATGATTCTCAACAAGAATTATTACAGTTATATATTTAAATAATTAAAAGGGTATCGCACAGCGATACCCTCAGCCTGATGACAAAGTCATCAGGCTGACCAGAGGATGAGAAACGCAGGCAGATTTTTGGATTTTTGTTTCGTCGGCGTACATGTGTACGGTAGAGACAAAAATCCGAAAAAGCAAGTAACGGCAAGGGCTTAAAAAGCCCTTGCCGCATTTTGTTTTTTACACAAAGTGAAAAATTATTTCTATTTATTCCCTTCGCTTTTATTTCTTACTTGCGATCTGACGTGTTTGTCAGCACTCTGAAAACCGCTCGAAAGAGCGGTTTTTTATACTAAACTATCAAATCTCTTATAACTTCGCCTGCGATGATAAGTCCTGCCGCAGAGGGAACAAACGAAATGCTTGCAGGCACGGCGCGTCGGTTCTCCTCACTCACGTTTTCAACCTTGACGGGCTCTTCTTTTGAGTAAAGCACTTTAAGCTTCTTGATACCGCGTTTTTTAAGCTCGGTTCGCATGACCCGTGCAAGCGGACAAACGGACGTTTTGTAGATATCCGTCACCTCAAACATAAGCGGATTCAGCTTGTTGCCGGTTCCCATTGAGCATATTATCGGGATGTTTTTCTCATCTGCAATCTGCACAAGTGCAAGCTTTGCAGAAACCGTGTCAATTGCGTCAACAATGTAGTCAAAACTGTCAAAGTCAAATTCGTACATGTTTTCGGGCAGCACAAATTTTTTGTGGCAAAACACCTTGCAGCTTGGATTGATGTCGGCGATGCGCTCGGCGGCAACCTCAACCTTGTCGCGACCAACAGTGGAGTGCAGCGCGATAATTTGGCGGTTTATGTTGCTCTCTGCAACCGCGTCACTGTCTATGAGCGTAAGCGTGCCAACGCCTGCGCG
>JAZNOM010000103.1:0-12205 GCA_045580835.1 Eubacteriales bacterium
AGTTTCGATTTCGTCCTGAGGAACGGAGTCGATGAAGAGGTATGCGCCGTTCTGATAGTTAGCGAGAAGGGAAGTATCATCGTCATTGAAAGCGAAGATAAGCTTGTCGGTAACTACGCTGTCAGCATCCCAGTAGTTTTCGTTCTTTTCGAGAACGAGCTGAGCCTGAGTGAACTCGGTTACCTTATAAGCGCCGTTACCGATGTAGGTTTCAGCCTTGGTAGCCCAAGCATCGCCGTTAGCCTCAACTACATCCTTCTTAACGGGCATGTAGGTGGGGAATGCGCAGAGTTCCATGAAGTAAGGAACGTTAGAGGTGAGAACTACAGTAAGCTGCTTGCCATCCTCAGATGCAGTAACATTGAGGGTGTCAGTGCCGTAGCCGTCGATTACGTCGAACATGTAGCTGTAGTCTGCAGCAGTTTCGGGATCAGCTGCTCTGTTCCAAGAGTAAACAAAGTCAGCAGCGGTGAGAGCAGAGCCGTCGCTCCACTTGAGGTCGTCGCGAAGAGTGAAGGTGTAAGAGAACTTACCGTCTTCAGTAGCAACAACTTCAGGAATTTCGGCAGCACACATAGGAGTGAGGTTGCCTTCCTTGTCGTAACCTACAAGACCAACAAAGTTGTGAATGATGTAGGTAGCGCCGTCAACAGCAGAGTTGAGGGCAGGGTCGATGGTGTCAGGATATGCACCAACGTTGAGAACCATTGCTTCGCTTCCGTTATCCTTGTCGCCGCCACAAGCTGCGAAAGAGAAAACAATAGCGAGCACGAGCAATACGCTCAAAAGCTTTTTCATGGTTTTTTCCTCCAAAAAATATTTTTAATTAAGCTTGAATACAAGCAGAATTAACCTTCAACCAAATGGCAGGCAACGAAATGACCGGGGCGGATTTCGCGAAGCTCGGGCATTGACTCTGCACATTTATCACAGGCGCGAGGGCATCTTGTACGGAAAGGACATCCGCTCGGCATATGCAGAGGGCTCGGAACGTCGCCTTCAAGATGAATACGCTTGTTTGCTCTTGCAATGTTGGGGTCCGGAACGGGAACCGCAGAGAGCAGGGAAATAGTGTATGGGTGGATAGGCTCATGATAAACCTCGTTTGCAGGACCGATTTCAATAAGCTTACCAAGATACATTACGGCAATTCTTGTAGAAATATGCTTAACTACAAGAAGGTCGTGCGCGATAAAGAGATAGGTAAGACCGAGTTTTGCCTGGAGGTCCTCAAACATGTTAACAACCTGCGCCTGAATAGAAACGTCAAGCGCGGAAACAGGCTCGTCGCAAACGATAAATTTAGGGTCAACCGCGAGCGCGCGCGCAATACCGATTCTCTGACGCTGACCGCCCGAAAACTCATGCGCATAACGCGAAGCGTGTTCGCTGGAAAGACCTACAAGGTCCATGAGGTACTTGATTTTTTCAGCACGCTCTGCCTTGTTGGAATAAAGCTTGTGTACGTCAAGGGGTTCGCCGATAATATCGCTGACAGTCATACGAGGGTCGAGGGAGGAATAAGGGTCCTGGAAAACCATCTGTGCCGATTTACGGAACTCGTGGATGGTCTTTTCGCCCTTGATAAGCTGACCGTCAAACCAAACCTCACCTGCGGTGGGCTTGTAAAGCTGGAGAATGGTACGGCCAACGGTAGTTTTACCGCAGCCGGATTCACCAACGAGACCGAGGGTCTCGCCTTCTTTGATGCTGAAAGTAACGTCGTCAACGGCTTTAAGCTTCAAAGATTTGAGAAAGCCGGTGGGAATATCAAAGTATTGCTTTAAATGCTTTACTTCGAGAAGATTCTTATCACTCATGATTATACATCTCCTCTACTTGTTCTTTAGTAAGTGTACCCGCTTCGATTGCATCCTTGAGGTTGTACCAGCAAGCAGAAGCATGGTCATTGTTGATAACGATTTCTTTTGCCTTATGAGAAAGACAAACCTTCATTGCACGGTCACAACGGGGAGCAAAAGGACAACCGTCAGGCATGTTGAGAAGGTCAACGGGGTGACCGCCGATAGGAATAAGGCGTTCATCGCTGTCGTCAACTTTAGGAATAGAGCGGAGCAAACCGCGGGTGTATTCGTGCTTCGGATTGTAGAAAACTTCGTCAGCAGTGCCGCGTTCGCAAACCTCGCCCGCGTACATAACGATGATTTCATCGCACATTTCGGCAACGACACCGAGGTCATGGGTAATCATAATGATTGCCATACCGAGCTTTTTCTGAAGATCCTTCATAAGGTCGAGGATCTGCGCCTGAATTGTAACGTCAAGTGCGGTAGTGGGCTCGTCAGCAATAAGGATATCGGGTTCGCAGGCAAGCGCCATAGCAATCATAACTCTCTGGCGCATACCGCCGGAAAATTCGTGAGGATACTGCTTGATACGCTTTTCAGGCTCATTTACGCCTACAAGCTCAAGCATTTCGATAGCGCGCGCACGCGCTTGCTCTTTATTACGCTTTGTGTGAAGCATAATTGCTTCCATAAGCTGATTGCCGATGGTGTAAACGGGGTTAAGGCTTGTCATAGGATCCTGAAAGATGATACTTATCTTGTTGCCGCGAATTGTGCTCATCTTTTGCTTGGATGCACCTACAAGCTCTTCACCGTTGAGTTTTACGCTGCCCGATACGATTTTACCGGGGTTAGCAAGAATTTGCAAAATAGAGTAGGCGGTAACGCTCTTACCCGAGCCGGACTCACCTACGATACCAAGCACCTTGCCTTTTTCAAGCGAGAAGGAGATGCCGTTAACTGCCTTTACCTCACCTGCAGGAGTGAAGAATGAGGTATGCAGGTCTTTTACTTCTAATAACTTTTCCATACAAATACCTCTGATTATTTCTTAAGCTTAGGGTCAAACGCGTCGCGGAGACCGTCGCCAAGCAGGTTGAGAGACAAAACGATGAGGCAGATAGCAACTGCCGGGATGATCAAACGATACGAATAGGAGTTTATGCCTTTAAGCGCATCGGATGCAAGAGAACCGAGCGAGGGCATGGGCATGTCAACACCGAGACCCATGAAAGAAAGGAAGCTTTCGGTGAAGATTGCCGAAGGAATCTGAAGCGCTGTCGAAATAATGATAACGCTGATACAGTTGGGGATCATATGGCGCATAATGATATGTTTGCCGGATGCACCGATAGAACGAGCCGCAAGAACATAGTCCTGCTGCTTGATAGAAAGAATCTGACCACGGATAAGTCTTGCCATGCTTACCCAATAGAGAAGGGCAAACACGATAAAGATACTAATCATTCCGACACCGAGCGTTTCGAGAGGAGTACCCTCAAGTATGCTTGAACCGTCCTCTTTGGTAAATACACTTTTAAGTACAACCGAGAAAAGGATGATCATAAGAAGGTCCGGCAAAGAGTAGATGATATCAACGATACGCATCATTACCATATCCACTTTGCCGCCGTAATATCCGGAAACAGAGCCGTAGATAACGCCGATGATAAGAACGATGATACTAGCAAAAAGACCAACTGCAAGGGAAACGCGAGCACCGTAGATAACACGGATAGCATAGTCACGACCGGCGTCATCGGTGCCAAAAATATGGGGGAATACAAATTCGCCGGCAGCAATCTTTGCTTGCTCAGTTTCGCCGTATTCGAAAGGCTTTAAGTTTCTGTACGACGAGTCGGGGAGCTGTCCCTTAATGTTGCCAAGCTGCGCAGAGTAGCTGTATGGGTAGAACATAGGAACAAAAATTACAATAAGAACGATAAGTGTGAGAAGAATAAGACATGTCATAGCAATCTTGTTCTTTGAAAGGCGGCGCATACCGTCTTTAAAGAACGTGGTGCTGGGACGCATGCGCTGTTGCAGGTACTTTTCGTCCTCTGTAGCCAATTCAAACTTGGAAACATCAAGCTGAAGACTTAAAGGATTCTTCTTTGGGAGTGTTTCGTTATTCTTTTTCATTTTTTTAAACCTCCCTTAACTCAAATCAACACGAGGGTCGAAAATCTTGTAACAAATATCGGAAAGAAGAGTCATGGTAACCATAAGAGTTGCAAGGAAAATGGTTGTACCCATAACCATGGGGTAGTCGCGGTTGATAATGCTTGAATAAAAATACTCACCGAGACCGGGAACTGCGAAAATCTTTTCAACTACCAAAGAGCCGGTAAGGATAAACGCAATCATAGGACCAACATAAGTAATAACGGGTGTAACGGCATTTTTAAGCGCATGCTTGAAAATAACCTTTGAACCCGAAACACCCTTTGCACGCGCGGTACGGATATAGTCCTGACCGAGAACATCAAGCATGCTTGAACGTGTAAGACGGGTAATGTAGGACATGGGGTAAAGTGCAAGCGAAATGATAGGAAGCACAAGACCGCCTTCCATGCTGCCGTTTGCAGGGAATATCTTAAAGTTAATACAGAAGATGAGAAGCAAAATTGTTGCAATTACAAAAGAGGGCATAGCAACAAATGCAGTGGAAAGCACCATGATAAGCTTGTCGATCCACTTGTTATGGAAAACTGCGGCAACAGCGCCGAGTGTAAGACCGATAACAATGGCAATGCAAGCGGCAATAAGACCGTTTTTAGCGCTGACGGAGAAACCGTCAAGGATGAGGTCCATAACGTTGCGGCCTCTCATTTTAATAGAGGGACCGAAGTCAAAGTGCAAAAGGTCTTTAAGATAGGTGAGATATTGCTCAAAAAGAGGCTTATCAAGACCGTATTTAGCTTCCATAGCCGCCATAACTTCGGGGCTAGGTGACTTTTCGGAAAGGAAAGGTCCGCCGGGAATAGCTCTTGTTACGAAAAATGTGATCGTAATAATCAAAAATACCGTGAAAATCGCGAGAAGCACGCGTTTAACGATATACAGCGCGAGTTTGCTGTCCAAAATATTCACTCCTTGTTCTATGTTGCGCAAAGACAGCGAAAAGTATGCTTTGCTTCGCAAAGCATAACAAATACGGTACCCTATTTGTGTTATAAAACTGTATTTTAAGCAACTGTATTACTTTAATAGCCAAAGTTGCAACACAAAACACACCCGAAAGGCTGTTTCGCGTGTGACATTTGCAATTAGACTATAAAAACATTCCGCATTATTATACTATATATTTTTGCAAATGTCAACACAAAGGACGCGTATTTTTGCGAATTGTGTTATTTTTTTGACGGAAAAAATTTTCAAACTTTCAAAAACGCTTTATGGCTTAAAGCGCTTTGATTATCTCTTTTAGGTAGTCGAATGTTCTTTCAACAGACTTTACCGACATTCTTTCACGCGTGGTGTGGATGTCGTAAAGGTTCGGACCGAAGGAAACAGCGTCAAGTCCGTTTATCTTGTCAGAGAAAAGACCGCACTCAAGTCCCGCATGGATTGCTTCGATTTTAGGAGATGCGCCGTACATTTTTTTATAAACTTCTGCCATGGTGTCGCGCAAAGGAGAATATTTGCGGTATTCCCATGCAGGGTAGTGTGCGTGTGAATTGTACTTACCGCCAAAACTTTCAGCAACTTTTGAAAGTTTGTCAAGCAGCTCGTATTTTTCTGCATTTACCGAACTGCGCACGGCAAAGGTTGCTTTTAGCGCGTCGTTTTCTATTTTGAGAACACCTAAATTCAGCGAAGTCTGAACAAGTCCCTCAATATCACGGCTCATGCTCTGAATTCCGTTTGGAACGGTGCAGAGAAAATCTACGATGTGCTTACTGCTTTCAAGGTTGAAGCATTCTTTCGCGTTGGTACTTTCAACATTTATTGAAAGACCTGCATCGGTGTCAACCTTGTTTGCCATGATAAAAGCGTCAACAAAATTGGCGGGATTTTGCTCGCATGAGATAATTGCTTCGGATGCGCGGGGAATCGCGTTGTCTTTAAGACCGCCGTGTATATTTACTATATTATAATTAAAAGGAAGAGTTTTGATAAACTTTCCCAGCGTTACATTAGCATTAAGGCGGCCTTTGTCTATTTCCGCGCCGGAGTGCCCTCCGATAAGACCGTCAAGCACAATGCGGTAACAAGGGGAACTTGCTTTTTCTTTGGTCAAAGAAAGTTCAATATCTGCGCGAGCGCCGCCTGCACATCCGACGGTGAGGATGCCTTCTTCTTCGGAGTCGATGTTTATTAGGATTTTACCCGAAAGCATTGAAACATCAAGTCCCTCTGCGCCGTACATTCCTGTTTCTTCATCGGTAGTGAAAAGAGCTTCAATTGGCGGATGAGGGAGCGAGTTATCCTCAAGAATTGCCATTACCATTGCAACGGCTATACCGTCGTCGCCTCCAAGCGTTGTGCCGTCTGCACTGATAAAGTCGCCGTCAACCTTTAGTTTCAGACCATCGGTAGCAAAATCAATTGTTGAATCAGGCTCTTTTTCGCAGACCATATCAAGATGTCCTTGCAAAATAACGGTGGGGTGACTTTCATATCCTTTTGATGCAGGCTTTTTGATAATTACATTGTTAAATTTGTCCTTGATTACCTCAAGACCTTTAACTTTTGCGAAATCCACGCAAAAATCGCTGATTTTGTCTGTGTTGCCCGAGCCGTGAGGGATTTTACAAATCTCTTCAAAGAAATGCATCACTCTCTCCGGCTTGATTCCACTTAAAATTCCCATTTTATATTCTCCATTAATTCTTTATAACTATCAAAATGTGCAACCGAGCGGCGGTTTATTTCCTCACGTTCGCAATCGGAGTGCTCGTCATACATCGCGATAACATCAATACCTGCAGCGTTTGCCGCTTCAACTCCGACAAGCGAATCCTCAAACACGATACATTCATTAGCACTTGCGTTAAATTCAACAAGTATCCGTTCGTAAATTTTAGGACTCGGTTTTATCTCTTTCGCATCCTCGCGCGTGTACATTGCATCGAAAATGCTGTCGAGCGGAGCCTTTGAAATTATGTTTTGATTGCGTGTCAGGTATACGTTGAGATTTGAACGCAAGGTTGTCGACGCCAATACCATACAATATCCCAAGGATTTTAACTTTTTGAGAAATACATCAGCATATGGCTTGTAATCAACAGTATTTGAGACAAGGTCATCCGCAATCCCATACCGTAGTTTTACAAGTGCATCAGCGCAAAGGGGAGAACCGTACTTTTTGCCCATAAAAGCGCAGTAATCTTTATATGGTGAGGCAGAAGCCTTAAATTCTCGAAGTTTTGCATCTCTTTGTGCCTGCACATCTATGCCGTCGGGATTGTGACCGAATGATTTTATAAATCTGCGGTCGACCTCGTTCCAGATACCTACAGAGTTGATAAGTGTACCGTCAAGGTCAAAAATTATTAGCTTTTTTCCTTTTAACATGACATCTCCGTCTAACTTTTATATAAAATATTATAACAAAAAAAGGCTTGCGATGCAAGCCTTTTAATGCGTTAGAAATTGTTAAATCGTGATGCGATAATTTCGCTCATCAAATCCTCATATTTAATTGGTGAATTAAATTCTATCGGAAATCTTACGGTTATTGTACCGCTTGCGGTGTCATAGTCGGTTTCTCCGCCAAGCATCTGTGCAAGCAGGATTATCGGCATCATTTTGCTCGCCATATCAGGGAACATACTTTCAATGTCTTCGCTAAAAATACCGTCGTCCAAAATTTCTTCATCAAAGTCGTCTTTGCTTTCAAATTCGGAAATAACAAGGTTGTCAAATGAAGTTGACCAAAGATTTATCATGCCGTTATAAATCATGGTTGACATGCGAAAGCCAAAGGAACCGCTTGAGTATTCGCTATGCGTTTCAGTATGTTCCCAGAGAATCTCTTTTGTTACTATATCGGAAACAGTGTAGTGAATACTATTGTCTAAAACAATTACTTGCAGGTGTAAATCCATACCGGGGTTCGTGATTTCTTCGCTTACTTCAAGGTTGCCGCCCCAGCTGCCCGCGCGGTTGGCGAAGCCAAGTGCGCCTTTTTTGCCGGTGAAAGATATAAATGCAAAATATCCTGCAAATCCGTTTGAGCCGGAGGTGATGTGACTTAAATCCGAGCGGACAATAACACCCGCCTGCGAACGGACATTATACATGTCAACATCAAGCACGTAGTTTTCAAGAGTAGTCAGCGACTCATCACCGGTATAAAGCATAAATGCATGGTTGTTTGTGCCTGAGGTAAGGTATAGTCTGCCTCCGCTTACCTCCCATTTGCCGCCATATTGTGAAAACTCATTAAGCGAATCGGCATTGTCAAATGTATTGCGATATACCTCCGTTACATTTGACAAGTCAAAACCCTCATTTGCACTTGTAGAAAAGAGAAGTGTGGCCGCTATAATGACAGTAAAAACAAATAAGAAACATTTTTTCATGGTGTTTACCTCCGTTAATAAGTATTTACAATTGTAGTATACACCAACGGTATACAAATGTCAATCTATGCGGCGAAAATAATTTTACAAAAATTTTTAAAAAAGTTATTGACAAAACAAAAAGACCGTGCTATAATGACAAAGTCGCGTGAGACGAGCAATCACGCTGGTGTAGCTCAGCTGGTAGAGCAGCTGATTTGTAATCAGCAGGTCGGGGGTTCGAGTCCGTCCACCAGCTCCACCTCTTTGAGGTACAAATTAAATAAGGGAGCGTTCCCGAGCGGCCAAAGGGGGCAGACTGTAAATCTGTTGTCACTGACTTCGGTGGTCCGAATCCACCCGCTCCCACCAAACAAAAATACCACCCAATAGGGTGGTATTTTTGTTTGCGTGAGCATTGAAAGTGGATTCGGAAGGGCGGTCGCATGCCGTAGGCGCGACAAAATGTGCCGGTGGCACATTTTAAGCCCGTGGGCTTAATGTGTGTTAGCACTACGGCAAAAAACGAGAGGGCACTTGCTTGCAAGTGCATCTGAAACAAACTAACTTTCACCACCCAATAGGGTGGTATTTTTGTTTGCGTGAGCATTGAAAGTGGATTCGGAAGTGGACAGCGTGTCTTAATCTGCCGGATAAATCTGTGCAGTTGTTCCGACACGCTTGCGCTTTCCTTGTGGACAATGGTGTCCGCAGTTTTAATAAAACACGGAAAGCGTTTTACATAGCTATTGCTGGCACTACGGCAAAAAGCGAGAGGGCACTTGCTTGCAAGTGCTTTTTAGTTTTTTAACTTATTTGTATATTGCGAAATATATAAAAGTATGCTAAAATTTTATATATAATGTCTAAAAGGAGATAAATATGTTAATTCCTATTTTACTTTTAATTATCGGACTTGTTTTGCTTATAAAAGGCGGCGACTGGTTTGTAGACGGTGCAACCGGTATCGCGCGTCGCTTTCATCTTCCTGAGATTTTAATTGGAGCAACTGTTGTTTCAATCGGTACAACTCTACCTGAGGTAATGGTTTCGGCAGGTGCGGCACTTCAAGGTAGCGGCTCAATTGCATACGGCAACGCTATCGGCTCAATCATTTGTAACACTTCGCTTATTGCTGCGCTTACCGTTGCAATCAAGCCCGGTCCTGTCGCAAGAAAGAGCATGACATTGCCCGTCACTTTTTTCTTTATAGCGGCTGCAATATATAGCGTTGTAGCATATATAATCGGCAGGTTTTCGTTTGCAATCGGTATAGTTTTGCTTTGCACCTTCGTGTTATATATGGCACTTACCGTGCTTCGCATGAAGAAAAGCTCTGCACTTGACAATGTTACCGAAGCTGAACTTGAGGCACATACAGGCGAGGACCACGTGGTAGAGCTTGAAGAAAATGGTACCAAGGATAGCTTGTTTAAAGACATTGTTATGTTGGTGTTAGGTGCAGTGCTTATCGCGATAGGCGCGGATTTGCTTGTTGACAACGCAATTATTATTGCTGAAACGTTTGGCGTTTCTGAAAAGGTTATCGGACTCACAATAGTTGCAATCGGAACGTCACTTCCCGAACTTGTAACCGCAATCACTTCACTTGTCAAGGGACACGGTTCGCTTTCGCTCGGCAATATTATCGGCGCTAACCTCTTTAACCTTGTGCTTGTAAGCGGCATGGCAGTAACTCTCAATCCTTTTGATTTGCCGCTGTCCGGTACTGTTGCAGGCATTAATTCCTCGCTTGTTATAGACATCCCCGTGATGCTTTTGGCGATGCTTATACTTACAGTTCCTACAATGATAAAACAAAAACTTTCGCGCTGGCAGGGGGTAATTCTTCTTTGTATTTATTCTGCCTTTATCGCATTGTCATTTGCGCTTTGATGTAAAGTGATTAAAATGAAAAGAGCGCTTTTGAGATTTTTTGAAGTTCTACTCGCCGTTATTATAGGACTGCCAATCTTACTTATTATATTTATTGCGGCGCTGATATATCTTCCGTTTGACTATGTAAAATATAAAATGTCCGCGTATTATAAAGGCACAAAGTGTGCATATACATTTCTTTTCGGTCTTTCCGCCTGCTTCAAACTCTATAATTTGATTTGTGAGCATAACCTGCCGATAAAATATGTTCAAATTGACAGATTTGGCTATTTTTATTATAAAGATGTACTCCTTTTATATGATTATACCGGCATTTTTTATGACGGTGAGAAAAATGAGTTAGTCGTTTCGGAAAACGATGAGGAAGTTAAATTATCGGAATCTGTGAAAGAAAAAATGACACAATTCATTAAAGAAAGCGGCATTTCGGTTATCCGTGCAGTGGTGCTGACCGATAAAACCGAGCTTTATGATGCGGATATTGAGGATAAAGATATGCTTTTATTCTATAATGATGGTGAAAATGACCTCGCAGGAGCGTTAAAAAAGTTTATTAATGATATGGAGATAAAATCATGAACTTTACCGAAATTGCAAATGTGCGGCAGTCCTGCCGAAACTATGACGCGGGCAGAGAAGTGGAGAGAGAAAAGCTTGATGCCATTCTCGCATCGGCACGGCTTGCGCCCTCGGCATGCAACGGCCAGCCGTATCACATCACGGTTTGCCGCGGAGAGAGTGCGGCGGCGGTTGCAAAAGCGACAATGGGCATGGGAATGAATAAATTTGCCGCCGAAGCTCCAATAATGATTGTTATTTCCGAGGAGCCGTATACAAGAACAGCAGCGCTCGGCGCGAAGGTTAAGGGCAATGATTACCGCTCAATCGACATCGGCATTGTTGCCGCGTATATCACTGCGGAAGCCACGGCGCAGGGACTTGGAACGTGTATTCTCGGTTGGCTTGATGATGAAAAGATACGTAAAATCTGTGATTTGCAACATCCCGTGCGCCTTGTAATCACGCTTGGTTATGCCAAAGAGGGCGATAAGCTTCGCGAGAAAAAACGCAAAACCATAGACGAGATTGTTACATTAAAAAAGCAATAGGTTTGTTACCTATTGCTTTTTTAATCAATATCTTTTAGGTTTGAAAACAGTTTCTTCTTCATTCGCCTCTACTCGAGGGTCATTTATTTCAAGATACAGTTTCTTTCCAATTCTGTTGGCGATGTTTAATGCGTGAAAACCATCTTTTCTTTGTCCGTATCGGTACATGTCAGTAAAAGCGTAAAACAATTCTTCTGTATTGTCTTCATCGTTTAATCTTTTTATGAATAATTTGTTTAATGAAAGCTGCATGGGAATACTTCCTGCTTTCATTTCATCGTTTATGATTCGGCATGCCGAGTAAAAAGAAACATGTTCAATTTTCTCTGATACACGCATAGTTTCTATGTGTGCTTTTTGTTTAGCTTCGTGAATTGCATCTCTAAAATAATTAAAAACTCCCATATGTTATCTCCTTTAATAAAAATATCATATCTAACAGTTATAATATCATATTTTCGAAGTCATGTCAAGATGTTCGATAATTTGTTAGAATTATTGTGAGGTGATGTTATGAAGCTGATATATGAATCTGAATACTTACAGTTAGGGTTGAAAATAGCTTATTATAGAAAATTTCGTGGATATACTCAAGAACAGCTTGCAGAAAAGATTGATAAGACCCCTGCGTTTGTTGGTCATGTTGAAGCTCCTAATATTAGTAAAGCCATCTCATTAGATACATTGTTTGATATCTCTAAAGCGTTGGATATACCTGTGTTTAAGTTTTTTCTTTTTGATGAATAAATTTTCAAAAAACACTTGACATTATTCATAAACCCTGCTAAAATAGCAACATAATATTTTTAAACGCGTTTGAGCGGAAAGAGTAGCCTTGAGAAAAGCCTGCAGAGAGATGTCGGTTGGTGCAAGACATTGG
>JAZNOM010000104.1:0-30516 GCA_045580835.1 Eubacteriales bacterium
CAAGGCAAACGTGCTTGAAACCTCCCGCCTTTGGAGAGAAACCGTACACCGTATTGCAAAGGAATACCCCGAGGTAGAGTGCACGGATATGCTCGTTGACAACGCTGCAATGCAGCTTGTACGCGACCCTTCGCGCTTTGACGTTGTTGTAACCTCCAATATGTTTGGCGACATTCTTTCTGACGAGGCTTCGCAGATTACAGGCTCAATCGGTCTGCTTGCATCCTCCTCGCTCGGCGACACAAAGTGCGGTCTTTATGAGCCTATCCACGGTTCAGCCCCCGACATTGCAGGGCAGAACAAGGCAAACCCCATTGCAACTATTCTTTCCGCGGCAATGATGCTCCGTTACTCCTTCGGTCTTACCAAAGAGGCAGACGCTATCGAAAATGCCGTTAACGCAACGCTTGAAGCAGGCGTTCGCACCGCCGATATAGTAGGCGACAGCGGCGCAATCCCCGTAACTTGCACCGGCATGACTGCTGAAATCATATCCAGAATCTGAAAGGGTGACAAATAATGCTCGATATTAAAATCGAAAAAACTAAAAATCCCAAGGCTAAACCCACAGGCCCTCTCGGCTTTGGTAAAATTTTCACCGACCATATGTTCATTATGAACTACACCGAGGGTAAGGGTTGGCACGATGCAAGAATCGTACCCTACGGCAATCTTGAGTTTTCTCCTGCATCCATGGTGTTTCACTACGGTCAGGAAATGTTCGAGGGACTCAAGGCATACCGCGGTGATGACGGCAACACATACCTTTTCCGCCCCGATATGAACGCAAAGCGCACCAATGCTACAAATGACCGTCTTTGCATCCCGAACCTTCCCGAGGAAGATTTTGTGCAGGCGGTAAAGGCAATTGTTAAAATGGATGAGGATTGGGTACCCACCGAAAAGGGAACATCTTTGTATGTTCGCCCGTTCATCATCGCAACTGATGATTTCCTCGGCGTTGCCCCCTCAAAGACGTATCTTTTCATCATTATCCTTTCTCCCTCGGGTGCATACTACGCAAGCGGACTTGAACCCGTTGGTATTTGGATTGAAGACGACTATGTAAGAGCTGTAAAGGGCGGCATGGGCTTTGCAAAGACCGGCGGCAACTACGCGGCATCCCTCGCAGCGCAGGTTAAGGCGCACGATGCAGGCTATTCGCAGGTGCTTTGGCTCGACGGCGTTGATAGAAAGTATATCGAAGAAGTAGGCGCTATGAATATCTTTTTCAAGATTGACGGCGAAATCGTAACCCCCATGCTCAACGGCTCAATTCTCCCCGGTATCACACGCGACTCTGTGCTCACACTCTGCCGCGACTGGGGATATAAGGTTTCCGAGCGCAAGATTTCCGTTGACGAGCTTATCGAAGCACAGAAGTCCGGCAAGCTTGAAGAGGTGTTCGGCACGGGTACTGCGGCTGTAATCTCTCCTATAGGCAAGCTTCGCTACAAGGACGATGTTATGACCATCGGCGACGGCTCTATCGGAGAAGTAAGCCAGCGCCTTTACGATACCGTAACAGGTATTCAGACCGGCAAGCTTGAAGACAAATTCGGCTGGCGTCAAACAGTAAAATAAGAGGAAACATTTATGCTAAAAGAAGTATCAAAACTGCTTATATACAGCGACCTTGGAGGGGACAGCATACTCGAAAACCTTGCAAGGATTATCGCATCAAACGATGACAAAGATACAAAAATCCGTGGTATTTACGTAGAGGTCAAGCGCATACTTGACCTTGCCACTGCATACGGTTTTGATACAAATCTTTGGCAAAACTACCTCACATTTTTGCTCATCACAAACGAAAACTCCTTTTCTCTCACATGTGAGAGAAAAGGAGCAAGTGAGGGCGGAAGCGTAAACCTGCTTGCAAAGCAGGATTTTCGCATTTTTAAGAATCTTTTTCACTATGATTTTGCTCCGCTTGAAAAAGAACTTGATATCAATTGCTTTTCCGTAATTACAGACTATCACGCTATCGCAAAGCGCGAGCAGATTTATAACAAAACCGTAAGCGCGTGGGTGCGCGCTTTAAGTGCAAAAATCGCCGCGGCAAAGGATGAAAACGAGGTTTTTGACCTTGTGACCGAGCATTACCGTACATGCGGTGTCGGTATGTTTGGCATGAACCGCGCCTTCCGCATTGTGGGAAGCGGTAAAACGCTCGAATTTTGCCCAATCAATAACGCAAGCAGCGTTCGCCTTTCGGACATTGTCGGCTACGAGTCGCAAAAGGCGGAGCTAGCCGCAAATACCGAGGCTTTTGCAAAGGGCGGTAAAGGCAACAATGCGCTACTTTACGGCGACAGCGGTACGGGTAAGTCTACAAGCATCAAGGCGGTACTCAATGAATATTTTGATGACGGACTTCGCATGATTGAGATTTACAAACATCAGTTCCGCGACCTCGGCGCAGTAATTTCGCTTATCAAAAACCGCAATTACCGATTTATTATTTACATAGATGACCTTTCGTTTGAGGACCACGAAATTGAGTATAAGTTCCTCAAGGCGGTTATTGAGGGCGGCGTTGAGGAGCGGCCTGACAACATCCTCATTTATGCAACGTCAAACCGCCGTCACCTCATAAAAGAAACATGGAATGACCGAAACGATATGGAGTTTAAGGGAGAGATTCACCACTCCGATACCGTGGAGGAAAAGCTTTCGCTTTCAAGCAGATTCGGTGTGCTTATCAACTATTCGTCACCTGCATATGACGAGTATCTTAATATTGTGCGTGAACTTGCAAAGCGAGAGAATATAAATATAGAAGATGAAGAGCTTGTAGCGCTTGCAAAACGCTGGGAAATCCGCCACGGCGGAGTCAGCGGACGCGCCGCAAGACAGTTTATAGATTATCTTACAGGAAAAGGAAACAGTTAAATGGTAACACTTGATAAAGTATATCAGGCAGCGTTTGTACTTAAAGATGCGGCAAGAAAAACCGACCTAATCTATTCGCAAAAGCTTTCCGGCAAGAGTGAAATTTATCTCAAAACCGAAAATTTGCAGGTGACAGGCTCATTTAAGCTTCGCGGAGCATATTACAAAATCAGCAGGCTCACCGAAGAGCAGAAAAAGGCGGGTATTATTGCATGCAGCGCAGGTAACCACGCTCAGGGCGTTGCGCTTGCGGCTACCAAAATGGGCGCAAAAAGCGTGATTTGCATGCCTGACGGCGCGCCTATCAGCAAGGTTGAGGCTACAAAGGCGCTTGGCGCAGAGGTTGTTCTTGTGCCCGGTGCGTATGACGATGCTTATGCTCATGCGTGTAAACTCCGCGACGAAACCGGCGCAACCATGATTCATCCCTTTGACGATGACGAGGTTATCGCAGGTCAGGGAACAATAGGACTTGAAATTATGGAGCAGCTTCCCGATGTTGATGCGGTTATCGTGCCCATCGGCGGCGGCGGTCTTATTTCAGGTGTTGCTTACGCGGTAAAACAGTTAAACCCCAACGTCAAGGTATACGGCGTTCAGGCGGAGAGGGCGGCAAGCATGTTCGGCAGCCGCCAAAAAGGTGAGGCGATAACACTTGATCGCGTTTCCACCTTTGCAGACGGTATCGCGGTTAAGCACCCAGGTGATATCACCTTTGACATGGTGCAAAAATATGTTGACGATATCGTAACCGTTACCGAGGACGAAATTGCAACCGCGATTTTGACCCTTATCGAAAAGCAGAAGCTTATTGCCGAGGGCGCGGGTGCTGTCAGTGTAGCGGCGGCAATGTTCGGAAAGCTTCCTATCGAGGGTAAAAAAGTTGTCTGCGTGGTTTCGGGAGGTAACATTGACGTTAATATCTTGTCGCGAGTTATCACACGCGGTCTAGTTACCACGGGCAGAAACACCACCTTGCAGATTGCGCTTGAGGATAAGCCCGGTCAGCTTTTAGGCGTAAGTACGATTATTTCAAGGTGTGGCGGCAACGTTGTCAGCGTTCACCACGAGCGTTCGGATGCAAATATGGCGGTTGCAAGTTGTTTCTTGCATATCGGTATGGAAACGCGCGATTTTGAGCAGATTGAAGAAATAAAGAGCGAGCTTCGCAAAGCAGGCTTTCAAATTGTAGAATAGGAGAAATAATATGATTAAGAGAATTTCCACAGATAAAGCTCCTGCGGCAATCGGACCTTATTCGCAGGCGCTTGACACGGGCAATATGCTTTTCATTTCGGGACAGATACCGATTAATCCCGCAACGGGTACAATGCCCGAGAGCGTAGAAGAGCAGGCAAAGCAGGTGCTTACCAATATTACTAATATTCTTGCCGAAGCAGGTCTTACAATGGCTAACGTTGTAAAGACAAGCGTTTTTCTCTCCGACCTTAACGATTTTGCGGCGGTAAATGAGGTTTATGCTTCATTTTTTGCAGAGCCTTACCCCGCACGCTCTTGCGTGCAGATTGCCGCTATCCCGAAAGGCGCAAAGGTTGAAATTGAAACAATAGCAGTTAAATAAAGAAAAAGGTTGCCGCGAGGCAACCTTTTTTGTTAGGTAAATTGAAGGTTATATGACATGATTGTCATTGACATAGTGTGCTAAACATTAATTTATCTCACTGTAGACAAAGTTTTCCCTATATGCTACAATGAAAATAGAAACATAAGGAGGTATGCACAATGAAAAAGATGTTATTTCTAATGCTTGCAATGCTTGTTTTGCTTTGCGCATGCGACAAAGTAACCGAAGAAACAACCGCCGTTACAACGGTGGAAACAACTGCCGAAACGGCTTTAGAAACAACTGCCGAAACTACAATCGACGGCTTTAAAGCGGCACCCTCCGAAATTGTTGAGATTGAAGCGTTGCCGTATGGAGAAGGGTCGGCAATGATTGAAGGCGGTCCCGTCGGCGGCAATCCGCGCGCGTACGTTTTCGATATCGGAACAACGTATTACGTTAAAAGGTACTTTTCAACCGCAGAGGGCGATTTTACATTTTACAAATGTAAGCTTGCACTTCCCGACGGATATACAAACGAACGCATTATCGCAATTAACGGTGGTGCGGGCAGCGGCGAAACGTTTATAACGGCACTTGCAGAAAAGGACGGTGTTGCGGCGGCTTTTGAATACTTTTTCTTCTGCGAAACAATTTCCGAACCGACAAGCGTTAGAAAACTTGATGAAATACCCGAAAGCCCTTTAAACGAGCTTTTTAAGGTTGCTGGCAATCATGCAAATCTCGATATAAATTTGGTGAAATTGCCGCTCAGGAGCGAAAAAACTCGGATTTGTGAATTTGAGTATGACGAGCGGTATATGATATATGTCACCGCGGAGATACTTAAGAATGACAGAACAGATTTTAGAAGCTGCGCATACGACCTTTTCATAGTTGATAAAAAAATCGGCGATATAGTCTTTGAAAAGGCACTTAATACTGCCGATACCGCAGGCTATCCAAAACGTATTTCTTATGTTGATGACGGTTGCATTATCCATGATATCACCGTTGAGGGCGATGTGACTGTGGCTTCGTGCGCGTATAAAATCAGTGAAAATGACGGAGAATTCACCGTGGAGCCGACAACGCTCGATGCATACCCCTCTATACGAAAGAAAGTGGTGTCGCCGAGCGGAAAGTATACGGCATATGAAAATGAGCTTGACGGCTGGAACAACGGTGGTATTGAGGTAAAATACCCCGACGGCACATTGAAGCGTATTTTGACAAACGTTTCACTCGGCAACTCTCCCGAATGTAAGGCAAAGGATATCGGAGATGCCGTAGGCTACGGAATAGTAGGATTTGCCGATGATACGCACCTTGCTTATTCGATAGGCGGTTACGAGTGGCTTATCGGATACGGAATATATGACCTTGAAAGCGGAAAGGCTACCGAGTATCGCAAGGAGCGAGACCGTGCTGTTGCGGCATGTGACGGATATGTTTTCGTGATAGAAAACAAATACTATGATTATGAGCCGTACCCCGATGCGGTTGCACTTTACAAAATGAGTCTTGACGGTACTAAAACCACGATCAGCAACGAACCGTATGCCGGCTTTGAAAATTCAAAATGGCGCTCTGTAAACTCCGAAGCAATAGACGAGCTTGGCAGAACTACATATAATAAAGTTGATATTTTTTCTCTTGATTTCAAAGAACTTCTCGCACAAGTGGAGTATGTTTCGGTAAGCGGCAAGGATGCAAGAACGCTTATATATGATAACACCGTAACGGTGGTAATGCCGCAGATAGCAGAATAAACTAAACCTTGATTGGTTCTTCCCCTTTTGCAAAAAATAATCACAGTGTTAAAAAAACTTGTTTATTATGCACACATTTAGCCTTGATGTGTGAGCGGTTTTAAGATATAATTATGTTGTAAGTAATTATATTTGGAGGATATTTATGAAGAAACTGTTTTTCTCTATGCTTGTTCTTGCAATGGCATTTGCGCTTTGCGTAGGTATTGCCGCTGCTGACACAGTTTACTTAAGCGACAACGGCACGGGCGACGGTTCCACCGCAGAAACGGCTACCAATGATTTGTCATATGCAATTCAAAGCGTGGCAAAGGGCGGCAAGGTTGTAATTACCGATACATATACGCTTACCGAGCCATTTACCGAACCGATACATGATGCGGTTGTGACTATCACCGGCGGTAAGTTTGTGTTTAACAACGCAAAGACAAGCCGTTATTTTCTCAACGGTCCAACAACTTTTGAAAAAATCACATTTGCTATCGGCCCCGACAACACCGCAAAGTCGGGCATGATTCTTGCAGGCTTCTTTCCTATAGTAATGGGAAGCGGGATTAACAGCTCCGGCTTTACTTTCTATATTGTAGGCGGATATCAGGACCCCAAGAGTGACTGCGAGAAGAATCTCGATTCTTCAATTACCGTCAATAGCGGTACCTACACCACACTTGTAGGTTTTTCTCGTGGCAACGGTACAACAACCTTCCGCGGCACCTCCAACATCACTGTTGACGGCGGTACTATCAAGAATATTTACGGCGCATCGCTCAACGGCTCATACTCAGGCAGTGCGAACATTACTGTAAACGGTGGTAAGATAACCGCGATTTATACCGGCGGCGATTCTACCAGACGCCTTAACGGGAACGCAAAGGTAACTATTAACGGCGGTACTGTTGACAGCGTTAATGTAAACAATGTTATGGGACATGCCGATGTATATTATCTTGGCGGCAAGGTCGTTACAATGACCAAGAGCGTTGCAGAAGCTATTACACATGAAATCACCGACGGCACAGCCTCTCTTATTGTTCGCAAGGGACTTGCGGCGCACGAGTTTATTGATGTGTTTGACAGTGCAACCTATGAGGATGGCTCCAAGGTTTCGGGCGCTATTGACGTAGGCGTAGTTGACTATAAGGTTCTTGATAAAAAGGCTGAAAAGAACAACGTTACTCCTTTGAAGCTTTATGTTTCCGATATAGGTATGGGTGACGGACTTACTCCCGAAACCTCGATGAGCAGCGTTAACGAGGCTATTCAAAAGTTCGTTGACGAGGGCGTTGACGGCACGGTCGTGCTTATTAACATGGTTCCTTTTGACGAGGGACACAACCACGAAACCGAGCATAATGTTAAAATTACAATCACCTCTTATGACGGCGAGCGTTATTTTGACGGCGGCATCAGCTTTGGCAATTCTTCAATGAACCGCTACTATTTCTGCGGTGACACTATTATCGAAAACACAAAAATTGAGTTTGCAAGCGCTCCTCTCTTTATCTGCAGATGGCATGATATTGTGTTTGGAACAGGTATTGAAATTGCGGCAAACAAGGCATATATCGTTGGCGGCTATCAGGTATCATCAACAACAACCGATATTCCGCTTGACACAAACGGCAGCGTAACCGTTGAAAGCGGCTCGTACTATTGCGTTATCGGTTATACCAGAGGTAACGCGCTTACAAATCAGATGGTATTCAAGGGCACACAGACAATCAACCTCCTTGGAGGCTCTGTTGCAAGAATTTACGGCGGTTGCGCACAGTCAAACAGTGCCGATAACGTCGTAATCAACATCGACGGCGCGACAGTGCGCGACTTTATCCAGCTTGGCGGTGACCAGTCCTACCATGCAAATACCGCAACCGTTAATATGAAGAGCGGCTCGGTTAAGCAGCTTGACCTTAGAAATGTTCTTAAATCCACTACAGTAAATTGGACCGGCGGCACGATTGAGAGCTTTGCATGCGATAACTGCGTATACAACGGCACTCTTAATGAAGAAGCATTTAAGGCGGCAAACGAGTATAAGGATGCAACATATACCCTTAACTATGCAAACGTAGCCCCCACCGCAGAACAACTTGCGTTTTTCGATAAGGTTGCAAGCGGCACTGCGGCAAAGACCGAAGTTAAACTTACAATTGGCTCCACCACCGCTTACATCAACGGCAAGGCGCAGACTCTTGATGCGGCTCCCATTAACCGCAACAACCGTACAATGCTTCCCGTAAGATTCCTCGCAAACGCATTTGGCGTAGCAAACGAGGGCATCAAGTGGGATGCGGCTACAAGAACCGCAACTCTCTCTAACAGTGAAGTTACTATCGTTGTTACAATTGACGCACCTTCAATGACCGTTAACGGCAAGACCGTTGCACTTGATTCTCCTGCGATTATTGAAAACAACCGCACATACCTGCCGGTTCGTGCAATTGCAAACGCCCTTGGCGTTTCCAATGACAACATCGCATGGGACGGCGCAACAAGCACAGCAACGCTTGTTAAATAAAATCAAAAAGAGTCCGCGAAAGCGGACTCTTTTCATCATTTTTTATTATTCATCGTGTGCAGGTCGCTGCGCAGGAATTTTATCGCGCGTTCAACTGCATCCTTTGAATTCTTCCAAGGTTCTTCTTCATAGCGGTAGTCAAATTTTTTGCAAAACCACGAAACGTCCTCACAAAGCTCGGTATAATAGCCCTCTTCGATGCCTTTTGCAACCTTTTCAAACTCGGCAAAAACCTTTTTTGGCATTTTTGCTTTTGCATATTCCATCATGCGCGTGTAGTGAGGCAGGCAAAAGTATGGTTGTGCGGCAAACTTTTTGCGAAATTCCATATCTTCGGTGTAAAGCAGCGCCGCGGTGTCTATCATGTGTGCAAAATGGAACTCAATTTTGTCACACACATAGCAGCTTTTTGTCATCTCACCAAGCTTTTTCTCGCCGTTTGCGACAAGAGAGGAAAGTCCCTTTGGGAATGCTGCTTTGTGGTTTTCGCCGAGGTGACTTTCGAGAATAAGCGCAAGGCCAAGACGGTTTTTGTAGCCGAACATTATGTCAAAATGCTCCTTGCAAAAACCTTTTTTGTTTGTTTCAATGCGGATATCAGGCTCCATCATTGCGGCACCCAAAACCGCGTCAATTTCGTTAAATTCCAGTTTGTTGTAGAGTGCGCAAAAGGGACAGCCGCAAGCCTTGTCGGCGGCTGATGCTTCAAACGCTTCATTGACTGGTATCGTATATATTTTTTCCATAGCAAAACTCTCCGTTGATTTATACTGTCGTTTATGATATCATTATAATATATTTTTTCGATAAAAGGAAGAAGAATATGCAAATTTATGAAAGCGGCGCACTTGATTTTTACGTTTACGCGCCCGATTACGATATAGAACGCACATTTACTTGCGGTCAGTGCTTCCGTTTCACAAAAAACGAGAATTCACCGTACAAATGCGAGTATCGCGGCGTTGCACATTCAAGGTATATGCGCTTTGCAAGCGACGAAGACGGCAATGTACATATTATCGGTGCGCCGAGGGAAGAGGTTGAGTCGCTTTGGCTTCACTATCTCTCGCTTGACAGAGATTATGACGAGGTAAAAAAACAGATTTTGTCGGATTTCGGCAACCATGAGTTTATGCGCGCCGCTATTGAAAAAACGGGCGGGCTCCGCATACTTGCGCAAGAGCGGTTTGAAACACTTTGCTCGTTTATCATTTCGCAAAATAATAACATTCCGCGCATTTCAAAGCTTATCGAAACGATATCCGAAAAATACGGCACGCCCATCGAAACCTTTGACGGTGTAAAATACGCTTTCCCAACGGCAGAGCGGCTTGCCGCGGTAAGCGTGGAAGAGCTTGCGGCGCTTAAACTCGGCTACCGCGCAAAGTATATCCGCGATGCGGCAAACCGCGTTGCAAGCGGTGTGCTTGACCTTGCGGCAATTGATGCATCCAATGCGTCCGAAGAACTTTTAAAGGTGCTCGGTGTTGGCGAAAAGGTTGCAAACTGCATAAGACTGTTTGCGATTGAGGATTACTCGTCTTTCCCTGTGGACGTGTGGGTAAAGCGGATTATAGCCAATCGTTTTGACGGCAAGCTTGACCCTGAAAAAACGGGAGTTTACGGCGGAATTGCACAACAATATCTCTTTTGCTATGAAAGAGAACTGTAACAAAAGAAATGCAGGATTTCCTGCATTTCTTTTGTTTTATCTAGCCTATTTGTCAAAATGAAAAGGCGTTTTTTGTTGACCTTGCCAAAAAGATTGTAGGATTGCCCAAAAACTCCAAAAAGTGGTTTTAATTTAGGGCTTTACATGATATCATCAATGTGACAACTCCAAGATGTGTGTGGGAGGGATTGATATGAATATTAACGGGATTCTTATCAACAAAAACATATCTGACGAGCTTATGAATAAGCTTATATTTGCATGCGCCGAGGTTTGCGAGAGTGACGAAAAAATACTCTTTGCAATCGTCGGCGATTTGACTTTAGAGGCGAAATATGATTTGAGTATTCTTGCCGTTACCGAAAAGCGCAGTATCTCGCTTGACAGTGAGATGACGGTACTTCATGTGATAAAGCATGAGGATACTGAAAACGCCGCCGTGAAAAGAATGTACGGTAATGCGCGCCTGACTCTTACCAAAAAAAGCGGGGAAAAGTGCGTTATTTTCCGTTTTACGTATTCGGTTGCAACCCTTTGCGAAATGGCGGCAACGTATATTAAAAAGATAGCGGACGGCGAGGATAAAGAGCGTGCTTATGACGCGGTTGCGGCGGGTTACGAAAAGGCAATGCTGTTTTGCCCAAAGTGCGGCAGACGGCTTCTTCACGCAGGTGCCGAGTGCATAGCGTGCCAGTCTAAAAGGCGCATTTGGGGCAAACTTATTCCATTTGTAAAGCCCGAACTGCCAAATCTTGTTCTTTGCATGTTCCTTTCGCTTATCACCACGGGTATTTCAATGCTGCTGCCCACTATGACCGCCAACCTCGTTGACAAGGTTATCCCAAGCAGCGACATGAGGATGCTGCTTGAGGTCGTGGGCGTGTTGCTTGCGGCGTATTTAATTCAACTTGTTGTAGGCGTTATACGTTCGTATCGCTTGCGTTACAGCGCCGCTAATATCGTTACATACATTAGAAACAGCCTTTTTGCGAAGACGCAGAAACTGGGTATGAGATTTTACGATAAAACTACCACAGGTTCTGTAATTAATCGCGTTAACGGCGATTCAACCACTATCGAGCAGTTTATGATTCGCCTTTCCCAAGAAGTTGTGGTGCAGGTGTTTACGCTTGTCGGCATCGCCGTTATAATGATGGCAAACAACTGGAAGCTTGCGCTGATAACACTGCTCCCGATACCGTTTATCGTTATCGGAACAAGAATCTTTGGTAAAATGATACTGCCTTATCACCGCAAGGTATGGCGCAGATGGGCGGCGGTTGTTTCTAACCTTACTGATACGCTTCCGGGCGTGCGCGTGGTAAAGTCGTTTTCAGCCGAGTCGCGCAGCAGCGGCAAGTTCAGCGACTACACAAACGAGTGGTTGCAGATCGACCGCAAAAGCTCGCGCATTTCCACCGCGTTTCCAAACTTTGTTTCGTTCTTTGTTCACCTTGGTCAGCTTCTTATCTGGGGCATTGGCGGCGCATGGGTAATCTTTTCGCAAAACAACGGCGAAACTGCCGTAATAGGCGGCGTTACTCTCGGTACGCTCGTTGCATTTATCTCGTATGCGTCAATGTTCTACGGACCTGTAAACTTTTTTGCAAACTTTAACGATTCATACCAAAATGCGCTTGCATCTGCCGAGCGCGTGCTTGACATTCTCGATGCCGAAGACGAGGCAGACCGCGGCAAGGGCAATTGTCCCGAGATGCGAGGTAAAATCGAGTTTAAGAACATCAATTTCTCATATGACCGCACCAAAATGACTCTTTCGGGTGTAAACCTCACGATTGAGGAGGGCGATATTGTCGGCATCGTTGGAACGACCGGTTCGGGCAAGTCCACACTTATCAATTTGCTTATGCGTTTTTACGATGACTACGAGGGCGAGATTTTGGTTGACGGCGTAAATATCCGTGACATTGACCTTGCGTACTTCCGCCGTCAGATTGGCTATGTTCAGCAGGATTCGATGATGTTCCGTGATACCGTGTACAACAATATCGCGTTCAGCAACCCAAGCGCAACGCCCGAAGATGTGTTTGCCGCAACCGATATTGCAAACGCGCATGAGTTTATTGCGCGTCTGCCGGACGGCTACGACACGATGCTCGGCGAGCGCGGTGTCGGACTTTCGGGCGGTGAAAGACAGAGAGTTTCCATCGCGCGTACAGTGCTTATGAATCCTCGCATGCTCGTCTTTGACGAGGCAACCGCCTCGGTTGACTCCGAGACCGAAAGCCTTATTCAGGGCGCGATTGAGGGGCTTATCAAGGGTCGTACCACTATTATGATTGCGCACCGACTCTCAACGCTTCGCAAGGCAAACAAGATTGTTGTGCTTGATAAGGGCAAGATACTTGAAATGGGTACTCCCGAGGAGCTTATTGCAGCCAAGGGCAAGTATTACAAGCTCGTACAGATACAGACCATGGCAGAGCAGGCAGAAGCGGACAAGAAGGAGGAGGGATTTGAATAATGGCAAGAAAATATATTGACGGCGGCGTCAAATTCAAGCGTCACGATTTTGTAACGGTTGATATGATTGCTTCCGACGGCACCGTTACCGAAGACCTCGAGCCTCGCCGACTTTTTCCGGTAAATGATGCGGATAATTATATATCACTGCTTGATTCTGACGGCAAGGAGCATGCGATAATCCGCTCGCTTTCCTCGCTTGATAAGGAAAGCTGCGACCTGCTTCGCGAGATACTCGAGGAGTATTACATCGTGCCAAGAATAACCGAGGTCTTGGAGGTTTACGAAAAGGGAAGTATCAACCGCTGGACGGTTATGACCAACCATGGGCAATGTTCGTTCCAGATTAGGGCGAGATACACGGATATCAAGATTTTTCCGCATGGCAGAATTCTTATAAGAGATACCAACGATAACCGCTATGAAATCCCCGACGTGTCAAAGCTTGATAAGCATAGCCTGCACGAACTCAATTCACAGATATAACAAATCCGCAGCGGATATTCCGCTGCGGATTTTTGTATAGAGGTTTGATAAAGTAAACTAATGTTTATAAGCCTCCCTCGCCTAGAGGGAGGGGGACCGCAACGCGGTGGAGGGATACGTATCCCCCAGTCGTGGCAAGCACGACAGCCCCCTTTAGGCAAGGGGGCCTTTACTCCCGTAAACATTAATTCACCTTGTCAACCACACAAAAAACCGCCCGTGGGCGGTTTTTTGTGTTATTTTGCTCTGTAGGTTTCAACTGCTATGCGTGTGAAAATTACGCATGCTTCGCTGCGCACGATTTCATCATTCGGTCTGTAGTAACCCGTTTTTGCGTCACCGCTGACGATGCCCGCCTCGTAAAGCTGCTGCACTGCGATGTATGACGCGCTTTCCTTTGCCATGTCCGAGGGTGCGCCTACTCTTACGCGCGTGTATTCATCGGAGGGAAGAACTTTTGCAAAAATCTCTGCCATTTCACCGCGAGTGATGTTTTTATCGTAGCTTTTAAACTGTCCGTCTGCGATTATGCCGTTTTCGATGCAATAGTTAACGTAAGGTGTATACCACGCGCCGCCTACGGTGCTTGCCACTTCAAAGCCGTAATACGCTCTGTGGATATTTGCCGCCGCTGTAAGCGCCTGCGCCACGGTAAACTTGGAGTCGGGTGAGAACTTGCTGTTTGAAGTGCCGTTTGCAAGCTCGTATTCGTATGCGGTCTGCACGTATTCGTGGAACCACTTGTCTTTTCCTACGTCCGAGAACTTTGAGCCGTAATCGCGTGACTTTTTAAAGCCGCTGCGTCCCGGGTACTTGGGCTTTTCGTAGCTTTCGCTGAAACTCTTGCCACACACCGTGCATTTGCCTTTGCGTGTACCCTTGCGCGTTTCGGTTGCTTCGCGCGTTATTGTCCACTCGTCAACCGTGTGTTCGGTTTTGTCAATGGTTTCGGTTTCTGCCTTGCCGCAAACAACGCAGGTATGCTCCTGCTTACCGGTCTTTGTGCAGCTAGGCTCGGTTGTAACTTCCCATTCGCCAAAGGCGTGGTCGATTTTGCTTATCGTCTTTGTTTCGGTTTTGCCGCAGTCCGCGCAGGTCGCTTGCTTTTTGCCCGCCTTGGTGCATGTTGCCTCGGTAACTACCGTCCACTCGCCCAAATTGTGGTCAAGCTTTGGTGTTTCTTCGGTTATTGTTTCGTCACAAAGTATGCAATCACCGCGTTGTTTGCCAGTAGATGTACAAGTAGCTTCGGTAATTATTCTCCAATTGTCGCAGTAATGGTCAAGCTTTTCTAACGTTCTTGTTTCGGTCTTGCTACAATTTTTGCATTTACGAGTTTCTTTACCAGTAGAAGTACAAGTTGCAGTTGTTGTTTCTTCCCATTTAGCAAAATCATGCTCAAGCATCGCTATAGTTTCGTTCTCACTCTTGCCGCATACCGTACAGGTGTGCTTTTGCTTACCTGAACTGCTGCAAGAAGCTTGTGTGGTTATTTCCCACTCGCCAAAAGTGTGCGCAAGCTTATCCAACTTTTCTTTTTCTTTATACTCGCACACAGAACAAATGTGTGATCTCTCACCTGTAACAGTACAAGTTGGCTCCTTATCTGTTACCCATTCTCCATAATTATGCGAAAGCGCGGCAATCTCTTCGCTGTCTTTATATCCGCAGACCGAGCAAACTCTTGACTTTTCACCCGCCGACTTACAAGAAGTTTCCTTATCAACAGTCCATTCTCCGTAAGTATGAGGCAGTGCATCAATTTTTTCTGTTTTTGCTACCTCATTACACACGGTACAGAAAAGTTCTTTTTTGCCATCTGCTGCACATGTTGCATCTGTAATTACCCATTCATCAGCAAGTGTGTGTGCAAGTTTCTCTATTTTTTCTGTACCGGCAACTCTGCCACAGCTGCTACATATTATTTCCTTTTTACCTGCCTTACTGCAAGTAGGCTCGGTAACAATCTTTTCATAGGTATCTTCGTGGATACAATCAATAGTTACAGTGTATGAACTGGAAGAACACTTATCGAATGCAAGAGTAAGGTAATATGTTCCGGCAGGGAGCAACTCTGCAGAGCCTTTATAATAACCACAAGCCGGCAAAGAGTGATGATCCCTACAATAGCCTATATTATGAATTCTTCTTCCAGCATCTTCATAACAGGGGTACTCACCGACCATGATATTAAAACTCGTGTCATGATAGTCAGAAGGTTGACACATTGCCCTTGATCCTCCCGGTAAATATACAGCAACATTATTATTGGCAATCGAATACCACAAATCATGTCCCCAAGTGTCATTTCTTGTGGGGTATTCACGATCAAAATTGATATCAATTCTTAGCTTTGTCGGCTTATCAAGAACAAATCTATACACTTTTTGTGTGCTTTTTTTAAAATTTCCAGAAACAGAAGCCCCCAGTGTTAAAGTTCTTAAACCTTCAAAAGTAATTCCGAGGCCCCAGAATGCACTAATGTTTACCACCATCATTGATGTAAACATTGCGATTACCAATAGCAAACTCAAAAACTTTTTCATAAAAATTACCTCACTTTCGCAAAATGAACTATAGGTAATGTTATTATAGAACAATAGGTAGTATTTTGTCAAGAACAATTGATTGATTTTGTAGTGAACTATTGGTGCACACTATAGGTATATAAGCGTGAGGTATTTATATGAAAGAGTTTAACAAAGAGATAGGTTTAAGAATTGCGCAACTCCGCAATAAAATTGGTCTTTCACAAGAAGTTTTAAGCGGTTTGGCAGGTATAAGCTCAAAGTTTTTACATGAAATTGAATGCGGTAAAAAAGGCATGTCTGCGCTCACTCTTTTCAACATCGCAAATGCTTTAAACGTCAGCACCGATTACATCCTCACCGGCAAGGGTAACACCGATACAAGCACAAGAGTAAACTCCCTGCTCGCCTCTTTCTCCCCCGAAGATATCGCACATGTGGAAAACATCCTCCGCGAAGTTCAAATAATCGCAAAAAATTAACCGTACACGAAAGCAAACGCTTTACGATGTACGGTTTTTTATTTTCTTTATAAGCCTCCCTCGCCTAGAGGGAGGGGGACCGCAACGCGGTGGAGGGATACGTATCCCCCAGTCGCCGTTCGGCGACAGCCCCCTTGAGGCTTGCGGGGCCTATGATAGTGCGGATTTTATAAACTCATCAATATGTTCGCACACACCTTTGAAATTGCTATTTATATCTCTGTTAAGTATTCGCATCACCGTAAGATTTCTTTCTTCTAATCTTTCGGTGCGAATTCTATCTTTGAGAATCGCTTTTTCTTCATAATGTTGAGAGCCGTCAAGTTCAATTATCAATCTAACATCGTGACAATAAAAATCTACAATATAATTATCAATAACTTTTTGGCGTAAAAATCTAACCGGATAATATTTTAAAAAATCATACCAAAGATGTTTTTCTTCCTTGGTCATATTTTTGCGCAAAATTTTAGCCAAAACTGTCAGTTCTTTATTATGCTTTCTTCCCATTTCACAGTTGTGACAATTTATACAGACACGGTTCGAGGGCAACGCCGTCGCGATGCGGCGTATCATACTTCTCCGAAACTGCAATAACATCGCGTACAAACGCACTTGCAACGGCAACCGACTTTGTGAAATTCGTGCCGCCGAGCAGCTTGCCAAGCAATACGCTTGCAAACAAATCTCCCGTACCGGGGTACGAGCCGCCCTCGCGGTGAAGATTTACCGAAAACGGCGAGCGGTCAAGCGATTTATCCGAAAGGTCAAGCCCTGCGGTAGCGACATTTGAACATTTGTCGGTAACGATGCCCGTAATTGCAATACGCTTTGCGCCAAACTCGGCAAGTGAGAAAAGCAGGTCGGATATGTATGCATTAAGTTCCGACGGCTTCATTTCGGAGGTATCCTTATACTCCTTGTCGCAAAGCATGCACGCTTCGGTGAGGTTAGGTACGATAATGTCGCCGCGCGAGCAAAGATGGCGCATGCGCTCTACAAGTCCCTTTGTGCAGGACGAATACAAAACTCCGTCATCGCCAAATACGGGGTCAACCAGTGTGAGCGTGTTTTCGCTCTTGAAACGCGAAATAAAATCTTCAATTACAGCGCATTGCTCCTCGCCCGAAAGAAAGCCGGTATAAATAGAGTCAAGCGTAATGCCAAGCTCCTCCCAATGCTTTGCAATGGGCTCTATACTGTCGCTCATATCGCGGAAGTAGTAGCCGTCAAAGCCGCCGGTGTGGGTTGAAAGCAGCGTTGTGGGGACGGGCAAAACCTGCACTCCCATTGCGGAAAGCGAGGGAATAACCACGGTTAGCGCACATCTGCCAAATGCAGACAAATCATGCAGTGCCGCCACGCGCTTTATTGCTTTTTTAGCCATGATATCCCTCCTAAACCTAAAATTACATCCCATTATACACCGAACATGAATTTTTTGCAAGCAGAACTTGCATTTTTGCCAAATTATTTGTTTCGCGCACTTGACATGTAAGCATTTTTTGTTTATAATAAATATGTGTAACTATACTCTCTGTCTGTGTTTGGGCACGGACAACAAGTTTTTACATATCCAAATTTAAACAAGGAGGTACCAAAGCAATGGGAATTTACATTGCAGTCGGTGCCGTTGCCTTGATTGTAGGATTGCTGCTCGGTGCAGCTATCGGTATTGCTTATCGCCGCAAAATTGCGGAAAAAGAAATCGGCAGCGCAGAAGAACAGGCAGCAAAAATTGTTGAAGACGCTATTAAAGCGGCAGAAAGCAAAAAGAAGGAAGCTCTGCTTGAAGCTAAAGAGGAAATTCTCAAAAACCGTACGGAAACCGAGAACGAACTTAAAGAGCGCCGCAAGGAAGTTTCCAGACTTGAACGCAGAATTCAGCAAAAAGAAGAATCCCTTGACTCAAAGACTGATGCTCTTGAGAAAAAGAACGAACTTCTCGACCAGAAAATCAAGGAGACGGAAGATCTCCGCGACGAAGTTAAGAAAACGCTTGATTCGCACATTGCAATTCTTGAAAAACTTGCAGGCTTTACAAAAGAACAGGCGAAGGACGAACTTCTCTCACGCGTAGAGACAGCACTGACACACGAAAAAGCGCTTAAAATCGCGCAGTTTGACGAACAGTTTAAAGAAGAAGCAGACGAAAAGGCAAAGAACATCCTTTCTCTTGCTATCCAGCGTTGTGCCGCTGACCACGTCAGCGAAATTACTATTTCTACCGTTCAGCTCCCCAATGAGGATATGAAGGGCAGAATTATCGGCCGCGAGGGTAGAAATATCCGCGCTATCGAAACTCTTACGGGCGTTGACCTCATTATTGACGATACTCCCGAGGTTATCACCATTTCCGGCTTTGACTCTGTTCGCCGCGAGATTGCAAGACTTGCTCTTGAAAAGCTTATCGCAGACGGCAGAATTCATCCTGCGAGAATCGAAGAAATGGTTGAAAAGGCTCGCCGCGAGGTTGAAAACACCATTAAGCAGGCTGGCGAAAAGGCAATCTTTGAAACCGGTGTTCACGGACTTCACCCCGATGTTATCAAGCTCCTCGGCAGACTCAGATACCGTACAAGCTACGGTCAGAACGTGCTTCGTCACTCTATCGAGGTTGCGCTTCTTTCCGGTATCATCGCTGATGAAATCGGCGCGGACAGCACTGTTGCAAAGCGCGCAGGTCTCCTCCACGATATTGGTAAAGCGCTCACACAAGAGGTTGAAGGCTCGCACATTCAGCTTGGCGTTGAGGTTGCAAAGAAGCATAAGGAAAGCAAGGAAGTTATCAACGCTATCGAGGCTCACCACGGTGACGTTGAAGCAGAGTCGCTTATCGCGTTTATCGTTCAGGCGGCAGACGCTATTTCCGCAGCACGTCCCGGCGCAAGACGCGAAGACCTTGAAAACTACATCAAGCGTTTGCAGAAGCTTGAAGAGCTTGCAAACGACTTTAAAGGCGTTGAAAAGACCTTTGCTATTCAGGCAGGCCGCGAAATCCGCGTAATGGTTAAGCCCGAGGAGGTTACCGACGATCAGATGACAATTCTCGCACACGAAATTGCCGTTAAGATTGAAAGTGAAATGGACTATCCCGGACAAATCAAGGTACACGTTATCCGCGAAAGCCGTACAATCGACTTTGCAAAGTAAAAACAAACTGCTTCGGGCAACCGAAGCAGTTTTTGTTAAATCAAAATAGAAAGGTAATGTTTACGGGAGAACGAGGGAGTTCTTTCTTTAAAAGAAAGAACCAAAGAAAAACTATATAATTTTTTATAAAAAGGTTTGGAGGTGTCGGAACCTTTCCTTAAAAGGTTCTGACATCATTCCCGTAATTTCATTCTTATAAATCATGAAACTTCTTATTCTTGGCGATATTGTCGGCAAAAAAACGGTTGAATACCTATCAAAAAATCTGTGGTCGCTCCGCAAGGAAAAGCATATAGACATGGTAATCGCCAACGGCGAAAACGCAACCGACATAATGGGGCTTTCCCCCGATGATGCAACCGCGCTGCTTGACGGCGGCGTTGACGTTATTACGGGCGGCAACCACATTTTTCACAACCGCACGATTTACCAAATGCTTGACGACAGCCGCGTTATCATTCGTCCACTAAACGCCCCTGCTGCGGCACCCGGCTGCGGAGAGACTGTTTTTGAAGCGTGCGGCTACAACGTGCTTGTGTTAAACCTGCTTGGCATGATGGGCATGGACTACGCGCAAAACCCGTTTGAAGCCGTTGATAAGGCACTTCGCCGTAACGATGGCAAATATGACTTTGCAGTTGTGGATATGCATGCAGAGGCTACTGCCGAAAAGATTGCAATGGGCTACTATCTCGCAGGGCGCGCCGCTGCGGTTGTCGGCACGCACACACATGTGCAAACCGCCGACGAAAGGGTGCTTGACGGAGGCACTGCATATATCACCGACCTTGGCATGTGCGGCCCCGATAACGGCGTTCTCGGTACTGATAAGGATGTTATTTTAAAGCGCTTCACCACGGGACTTCCGCAAAAGTTTACCGTTGCAAACGGTGAAATAAAACTTTCGGGCGTTATCGTAACCGTTGAAAACAACAAGGCCACAAAAATCGAAAGATTATAAAATTTTACAATTTGTTCATTTTTCTGTCACAATTCGTATGTATACTTTAAAATGAAGGAAATTATACAGAAAGGATTACAAAAAATGAACATTTTAAAAGTATCTTCCAAATCCAGTGCAAACTCGGTTGCAGGCGCACTCGCTGCTGCAATCCGCGATGACGGCGAGGCTGAAATTCAGGCTATCGGTGCCGGCGCAGTAAACCAGTCGGTTAAGGCAATTGCAATTGCTTCAGGTTTTCTTGCTCCCACGGGCGTTGCTATTTTTGCACAGCCTACTTTTGAAGAAATTGAAATCGACGGCGAAGAACGCACCGCGATACGTTTCAAGATTTCCTCCCAAAAAGATTGAAAAATTTCTAAATTTTTACAAATTTCTCTTGACAGACAATGGAGAAAATGGTAAAATATTACCATAATTTAGAATTCTATGGCGCGTACTCAACGTTTTAATTAGGAGGAAATACTATGAAATCGACCGGAATTGTAAGAAAAATTGACGCACTCGGAAGAATTGTGCTTCCCATTGAGCTTAGAAAACATATGGATATCGCCACCGGCGATGACATCGAAATCTTTGTAGAAGGTAATACCATCGTTCTTGAAAAGTATTCACCTACATGTATTTTCTGCGGAAACAAAGAAGCACTTGCCGATTACGAGGGCAAATGCGTATGTAAAATTTGCCGCGAGAAGCTCGCAAATATGTAATAAGATAAAATGGTATCGGCTATGCCGATACCATTTTTGCTTGAAATGACATTTTAAATTGGACACTTTTCGGATATTTTTTGTTGAAAATGTGAAAGTTCTCTTTTTCGCTTGCTAAAAATTACATATTGGTGTATTATAATTATAATTGCAATCGGAAAGGAGAAAGCCATGTTTGGATACGTAAAGGCACAGCGCGATGATCTGACGGTGCGTCAGGATACTTTTTACCGCGCGGCATATTGCGGTCTTTGCAAGGAGATGGGCAGATGCACGGGGCAGTGCTCCCGCCTTTCACTTTCTTACGATATGGTATTTCTCTATCTTGTACGCATGGCAATTCTCGGCAAAAAGCCGGTTTCAAAAAAAGGCATTTGCCTGCTTCATCCTTTTAAAAAAAGGTTGATCGTGCAAAGCGATAATGAGCTTAAATATGCGGCAAAGGTAAGCGCACTGCTCACGTACGGCAAGGTTTGCGATGACCTTGCAGATGAAAAGGGCTTTAAACGCTTTTTAAAAAAGCTTGCAAAGCCGTTTTTCGGCAGAGCAAAGCGCCGAGCCGACCTTGATGTGCTTTTTAAATCAATTGAAGAAAGACTTGCACACCTATCTCAAATCGAGGCTGAAAAGCAACCGAGTGTTGACGCGCCTGCCGAGGTTTTCGGCAGACTGCTTTCGGATGTTTTCGCGTTTGGACTTGAGGGGGATGGTGCAACGCTTGCGAAAGAGATTGGTTTTCGCACGGGACGGTTCATCTACGCCGTTGACGCGGCTGACGATATCGCCGAGGACAAGAAAAACGGAAGCTACAATCCATTTTTGCTGCTCTACGGCGGCGAGATTGACCAAAATCAAAAGAATTTGATTGAAATGGCAATGAAATATGACCTCACCGCGCTTGCGGCGGCTATAGATTTAATAGACGACGGCGATTTGGTCAAAATAATCAAAAATATAATCTATCTTGGCATGCCGAGTGCGGCGCACAAGGCGTTAGGAGAAAAAAGTGAACAGAAATCCATATGAAGTTTTAGGCGTAAGCGAAAGCGCGACCGATGAGGAAATCAAGGAAGCCTACCGCGCGCTTGCAAAAAAATATCACCCTGACAAATACATCGACGAGGGACTTAAAGAAATGGCAACCTCGAAGATGCAGCAGATAAACGAAGCGTATGATGAAATCAAAAACATGCGCGCAAACGGTACGTCGTATAGCGGCGGATATAGCGGAGGGGGGTATAGCGGCAGTACAAATTTTGCCGAGATACGCCGTATGATAAACACCGGCCGCTACAGCGCGGCAGAAGCCGAGCTTGCAAAGGTTCCCACAGACAAGCGCGACGCCGAGTGGCATTTCTTAAACGGTTGCATTTTGCTTCGCCGCGGTTGGTATCATGATGCGACAAAGCATTTTGACACCGCTTGCAGCATGGACCCAAATAATCAGGAATACCGCAATGCAAGACTTCAGGTAGAAAAAATGTCGCAGAATTATCAAAATCAAGCCAACAATGAGTGCGGCGGCGGATGCTGTCCCTGCTATTGTGATTGCGATTGCTGCACCCAGCTCATTTGCGCTGACTGCTGTTGCGAGTGCATGGGCGGCGACCTTATCAGTTGTTGTTAACTATGAGAAATACTAAAAAACTTACTTTTTCCGCGGTGCTTTCGGCTCTCGCGGTTGCGATAATGTATATAGGTACGGCACTTGAAGTGCTTGACCTTTCAACGGCGGCGCTCGCCTCTATTTGCGTAATGGTTATCTTAACCGAGCTTGGCATGAAATACGCCTTTTTGACCTATGCGACGATAGGTGCGCTTTCGCTGCTTATTTTGCCGATGAAAACTGCGGCGATTATGTTTGTCGGATTTTTAGGCTTTTACCCCATGGCAAAATCGTTCTTTGAGCGCAAGTTTCGCGGCTGGTTATGCCTTGTGCTGAAAATTGCACTGCTCAATGTATGCACATTTGCAATGCTGCTTGTGGTGCGCTACGTTATGACTGAAGCGCTGTGGTTTGAAATCATGGTGCTTGTGCTTGCCAATATCGTGTTTGTGGTGTACGACTACGCGCTCACCACTCTTTTGCGCGCTTATGTGTTCAAATGGCGCAAAACTCTTAAAATTAAGTTTTGATTAAAATGCGGTTGCTTTTGTAACCGCATTTTGTTATACTTATGATAGTAAATTGAGAGGAAGTTGGGTGAAAATCCTGCACGGGCACGCCGCCGTAAATCGTTTTTGCAAAACTGCCGTGTTGCCACACACGGTACGCGTATGCGGTCATTGAGTTTTCGAGAAGGCGTTTTGCATAGTATGATGAGTCGGAATACTCGAAATTTAATCCGTTCTTTGCGAGTGCCTTTTCGGACGGAGCGAAAAAATACTTTAAAGTGAGGAAAAAAGATGAAAAGAAAGAATTTATTTGTTCGTTTTTCGCTTGTTTTGACACTTTTACTGCTTGTGGCGGCGGTATTTGTCGGATGTGGCGAAGCAGCAGAAACCACTGCATACGAAAATGTGGTACAAAACGCCGAGAAAATCGGCGATGGAGTGAACACATTTATGTTTGTTGCTACCTTTGAGGACAAGACAAGCAAGGTCTACGAAGTTTCGACCTATGAAGAAACTGTAGGCGCGGCACTCACCGTTCTTGGTCTTATCGACGGCGAGGTTGGTGAGTTCGGTCTGACGGTTGAAACCGTTTGCGGAGTGACCGTTGACTTTGGCGCTGACTCATCGTATTGGGCGATATATGTTGACGGCGACTATGCAATGACGGGCATAGACGCAATAAAATGCACCGATGTAAAAGAGGTAGAGCTGCGCTTTGAAAAGTTCTGATAACAAGCGGCTTACCGCGCGTGAAGTAGCGATTTTTGCGATGCTCGGCGCGCTTATGCTTGCAAGCAAAACTCTGCTTGAGGCGGTGCCGAATATTCACCCTGTGACAATGCTGCTTATGGTTTACACGGTTGTTTATCGCAAAAAAGCGATATTTCCGCTGTTTGTATACCTCGTGCTTGACACACTTAAGTGGGGCATTATGACCATGGTGCCGTACTTTTACATATTCCCGCTGTGCTGGCTGTGTACGCTCTGTGTGCCGACTACGCTTTCAAATGCGAAAAAGCAAATCTGCTATACCGCGATTTGCACTTTCTTCGGACTTGCCTTCGGTACGCTTTATGCGCCGTGGCAGGCGCTTGTATTTATGAAAAGCTTTAAGCTTTCAAAGATACTTGCGTGGATTGCGGCAGGGTTACCTTATGACTTGCTTCATGCGGCAGGAAATTTTGCGGCATCGCTTTTGATTTTGCCGCTTTCGGCATTGCTTTTGAAACTGGAAAAAGGTATCAGCTTTTGCTGATACCTTTTTTGTCAGTCTGATAAACCTATTACATTGTCTATCGGAAGCGAGTACACAATACCTTTTGCCTCCGAATTTACGCCGCATTTTTCGCTGATTGCCTGCATAATTGCAAGCTTTGTTTCGGAATTTGCAACGATAATGACAATATCCTTTTCCTCGGCAAGGTCGGCACCGACATGCGGAAGCGCATTGTCATCAACTACCGAGCGGCTATGGATAACCGTGCCGCCTCCTGCGCCTGCAGCTCTTGCGGCGACCATAACGTCTTCACTGTATCCGCGGTTAACTGTGACACAGATCATAGCATTTTTGTTTTCGCTCATGGCGCGTGTATCCTTTCTTTCTGTTTCTTCTTCACCAAGCGGTTCAAGCATTTTGAACACCAGCTTGCTTGCGCCGTTTATCGGCAGCGTGAATGCGATACCGCTGTTTACGGCACCGATTCTCAAAGCTTTATAAAGCTTAAGCAACATTGAATCCGCTGCTGATTTCTCCAAAGCGCAGAGGAACATCTGCTTTTCGGGAGTGCCGAGACCGAGGATATCCATTACCTCGCTTGTCGCGGTACCCTCTGCGCCCAAGCGGTAATGGATCGGCACGGAGTTTCCGTCAAACAAAGCGGTTGCTTTAGCCGCCATTTTGGGAGTGGTGATAAGAACAAGCAATCTGAGCTTTTTATTAAATTCGTTAGCCATTCTATCACTCCTCTATCTCGATAATATCGTCGCTGTCCGAAGGAAGCATAGCGCCCGACTTGTATTTTTCCATGGCGCGAAGCTTGAATTTGTATGCAATACCCATAATCTGTACGGAAATGAGAGGGGTAAGCGCAACAAGCGCAACTGCACCGAAAGCGTCTGTCATGATGTTACCGCCCACTGTTGCGCATGCGCCTATACAAAGGGGGAGAATAAACGTTGACGTCATGGGACCGCTTGCAACTCCGCCCGAGTCAAATGCGATACCTACAAATATTTTAGGCACAAAACGCGACATTACAAGCGCGATGATGTAGCCGGGGATTACTATATAAGCAATCGAAAAACCGAGTATAATTCTCGTCATCGAAAGTCCAAGCGAAACCGCAACACCAATCTGCAGGCATCGGTTCATCGCTTTTGCGCTTACCGCGCCGTTTGTTACAGACTGTACCTGCTTGTTGAGAATCTGAATAGCAGGTTCGGCTTTTACGATAAAGTAACCGATAAGCATACCTATCGGCACAAGCAGCCACTTCTGGCTTGTTGCCGCAAGTTCTTTGCCAATCATTGTACCGACAGGTGCAAAGCCGACATTGACTCCGCAAAGGAAGAGAACAAGTCCGAGATATGTATATATAAAACCTATTGCAACTTTGAAAATTTGACGGTTGTGATAGCGGCGGCTGAGAAGCTGGAAGATAACGAACACAGCGATAACAGGAAGCAGCGAGATGAGCACCTCTTCAAAGTAGCGTGGGAAGTTCTTTGAAAACTCCGAGCTTACGTCCATCATGGTGTTAACCGTTGGTACACCGCCAACAGAAACCTCCGCACTTGATGGCTTAAAGAAGCAGCCAAGCAGCATTACCGCAAGGATAGGGCCGACGCTGGAGAGTGCTACAAGACCAAAGCTGTCGCTTGAAGAGTTTTTGTCGGAACGCACTGACGACAGCCCCACACCAAGTGCCATGATAAACGGAACGGTGATAGGACCTGTGGTAACTCCGCCGGAGTCGAACGCAACTGCAAGGAAGTTGTCGGGAACTAAAAAAGAGAAGCAGAGCAGTGCTGCATAAAGTCCCATTAAGAGCCACGAAAGGTCAATTTTGAGGAGTATGCGCACAACCGCAAGGGCGAGGAAAATTCCAACGCCCACCGCAACGGTGATAACTAAAGTAAAATTAGGTACGGCTGGAACCTGTTCGGCAAGCACCTGCAAATCAGGCTCGGCAATGGTAATGATTACACCCATTGCAAAGCTGATAAGGCATATAAGCCAAATGCGCTTGGTTTTGGAAAGCTGAACGCCAATACCCTCACCAAGAGGACTCATGGCGATTTCAGCACCGAGTTGGAACATGCTCATGCCGAAAATCAGCAGTACCGCGCCGACAATAAACATCATTACCGTGCCGACATCAAGCGGAACAAGCAAGATGCTCAGCGCAAGCACAATGCCGGTGATAGGTAAAACAGCGGAAAGAGATTCCATTATTTTTGCTTTCAGTTGTGGATTCATCTTGGAACCTCCTCTAAAAAACATCATATTTATTCTATTATATCAAAAGTAAGAGTCATAGTCAATGATGAAAAAGGTCGTATTTGTGTGAAAAGATAGCAAAAAAATGACTCGCCGAAGCGAGTCATTTTTTATCAAATTATTTCTTTACTGCAAGAGTAACGGTTTCGCCGTTGATATCCCATTCTTTTGCATAGCCTTCGGTCGCACCGAACACTACCATGTCGCAAAGAACTGCTGCTTTGATTTCGGCAGACGCCTTATCAACGATAGCGCGAATCTTGTCGTTACCGTCAACGAAAAGTGTGATGTGGTCGGTAACGTCAAAGCCGGCTTCTTTACGCATTGTTTGTACCTTTGAGATAACCTCGCGAACATAGCCCTCTTCGATAAGCTCGGGGGTAAGCTCTGTGTCAAGCGCAACGGTTACACCATTGTCGCAAAGAGAAACGTATCTTGTGCCCTGAACTGTCTCAATGAGAAGGTCCTCGGCAGTAAGCTCTGCAACGTCAGCGCCAACGGTGACAACAATCTTGCCCTCCTTGTCAAGCTCGGCTTTGAGAGCATTGCCGTCGGCACTTTGGAGATAGCCGCGGATGCCGCCGAGAAGCTTGCCGTATTTAGGACCAACGGTTTTAAGATTGGGCTTAATGTTGTAGGTGAGGAATGCGGATGCATCGTTGGTGAACTCTGCATTCTTAACATTGAGTTCCTCTGTGATAATGCTTACATATTCATCAGCAAGCGCCTTTTCTGCACCGATAAACATCTTGCCGATAGGCTGACGGTTCTTTATATTTGCAGCATTTCTTGCAGCACGACCAAGGATAACAACCTTAAGCACTTGCTCCATGCTGTACTCAAGAGTCTTGTCAATCATAGCTTCATCAGCTACAGGGTAGTCGCAAAGGTGAATACTGATAGGAGCGTTTTCGTCAACAGAGCGAACGAGGTTCTGATAGATTTCCTCGGTCATGAAAGGAATCATGGGAGCTGCAAGCTTTGCCACGGTGATAAGTGCGGTGTAAAGAGTCATATAAGCCGCAATCTTGTCATCGGTCATTTCGGGGCCCCAGTATCTCTCTCTGCCACGGCGTACATACCAGTTGGAAAGCTCGTCTGTGAAGTCTGCAAGCGCCTTCGCAGGCTCGGGAATCTTGTAAGCTGCAAGACCTGCGTCAACTTCCTTTATTACGGAGTTAAGCTTTGAGAGAAGCCACTTGTCCATAACGGTGAGTTTGCAGTCTGCAAGGTTGTACTTGGTGGGGTCAAAGCCGTCAATCTCGGCGTAAAGCACGTAGAACGCATAGGTGTTCCAGAGTGTGCCGAGGAACTTGCGCTGACCTTCGGTAACCGCCTTGTCGTGGAAGCGGTTGGGGAGCCAGGGGGCGGAGTTTGTGTAGAAGTACCAACGGATAGCGTCTGCACCGTGCTTTTCGAGTGCATCGAACGGGTCAACCGCGTTGCCCTTGGACTTTGACATCTTCTGACCGTTTTCGTCCTGAACGTGACCGAGAACAATTACGTTCTTGAAAGGAGCCTTGTTGAAGATGAGGGTGGAAATCGCAAGAAGCGAGTAGAACCAACCTCTGGTCTGGTCAACTGCCTCGGAGATAAAGTCTGCGGGGAACTGTGCTTCAAAGAGGTCGTGATTTTCAAAGGGATAGTGGTGCTGCGCGAATGGCATCGAGCCGCTATCGTACCAGCAGTCGATAACTTCGGGAACGCGGCGCATCTCGCCACCGCACTTTTCGCACTTGATAGTTACAGCGTCTATAAAAGGACGGTGAAGCTCGATATTGTCAGGGCAGTTGTCGCTCATTTCCTTCAGTTCAGCGATAGAGCCGATGGAGTGGCGGTGACCGCATTCACACTCCCAGATGTTGAGAGGTGTACCCCAATAACGGTTACGGGAAATGCCCCAGTCCTGAACGTTTTCAAGCCAGTCGCCAAAACGGCCCTTACCGATGCTTTCGGGAATCCAGTTGATTGTGTTGTTGTTTTTGATAAGGTCTTCCTTAACTGCGGTCATCTGGATGAACCAGGAGTCGCGCGCATAGTAGATAAGGGGAGTGCCGCATCTCCAGCAGTGAGGATAGCTATGCTCAAACGAGGGAGCGGAGAAGAGAAGACCGCGCTTTTCAAGGTCAACAAGCACAAGCTTGTCTGCATCCTTGCAGAATGTGCCTGCCCATGCGGTTTCTTCGGTCATTTCGCCCTTTGCGTTTACAAACTGAACGAAAGGAAGGTCGTACTTCTTGCCTACCTTGGAGTCGTCTTCACCGAATGCGGGAGCGATATGAACAACGCCTGTACCGTCAGTGAGTGTTACATAGCCGTCGCAGGTAACATAGAAAGCCTTTTTCTTCTGCTTTTCAACGGTTGCGTTTGCAAAGTCAAAGAGAGGCTCGTATGCCTTGCCCTCAAGGTCGGCACCTTTAAAGGTTTCAAGAACTTCGTATTCACCCTCGCCAAGCACGCTGTCGCAGAGAGCCTCTGCCATATAGTAGGTGTATTCGCCCGACTTGACCTTTACATAGTCAAACACGGGGTTTACGCAAAGCGCAACGTTTGAGGGAAGTGTCCAAGGTGTGGTCGTCCATGCGAGGATGTATGCATCTTCGCCCACTACCTTGAAGCGAGCGATTGCAGAGCGTTCCTTAACGTCCTTGTAGCCCTGCGCAACCTCGTGAGAGGAAAGCGGAGTGCCGCAACGGGGGCAGTAGGGAACGATTTTAAAGCCTTTGTAAAGAAGTCCCTTGTCAAAAATCTGCTTAAGAGACCACCATTCGGACTCGATAAAGTTGTTGTCGTAGGTTACGTAGGGGTTTTCCATGTCAGCCCAAAAGCCGACAGTCTGCGAGAAGTCCTCCCACATACCCTTGTATTTCCAAACGCTCTCCTTGCAGTGACTGATAAATGGCTCAAGGCCGTAAGCCTCAATCTGCTCCTTGCCGTCGATGCCGAGCATCTTTTCGACTTCAAGCTCAACGGGAAGACCGTGGGTGTCCCAACCTGCTTTACGCGGTACGGTACAGCCCTTCATTGTCTGGTAACGCGGAATCATATCCTTGATAACGCGGGTGAGAACGTGTCCGATATGCGGCTTACCGTTAGCGGTAGGGGGACCGTCATAAAATGTGAACGGCTTGCCGTTTTCACGGTGAGTCATACTCTTTTCAAAAATGTGGTTTTCCTCCCAGAATTTGCGCACGTCTTTTTCGCGTGCAACAAACGAGAGGTCGGTGGAAACTTTCTTGTACATATTTCTGTCCTTTCTTACGCAAAAAGAAACTCCCTCACCAAAAGGAGAGGGAGATGCTAACCACCTTTTGCGCATACAATCATATGGCTCTCGTATAACGGTGAGAATCCGTCATTTGCTACGTTGTCGCAAATGCACTCCGAAGTGATTTTCGCATCGGCACTACTCGCATCGGGCTTGCACCGTCCCCGACTCGCTTTTGCTTTCATAACCGCGCTACTCTCTTCATCAACGCTTTGTTTTATTCCAATATAATATAACACAGTAAAAAATAATTGTCAAGGGAAAAGGAAAATTAAAGTTTACGGGAGCAAATTGGAACGCACAAATCCGTAGGGGCGAATATCATTCGCCCGTTTGTAAAACATCTAATGGCGGCTTTTCGGGCGATTAATAATCGCCCCTACAGGTTTGATAATCATTTTCGCTTAGT
>JAZNOM010000105.1:0-2046 GCA_045580835.1 Eubacteriales bacterium
TTCCGTTATCGGTGCCGTTGTCATTTCAAAATTTATAAAAATAAATAAGAGGTAAAAATCCATGAAAAAGTATCTTCTTCCCAAGGACGGTCAGTTCTACAAGGCAAATTTGCACTGTCATTCTACAGTTTCGGACGGAAAACTTACGCCTGCTGAAATTAAAGATGCATATAAGTCGCGCGGTTATTCTATAGTTGCATACACCGACCACGATATAATGATTCCTCACGATGAACTTAATGATGATGGATTTCTTGCACTTCACGGCAACGAGATGGAGGCAACGAGTGCAGGGCAGCCGTTTAAGTTCCGCAAGACCTGCCACATGTGCCTGATTGCACTTGACCCCGACAATTTAAAGCAGGTTTGCTGGCATCGCTCAAAGTATCTTATCGGTCACGGCGAGGAGTACCGCCATCTTGCACAGTTTGATGAAAACATGCCCGACTTTGAGAGAGAGCACACACACGAATGTATAAACATTATGATGAACGCAGGTCGCGAAAACGGCTTTTTCGTTACATATAATCACCCCGTTTGGTCGCTTGAAAATTTCGAGGACTATTCCGGCTACAACGGTATGCATGCAATGGAAATCTGCAATTACGGTTGCTTCCGCACAGGCTTTGCAGAGTATAACCCCATTATCTATGATGATATGCTTCGTATGGGCAAGCGTATTTACTGTATCGGTACCGATGATAATCACAACGGCATAGACTTGGATTCGCCGCGCAGCGACTCTTTCGGCGCATTTACAATGATTAAGGCTGATAATCTTGAGTATAAGACTATCACCGATGCGCTTGTAGCGGGCAACTTCTACGCTTCGCAGGGCCCCGAAATCAAGGAACTTTACTTTGAGGACGGTAAGCTTTATGTCACCACCGGCGCTTGCGAAAAGATAACCATGACAACGGGTACTCGCAAGGTACGCAGTGCATTCCGTGAAAAGGGCAAAACGCTCACCAAAGCATGCTTTGAGGTGCTCGAAGAGGACGTATATGTTCGCATCACCGTTAAGAATAAGTTTGGCAAATATGCAGATACAAACGCATACTTTACAGACGAACTTTTTAAATAAAGTAAAAGAACACTTGCATTTGCAAGTGTTCTTTTACTTTATCAGCTCGTCGCAGCCTACATTGAATACTTTGGATAGCGCAGCAAGCTCAATATCAGTCACAAAGCGCTGACCGCTTTCAATGCGCTGGATTGCGTTTTTGTCAACATCAATTCCAAGAATTTGCAGTTTTTCAGCAAGGGCTCTTTGCGACATTTTTGGGATGTAATTCTTTCGCAGAGAATAAACATTTTTTCCGCAAATATTGTTTTTGCCGGAGTCGGATTTGTTTTTAAACATATTTATTACGACCTCATTTGACATTCAGTGCTTGACAAAATCATTATACGATGCTATAATGATTCAAATGACATTCACTGAATGTCAAAGTTTTACGCTTAAATATTTATACGTTATAATAAATTATTATTGGAAACTTTGGGAGGAAATATGAAAAAATTTCTTTATCTGTTTATGTGTGTTTGTCTGTGCGTTGTGGCTACGGTAGCCGTTTCTGCGGAGATTTACAGCGGAGAGTGCGGTGAAGCGGTAACGTGGACGCTTGATACCGAAAGTGGCGAAATAGTTATTTCGGGAAATGGCGATATGACAGATTTTGACAGCCATTCTGAAGCTCCATGGTATGAGCATCGTGAGTTTATTAAGAAAGTAACTGTTACCGATGATGTAACCTCCGTAGGCGACCATGCTTTTTATTGGGTATATAAGAATTTAACTGAGGTTGTACTTTCTGACAGTGTAAAAACGGTTAATTATTGTGCTTTTTCAGATTTAACATCACTTACTACTGTTAATTTTGGTGAAGGTATTGAAAGCATAGAAAATTATTCTTTTCAGCATACTTCAATCGAAAAGCTATCTGTTCCTGCAAGTGTTAAAATTATCGGTAGTTGTGCCTTCCGCGGTTGTAGCAGCCTTGCGGATTTAACTTTTGCCGAAGGTATAGAAACAATTGACGATTT
>JAZNOM010000106.1:0-11262 GCA_045580835.1 Eubacteriales bacterium
TTTTTCTTTACTATGGTCGGTCGTATAAAGGTGTACTCCGGAAAGTGCGGAGGTGTGCCAAAATTCTGCCAAGTATACCCGTTGTCAAAGCTCTTCATCATAAAGCATTTCCAATCGATAAATCTGCCACTGTGAACCGTAAGATATGCAGTAATCTCTTCGCCGAAAACGGTAAGTTCAGTACAATAAACCGCCTGTCCGTCCTCGGGATAGATACTCTCCTTTTTAGACCATGTTTCTCCGTTATCCGCAGAGTGAAAAGCGTAAACGCGGTTTTCGGGTGCGGGCTCATACGTTCCGCCGCATTGACAAACGCAAAGCAGTTCACCGTTTGCGCATCTTACGATAAGAGGTTCGCATGAAAGTGCGTTTGTGCCTATCTGCCTTATTGTAATATTAGCCATTAAAACATCCCCCTTATCTTTTTGCATTTTATTTTCGCTTATTTAAGAGTTGTCACAAGATTCAAATCCTTTTCTGGAGAAAGCACCTTGCCGTTATTATCTCTGATATATTCTTCGCTTAAAGCAACGTGATATATCTGTCCGTACTCATAGCGGTCACGGTCAAAGATGATATGGATAGTTTCCTTTCCGTCGGCATCATAATAAAGCGATACGTCGGGATAAGTCGAGTACGCTTCATAAAGTGTAACCGAATGTGTCCAGGAAAGTCCGTCATCATAGGAAAGTGCCGCCGTCATCTTCTTGCGTCCGCTTGCCGCGTCGTATACCATCAGGAGCGCGCCGCTTTCCAGACGGGTAAAGTTGAATCGCGTATTACAGTTGAAGATGTTCGAGGGCGAAGACATCGTCCAGGTATAGCCCTCATCAAACGAGTATGCCTGATACATTGCAGACTTTTCACTACTTGCACGAACACCCATCCAAAGAGTTCCGTCACATAGCTCTGTAACCATGGTTTCGTCATAATTAAGTGCTTCCGGAACGTATGCTTTACCGCGAAGCGTCCATGTTTGTCCCTTGTCAGTCGATGCATAAATCACGCAAAAACGCTCGTCAAGGAAGTTGTTTGGTGCGACGATCCAAGTGCCATCTGAAAGCACGGTGATGTTGTTACGAAGAAGTCCCGGGAAGAGGTAACGATGCTCGGAATATTGGATATCCGAAACCTCGCCGTCAATATCGGTCATGGTAAATGTCCATACTGCGCTTGCTTTTTCATAGGGTGGATTTTTGCTTGTGTTGATATAGAAGCAATGGAGCGTATTGGTCTCTTTATCCAGCCAGATCTGAATATCGCAAACCGTGGTAGTTTTGTCAGGATCGTCTGCCTTTTCACTATTTACTACACAAAGTTCTTTCCAACGTGCGCCACCGTCATCGCTGTAAGCAAATACGATATAATTTTCAGGTTCTCCCTCTCTTGTTCCACCCGTAGTCCATGCCGAAATCAATCTGCCGCCGTTTGTCACTTCAATTGTGGGGCATCCGTTCCAGAGCCGTGTGCTAAAGCCGTAATACGGGTCGGTGGAGCCGATAATAACATCAGCCCCCTTTGCATCCCAGTCAAACGGTGTTGTTTCGCCGTTTGCAAAAGGAATTGCCAGCTTGCCAAAAGAAATTGTTTCACCGGCTTCGCAATATTTGACATACCAGTTGGAAAGATACGCAACACCTACACGGACACCCTTGTTAAAAGGCGTACCCGCGGCATACAAAATCTGTGTCCAACCCGCATTTTTGATTTTTTCATTTCTACTATCAAACGATGCATATTCGCCTGCCAAAAGCAAAACGTAACCGGACTCTGTCACGGTTGCACTGCAACCTTCTTCATAAAGACCGCCTACAAAAGCCTTACCTATAACTTCTTTGGGTAAATAACTCTCCTCAAAAGAGTAAGTGTTATCTATAAATACCTGTGCGCCTGCCTTCGCCTCACGCAAAACGCCGTTTTCTCCTGCGGTAATTGTTGCAAGGTTGTCAAGGAACTTCAAATCCGAATATGGATTTGAGGGGACAACGTCCTCTGCAAAAGAAACGGTGTCAAAATCATCGCGGATAAAGTTGTTTTCCTTGTCAAGCACAAGCCACGTATTTGGCAGAGTGTACTTGCCGTTACACATCACGCCCTCGTCTTCTCCGTAAAGTCGGTATGCACTTTCACTTGAACTGTCTGCATTGCGAAGAGAAATCGCCATACGCACCTTGCCAAATGCCTGCTCACTGCCTACGTGCATGAGGTCGTAACTTACAAAAAGATTAACTTTATATCCCTCCGAAGTTTTTGTAAACGTGAAGTAGCATTTATCATTTACTTTAGTCGGATCTATGCCTTCAATTTCCGTATATTCATCGAAAGAAGTATGGTTACCGAGGATATAATTGCCTGCGCCGTCACAAGTAAATCCAACCGTAAACCGTTTGGTAACTGCAATCGAATTTACGCCCTGCATCATTATTGTGACGTTGTCGCCGCTCTTTATATCACCGGCGACCGTATATACCGTGGGGTCTTTAACGGTAGCCGTTACGGTAACACCGCTTTCGCCGTACTCTGCCGAATACGTGGCAGTAGCGGTTGTTTTTGCGGTTTCGGAGATAACTATATCCTTTTCCTTAAAGTCCGTGAGATATGAGAGTGGCAAAAATGCTCTTCCTTCGATTTCGGGAGTTTCAGAGCAAACCGTAACCGTATTAAGTTCAGCAGCCATCAGATAGCCTCCATTCTTAATTTGCTCCTCCGTCAGTGCAACGTGATAAATTGCACCGTAATAAGTGGTGCCGTTTCTGTCCTGCCAAGAGTTTGTAGACTTGTATCTTCCGCTGTCAAACACTACGTGGATGGTTCCGTCTTTTTCAATGCTGAAATCGGGATATGAGTTCTTCGGAGCATAGATTGTAAGCGGCTTTGTCCACGTCTTGCCGTCATCATAGGAAAGTGCCGCCTTGAGATTTACTCTTGCGGAAGAAGAATCATTCCAAATTGCACAAATCGCACCGCTCTTTGTGGTAAAGAACTGGAAACGGGAAGACGGATTTGCAAATTCACTTGCGACGCCGAGTGTCCAAGTGGCTCCCTTGTCAAACGAGAAGGACTGATAAATAGCACCCCGTGCAGTACGAACCGTCATCCAAAGCGTGCCGTCAGACAGTTCGGTAACAACCGTCTCGTCAAAGTTAAGTGCCTGCGGAATATATGCTTTACCGCGAATCGACCAAGTTGCTCCCTTATCGGTTGATGCATATACAACGGTATAGCGACCGTCCATATAGTTGTTAGGGGCGGCAAGCCAAGTGCCGTCCGAGAGAACGGTAATATTATTGCGGAGAAGCCCCGGAAAACAGTACCAATGCTCCGAAATGTTCCACTCTGTCATAGGAGCATCGGGGTTATCAATAGTAAACACCCATACCGCACAGTTCTTCTCAAAGTTTGACTGCATACCGCTCATTTCGTAGAAAATGTAGAGCACGTTTGTATCGGCATCAAGCCACATCTGCACGTCATTAACCTTGGAAACCTTATTGCTGTCACCGTTTTTATAAGTATCGATTACACCGATTTCGGTCCAAGTTTCTCCACCGTCATCGCTATATGCCATTACGTCATAGTTTTCTACACGTGGCTCTGCTGTGCCGCCTGTTACCCAACCTGCGAAGAGCCTACCGCCGCTTGTAACTGCGACAGTGGGGCAACCGTTCCAACTGCGCTCCTCTGCCGCATAGTAATTATCGCCAGGCGACATAATCAGCGATGCCGAAGTCGTTTCCCACGGGAAAGTGCCGGTTTCACCGTTGGCAAAAGGAATAGTCCACTTACCAAGGTTAATGCTCTCACCAAGCTCGCAATACTTGATATACCAGTTAACAAGGTCTGCATTGTTTCTGTATGAAGCATTATTCATCGACGAGCCTGCCGCCAACATAAGCGGTTCAAAGCCTGCGGCTACTACCTTTTGATTGCGCGCATCGTAGATAGAGTTTTCCGCCACTGCAAGTACAACGTAACCGGGCTCTGTAATTTCAACTATACTACCGCTTATCGGAGCATACAAATACGCATTGCCGATAAGTTCTGTCGGGAAGAAATGTTCCTCCAAGGAGTATGCTCTGTCGGTAAAGAGCGGTGCGCCGACCGCGGCGGTCTTCAAAGTGCATTTAGTAGCAACTATTGTTGCAAGACTGTCAAGAAAATCAAGATTCTTATATTTACTGTCTGCCGCAATTCCGTCGGCAAAGCTTGTCACACTGAAATCATCACGAACAAGCTTGTTTTCTCTATTTAACACAAGCCATGTTTCAGGATTTGAATAATATGCACCGAGTTCGCTATAGGTTACTTTGGTTTCACCGCACTTCATCATCGGCAAAAGTCTGATTTCACCGTATGAGCGTTCTTCGGTTGAATGAAGGAACTCATAGCTTGCAAAAACAGTTAAAGTATAACCGCCGTCGGTCTTTGCAAAACTATAATAAAATTCATCATTTTTCGTTGTTGCATTGTCTACGACTTCAGCGACAAGTTCCCCCTCGCTGTAAAGATGGCGCTTTAATGAATAACTTCCGTCCCCGTAGCAGATAAAGCGAACGAGTCGTCTGTCCGCCTCCATAATACTGTTAACACTCTGCAAATTTATGCCCACGTAATCATCTTTTGACAAAGACTTTGCATCTATATTAGCCGTAACCGCAATACCGCCATCAACGTATTCTGCGCTGTATATTGCGTTTGCTTCGCCGACGTTCAAAGAAATATTGCTTTCGCTGAAATTTTCCAAATGCGCCTTAGGCAAATAATTTGTGTCTATTGCTATGTTAGGTTCCTCCATTCCAGCCACAATCCTCATCATTCTTATAGCATCCAAAAGACTTATCACACCGTCATTGTTTGCATCTGCAACCAAGTTGTTTTTGTTATTCAAAACTGCATTTATGATCATCAACATATCTTTTACATCGCATTCACCGCTTCTGTCCATATCGCCGTATGTAAAATATACGTATCCGTCATCGGAAGGTGTAACCGCAAAGGCACAAATGCAAAACAGTAATGCAAATATTATCAGTACCAAAAAATTTCTCATAACTTCCTCACTTTAATGTTCTTTTTATTTTATTACACTCATTTTTAAGCATATTGAGTTCGCTGCCGTAACTTATCATAGAAGCGCCGCACGCAAGAGCCTTGTCTATAAGTGCTTTGGTTGTTGTGATAATTCCAAAAGGCTTGTTTGCCTTTTTTGCGGCATTTGAAACTTTATCTATAGCCGCAAGTATAGGTCCGTTATCTCCGATACATCCCATGTCACATGAAAGGTCGTTAGGTCCGATAAATACGCCGTCAACGCCGTCTACGGCGAGTATTTCTTCGATATTTTCTACCCCTCTTGCGGTCTCTATCTGTGCATAAACCTTTATGCGCTCATTCGCAAGCGGCATATATTCCGAAAGGGATGGCGGTGCGTAGAGAGTATGCGCTCTCATGGTTGAAATTCCACGCTTACCCACGGGTGCATACTTTGCATATTCCACAACCTTTTTTATATCCTCTGCCCTGTTCGTCATCGGCAAAAGAAATCCGTCTGCACCTGCGTCAACACATTTTGTTATCCATGCTCTTGTGTTGTCGGGGATGCGAACTATTGTGCGAAAGTTTGCAAGGCGCGACACGGTAAACATTTTTGCAAGAGTAGTATAGTCAAATGCACCGTGCTCATTATCGACTATCATAAAGTCAAGTCCAGAGTTTTTCATAATGAGCGGCATGTTGGTAAACGGCACTTCAGAAAGCATAATGCCAACCAAAGTCCTTTTTTGCTTTGCTAATTTTGCAAGCCCCTCAATACCTATTGAGCAACCAACCGAGGTGCAAGGCATATCCACACAAGCACCTAACTTTTCCATTATGTCCGAAGCTCCACCGCCTCCGACAAGTATCCGTGCTCTTTTGGGAAGTGAATTTATAATCTTTGCCGCCTCATCGCAGTATTTATCAGTATCTTTATACAATCCGTAAAAAAGATTTCCGAGCGTGAATAAGTTTTTCCTCTTTTCAAAATACGGTCTGCTCTCCCACATTTCAGAAGGAGCCTTGCCCTCGCCCACAAATGCAATCTGTGAGGTCGTGCCGATATTCAAAAGATATGTATCTTCCCCTATTCCGCTTCCGTACACGCTTGCCGCATGGTCGCCAACCGGGACAAGAATCTGCATACCGCACCATGTGCCGCATACATCTACCTCATCATGCGCTGCCGGAAGAACAATTCCCGGAATCGTTTCTTCGTCTTTCGAGCCGTCGAACAGATAAAAACCGCTGGCAAAAGCGTCTGTTTTGTGCGTTGCATTTTTGCCCGTCAAAAGATATACAATGTATGAGCCGAGCGTGAAGTATTCGGCACCGACAAGCTCTGCTTTGTTTCTATACAGTTTTGCTATCGGCAGATTTGCCTTTAATCTTGTGCCGCGCTTTGAAAAATCAATGGCTAAAAGTTCGTCGCTTTCAACGTCTCCGCCGCCGCTTCTCCATGAAAAATAGTCGCTGATTTCACCCGATTTATACTTTATGAAAAATCCGTGCATCTGTACACTGATAAAAACTCTCGCACAATCATTCTCTATGGCTGTTGCCATAACCGCTTTTACTACCGTTTCTATTTGACATCTGTCAACGGTAAAAGGATCTTCGCTGCAAGGTGATGGAAAAGGCAGTTTTTCCGATATAATATATTTGTCCTCGAAGCTATCAAAAACGGCATATTTTACAAATGTGCTTCCAATATCCATGAGTAAATCTTTCATTGTATCACCTCTTATACCATTATAATAGCGAGCAAATTCGTTTATGTATATATCAATTTTTGCTTTTTATATTGATTATTTTGCTTTCTTGCGTTAAAATATATAAAAAGAAGGTGATAAAATGGTTCAAAACAAAGTTTTTGCGGATTTCATCCACGCAAATGATGTCATTTTCAAACACGCAAACGGGATGCGTGATATTTTTGGACTTGAATTTCATCCGTTTTATGAGATTTTCCTCTTTCTCGACGGCGATGCCGAATTTATTTCGGGAAGTTTCAGAACAACACTCGAAAAAAACTCTCTTGTCATAATACCGAAAGAGAGTTTTCATCATTTTGTAGTGCATGGACCTGAAGAGGAATACCATAGATATGTATTGAATTTTTCGCCGTTCGGCAGGCTGCAAAGTCTGATTGAGGAGAAAATGCAGGATGTCTATATCATCCCTGCCGATGAAGAAATGCTTTCGCACTTCAAGCGCCTCGAAAAACACGCAAACGATACCAGTCAATATAAAAAGGAACTTTTGCTTGAAGCAGCACTCACCGATATTCTGCTCTGCATAGACCCCACAAAGAATATCGATGTGCAGGACTCACTTGTCGCCATCAATCCATTTGTAGAAAAAGCAGTAAAATATATCAATAGCAATATCAGCAGTATTTCCTCTATGGAAGAAGTGGCTGCAGCGGTTAACATTTCCCCATCATACTTCGCACACATTTTCAAAAAGGAACTGCACATTCCGCCAAACAAATACTTGCTTGAAAAAAAGCTTGTTATGGCAAACAGACTTATTGACAGCGGTGTCGGTGCCGCCCTCGCCGCAGAGCAATGCGGATTCAACACATATTGCGGATTTTACAGAATGTACAAAAAAGTGTTCGGTGTTGCTCCTTCTAAAACAAAAAAGGCAAAAGCATAGCGGGTATCACCGAAAATCTCTTAGCTATACACTGCAAAACGATGCTAAAATCTTATAAGAAAAAAGAGACCGCGAATGCGATCTCTGTTATGGTTTGATATTGTGTAAGAATTTGCCGCAAGGCAAATTCAGTAGGCGACGGAATATGAAGCTTGTTTTAGATGGTAGTCGGAGTCGCCTTGCTCCCCGAGCGTGAGCTCGAACCAGCGAAGTAAAAACACCTCACAAATCCGTAGGGCGTAGGCTTGCTCCCGCCGTAACTGCGACATCATGTATTAACATAGCGTCGCTATGCGACGCATTGTGAGTTTATCCTTCGTCGGCTAAACACCGACGATTTCGCAAAGCGAAACCGGAAAACTCAAGTCATTTCCTCGCTTCGCTCGGAGATGGCTGCAATTTTAGATGTCGCTGGATTAAACCAAGAAGAAAAAAGCCAAACAAAAAACCACCCTATTGGGTGGTTTTTGTTTGGCTCCCCCTGCGGGGCTCGAACCAGCGACATCATGATTAACAGTCATTCGCCCTACCGACGTAAGCTAAGGAGGATTATGGCGGCTACGGCTTTGCTCCGCTTCCGCGTTTTTTACCTCTTAGTTTCGCTTTCAGGCAAGAAAATTTTTGTGTGTTTTCCTTACATTCGCCCTACCGACCGAGCGGGAAACGAACAGAAAATCCAGCGTGAAAAAGCCTCTCAAACGAGAGGCTTTTAAAACTAGTTTTTTCGCTTGTCAAAGCGCCTGTTTCTGCAGTAAATCAAAATATCTGCACCGACCATAGAAGTATTTAAAAAATAGAAAAACAAAACATACCATTTTTCTGTAAAATGAGACATATACATCGGATTCGTAAGCTTTGAAGCAATTCCGGCGATATATCCTAAAAATATAAGGATCAAAAACAGTATGCTTTTCCCCTTCGCTGTTCGTGCCTTATAGGATTTTATAACATTTGCCGGCCATGAAAGACCGAAACTGGCAATCATAATAATTTCAAGAATTTCCGACATCATTTTCCTAAATTACGCTACAACCTTTTTTAAAATCTGAATAACATCAAGAAGCGTGACTATGCCGTCATTGTTCAAATCCGATGCATAACCTTCTTTGTTAAGGCAGGTTTTGAGAGATTGCAAGCAATCTTTTAAATCTACAGTTCCATCACCGTTTGTGTCTGCAGTATTTATAAGCTTGACATCCGGATACTTTGGAACATATATACGAAGGTGCTCTGCATCCGCCACGGTCATTTTTCTTGCAGATGATGCAGCAAAATTGAAGGCACGAAATGTATATTCGCCCCACCATTCATTGGTAACCACCGTAGCGTTGCTCGTAATATTGGCAGGACGAGTGGAGCTTGTTGAAACGTAGTTTTCGTCTACCCAGCCCTCCGGACGGTATTTATATCCGTCATCCAAAATTATAACAGAACCCACCGGCAGCGTTTCCTTTGTGTATCTGTGAGAAGCGATGAAGTTAGGCAAATTAGAAGCCGTGCTGTTTGCAGAGCTGATAAGTTCGAAAGGTATTGTGGAGCTTGACGAATTGTAGTAAGCGTGAAGTTCCAGCACCCAGTCGATCTCGGTGTAAGCGTTTATATTGTAGCCGAGCGACTCAAAAATTTCTGCATCCATAAGTTTATCCGGTTCTGCGGCAGTAACCGCCGTTACTTCGTACGGAGATGCAATTGCACTTGTCACCGCCTCACGGATAGCCGCAAGATTTTGCTTTATCTCCGTAGCGTAATCATCAGGCACCCAGTCAATGCTATCCGCCGAAGCACCTGTAAAATATGCGTACCATGTCAAAGCCGCAGTATATCTACCGAGATCATAGCTGAGATGATAACCGTCACGAGTGACAGTATCTCCGATATAAGATGTACGCAGATTTTGAATAGCGGTACCTGACGGAATGATTCCAACAATAGAATTTTTAGTTTTAACCTCTGAATCAAGCGTGCTTTGAATTGCATTGTACATCGTCATCTGATCATTATTGTAATTTGCGAAGCCGCTGTGAGTGCTGTTTTGCTGATACGCCCATGTCATATGGAAATATACCTTTGCATCAGGAGCATTTTCGGCGATGTAATCAAGTATGTAAGAAAGCTTCGAATAAGACGATGCAACACCACTGTAATTGCTTGCCTGCTGCACTGTGATAATGTCCCATTCCTCGTCCGCAAGAGCGGTTGCAATACTTGTGTTCGCAGTAGTTGACCAACTTCCGCTTGTGTTTTTGTAATAAGTATATGCCGCTTTGTTCTCCTCGATGTTTTTTGCGTGAGTATTGAGAGAACATCCTCCGATATAAAGGTTGCCGAGAACTACCTTGTAACCGCCATCGTTTGCAATATCCCAAAGATACTGCATGGCATCCACGCTGAAACTGTTGCCGATTGCCAGAATCTTCATCTCGTCTTTCTTTTCTCCCTCATCAGTTGCAAAAACTAAGCCGTTCAACATCAAACCAAAACAAATACATAGCAAAAACAGCTTTAATACCTTTTTCACTTGCTTTTTCCTTTCGTATGCTTGATTTTTATATTCAATTTGATTATAATACAAATTAAACTATATGTAAAATATATATTTTGCATTTAAAATATGTCAATTCGATATAGAGGTTATAATGAACATAAACTATGACTACTACCGCATTTTTTATCATGTAGCGAAAAGCAAAAGCTTTACCCAGGCGGCTGTACGCCTTTTTAGCAATCAGCCAAATGTTACAAGAGCAATTAAAAACCTTGAAATTTCTCTTGGCTGTGTCCTCTTTATTCGCTCGCGACACGGCGTAACGCTTACCCCCGAAGGTCAAAAGCTTTTTGAGCATATAAAAATCGCATTTGAGCATATCGAAGCCGGGGAAAATGAAATAGCATCGAGTAAAAGTATGCAGCAAGGTGCCATAACCATCGGAAGCAGCGACATTGCTCTACGGTGCATGCTTCTCCCAGTTTTGAAGGAATATAGAAAGCTGTACCCCAGCATTCGAATAAAGGTGTCAAACTATTCTACGCCACAGGCACTTAGCGCGCTCAAGGACGGACTCGTTGATATCGCAACTGTAACATTGCATACTGATGTTCCACTGCCATTAAAAAGTACCGTTATTAAAACTATAGAAGAAACGGCAGTTTGTAGCAGTGCTTTCTCGGAACTAAGCGGCAAAGAGATCTCTCTTGCCGAAATTGCAAAATATCCGCTGATATCACTCGGCGAACATACAAAAACCCATGAATTCTACTCGGAATTCTTTATGGAGCACGGTGCAATCTTTTCACCGACAGTGGAGGCGGCAACCGCAGACCAAATACTTCCCCTTGTAGCAAACGATCTCGGCATCGGATTTGTACCCACGCAGTACATTGAGCAACTTAAAAATAACACCGGCATCTATAAACTGAAATTGAAAGAAGAAATACCAAAAAGAAATATTTGTCTGATAAAAAGAACTGATATTTCTTTAAGCCTCGCCGCAAAAAAACTGGAAGAAATGATTTTGTCGATATAAAAATTAAAGCAGGTCATAAGACCTGCTTTTGTTTTGGCTCCCC
>JAZNOM010000107.1:0-15162 GCA_045580835.1 Eubacteriales bacterium
AAAAGCGTGACGGCTTTAACCGAATGATAGAAGATGCGTTAAACGGCAAAATAGACCTCATAGTGACCAAGTCCGTCAGTCGCTTTGCGAGAAATACCGTAGACAGTTTAACAACCGTTAGAAAACTGAAAGACAAGGGTGTTGAGGTCTATTTTGAAAAAGAGAATATATGGACGCTTGACAGTAAGGGCGAACTGCTTATAACCATAATGTCGAGCCTTGCTCAAGAGGAGAGCCGCTCCATTTCCGAGAATGTTACATGGGGCAAACGAAAGAGTGCATCCGATGGCAAGGTCAGCCTTGCATACAGTAACTTCCTCGGTTACGATAAGGGGCCTAACGGTACTTTGATAATCAACGAAACTGAAGCGCCTATCATTCGCCGAATTTACCGAGAATTCATGCAAGGCAAGACACCGTTTATGATTGCAAGCGGACTTACCGCAAGCGGTATCCCAACGCCTGCACATAAAGAAAAATGGCGTGTAAGCACCGTGCAAAGCATCCTCGCAAACGAAAAATACAAAGGTGCTGCTCTTTTACAGAAAAAATTCACCGTGGATTTTCTCACCAAAAAACTGAAAGTAAACAACGGCGAAGTACCACAGTATTATATTGAAACGAGCCACGAAGCCATTATACCGCCTGATGAATGGGAGCAAGTACAGCGTGAGATAGCACGGCGAAGAAACCAAGGAAAGAAATACAGCGGTTCGAGCATTCTTGCATCAAAGCTCATTTGCGGTGACTGCGGTGGGTTCTTCGGCCCCAAGGTATGGAACTCCAATAGTCCCGAATATCGACGTGTCATATGGCAATGTAATGACAAGTTCAAGGGCGAACACAAATGTACTACACCGCATTTTACAGAAGAGGCTATAAAAGAAAAATTCGTCCTTGCTTTTAATTCGGTATACGATATGCGAGAGGAGATTATTGCGAACTGCGAACTCGCTGCCGCCTACTTTGCTGATTGCACAGCCATAGATGCCGAGCGAGAAGCTCTTATGCAAGAACTTGAGGAAGTAACGGAACTTTCAAGAAAGTACATCCATAACAACGCATCACAAGTTCAAGACCAGGAAGCCTACCTCAAAAAATACAATACTCTGGTAGCACGGTATGATAAAGCTTCGGCGAGGGTTGCAGAACTTGATGAAGAACGGCTTGTGAAGCTTCGCAAAGCAGATGCTTTCAACGATTACATATATGTGCTTAAAAATGCGGAGAAAAAGTTAGATGGGTTCGATGATACCATCTGGACAGTAGCACTTGAAAAAGCCATCATAAACAGCGATCAGACGATAACCTTTGTGTTCCGTGACGGTGCGGAAATGATTATATAATATCACTTATGCAAACAATCCCCCTGCACTGAAGTGTAGGGGGATTGTGCTTTTTATTCACTAAACTCGTCAGTATACCATTTTGCCTGTGCGTGGAAGAGTTCGGCGTAGTAACCGTTCTTTTTGAGGAGCTCGCGGTGGCTGCCGTCCTCGACGATCTCTCCGTCGCGGAACACAAGGATACGGTCAACGAGCGAGGTCACGCCAAGGCGGTGCGAAACGAGCAACGTTGTTCTGCCACCTGTCATTTCGGCAAAGTTCTTGTAGATCTCCGCTTCGGCGATCGGATCGAGTGCCGCTGTCGGCTCGTCCAGCACCATAATGCGTGCCTTATTGCGCCAGAGTGCGCGTGTGAGCGCAAGCTTCTGCCATTGACCGCCAGAAAGGTCGTTCCCTTTCTTCGAAAAGTCACCCACCTGCTCATCAAAGCCGTTCGGTTGTACCTTGACACATTCGTCAAAGCCGGTAAGCTCGCAAAGCTTCCAGAGTGCCGCATCCTCGTCCGTTTCCTTGCGGTCGGGATCCGAAACGGTGATGTTGCGGCGAAGCGTATCGTCATATCTGCCGAAGTTCTGAAAGACCGCCGAAACCGTTCTGCGTGCCGCAGTCACATCGGCTTCCACATCGTAGCCACCGATATAGACCTTGCCGCTGTCAGGTGTATACATACCGCAAAGCAGATTGACAAAGGTGGTCTTTCCGCTACCGTTTTCGCCGACAATGGCGACCGTCTCGCCATCGCGGATATGCACGTTGATGTTCTTCAGTACGGGATTCTCGCAACCGGGGTATGTAAACTGAACATTTGTGAAATCAACCGTACCCTTTTCACGCGGAGCGGCATCCTTATTTACCTGCTCACGCTCGAATTTGTCAAGGTCGAGAAAATCGCGCATATAGGAAACGTCACCGAGCAGAAGTCCGCCGCGAACGAGGAGCGCGGTGGTGACCGTCTGGAACTGCTTGGAAAGCGACATCATCAACGTAAACATACCGAGTCCGAGTGCAGGATTCTCGTAAAGCTTATACGCCGCGACGAGCAACACGCACACGTACACGAGATTGCGGAGCAGATCTGCCACGCTGTTGTACAACACGTGTTTTTTCGTCATGGCGTTCTTCTTGCCTGTGTAGTCGTCACAGATCTCGCGCCACTTACCTTTGAGGTAGTCGAAAATGCGGAAGTGGCAAATGTCGTTGAACGGATTGTGCCGCGTGAGGATCTGCATATAATGGATGACCAGCGCACCCTCCATCATGTATTTGACGTTGTGCACGTAGGTCGAATCCTGCTGCTTGTAGGAGAGAATTGCCGCGGGGATAGAGGTAACAAGCAAAAGCACCGACACCCACACGCTCACCTCGGATAACAGAACAAGCACGCTGACAAATGTGACAAGCCCCTGCAACCATGCGATAATGTTCTGCACGCTGTTTGCCACGCGGAAGCCCGAATAGGAGTTTGCAAACTCTACTTTCTGTGCAAATTCCGCTTGGTTTTCCATGTACTTATACTTGATGTCACACGTCGTTTCGATAATGTGGCGGATCAGATACTTGTTGGTGCGGATACTGTCGCAGGCAAGCGTATACTCGTTGACAAACTGGAACACGACCTGCAAAACGTGCAGACCGATCAGCGTGCCAAACAGAATCAGCACATGACGCATTTCATACGCACCACCCGTTGCCATTGCCTGGATCTCGTCGGTGAAAACACGCAGTACCGAGGAGATAAGTGCAGGAAGAAACGCAAACGCAAAGCCGAGGAGTGCCACGATAAACGAAAACACCGTCTTGGTCTTAAGGCTGATCTTCAGCGCTCTGCCTATGACCGAAAGCGTTTCCTTGAATGTGAGTTTTTCTGTCTTTTTCTCAGCCATTGTCGCTTACCTCCTCTCCGTTGTCATACCATTTCGCCTGCTCACGGAAGAAGGATGCATACACGCCGTCCCTTTCAAGCAGTTCTTCGTGCGTGCCGTCCTCGACAAGCCTTCCGCCGTCCATAACGAGAATACGGTCGGCAAGTCTTGCAAAGCCGACGCGGTGGGAGATCAGCACCGACGTTCTGCCCGATATCTTCTTTTTGATTTCCATAAACTGCTGCATCTCGGCAATCGGATCGAGCGCCGCTGCAGGCTCATCAAAGATCATAATCGGCGCTTCGCTCATGTGCGTACGCGACACGCACACTCTCTGCTGCTCGCCGCCCGAAAGTCCGACACCGTCGGGACGAATATCGCGGCGCAGCCATGTATCCATGCCATTTGGCAGTTTGGCAACCACTTTTTCCGCGCCGCCTGCACGGATCGCTTCTTTGATACGTTCTTCGTTGTGAATTTCTTCTACGCAGCCGTAGCCGACATTGTCGCGGAGCGGCGAATGGAAGATAAAGCACTGCTGAAAAAATACGCCGATCTGCTTTTTGATATCATCATAGGCATACTCGGAAAGCGGATGACCGTAGAACAAAATCTCACCCGACTGCGGGCGGTAACTGTCCAGCATCAGGGAAGTCAGCGTGGTCTTGCCACTGCCGTTGTAGCCGACAAGGGCAATGTTTTCGCCCTTTTTGATCTTAAAGTTTATATCCTTTAATACGGGCTTTTCGGGATCATAGCCGAAGGTGACATTCTTGAACTCATATACCACATCCTCGTCCGTGCCCAGTGCACGCGGATTTTCCGCATCCACTCTTTCGGGCGCAGAGAACAGAAGTCTGCGCTGTCTGCCAAGTTCAAAGAGCGACCACGAAATATTTCCGAGTCCCTTGGTCATCTCTTTGATCGCACCGGAGAAACTTGTCGAAAGCGAGTATACCATCAGGAACACATCCGCGGTCATTTCCCCTCTTGCAACCGAGAAGATCGAATACAGGATGATTCCTGCCATGGCAAAGTAGAACAAAAGTCCGCTGAAAAACGGGCGCAGTTTGAATTTGCAATCGCGCTGTCTGTCCATTTTTTCAATGACTTTATACGCTTCTTCCCACTGCTTCAAAATATCGTCGCGCGATTCGTAAATGCGCACTTCTTTTGAAAGTCCGTCTCCGCGCGCCATCTTCTGACAATAGCGTGCGCGGACTAAAGCGCGGTCATAGACCTCGTATTTTCCCTGCATTGCATTGGTCGCCATAAATATATAAATGGAGGCGATCACTATGTACACAAGGCAGATTGCAAAGATCACCCACGAAACGCTTGCCGCGACTGCAAGCAGAGAGATCGTGGATGCCACTTTTCCGACTACGGCAACAAGTCCCGTCATAAAGCTGTTGAGCGTGGAATACTTCATGGAAGTGGACTGCATCTCGTCGCGCACCGCCTTATCGAGCAGATATTCGCGCGTGACCTTCTGCCGCTTGTTCATGAACTGTTCACCCATGCCGTAGTAATAGGTGTCGTACATCATCATGTAGATGAGGTCATAGTTCACACGTCCCGAAAGGCCGTTTACTGCAATAAACAATCCAAGCAACAGAATACTGCCGACTACGTCACCGAATACGCCCTCTCCGCTTGCGAGGAACATAGATAATGTTGAAACCACGTTTCTGTTGAGTATCAATACGATGGCAGGCAGTACCGACAAGACCGTGCTTGCCACGATCCATGCCATAAACACCTTTTTGTTGACCTTCCAGGCAAGTTTTAAGGCAAATATTGCGGACTTGAATTTTTCTTTTGCCGAAGACATCGGAGTCACCCCTTTCTTATTGGTCAATTACTTTAAACATTATTCAAACACTTCTGTCCTTTTTCCGATTTGGTCATAAAATACAATTCTGTTATATCGTCCGTTTGTTGTTCCACATAGCCCGTGATAGAAAAACCGCATGAAAGCTGTCCACCTATATAATCTTCCATAGTATGACCATATTCAATCCAATCACCTTGCTGGTCAAAATCAATCGAGCAATATGGCATACGGTTGACGGCTTTATAATATCCGCCGTTTTCATCGGCAATATAATCGCAAACATATGAGATTGGATTTGGCGCCGCCATAATGAAAACTCCGCCACATTTTAAAACACGATAGCACTCTTTAAAAACTGGTATAACATCGGGAACATACATAAGAGAAATAGGATTTATAATATAGTCGAATATTTCATCTTTAAACATATATAGATCACACATATTTCCATGTATACATTCTATATTCAGTTTTTCATGCTTTGCAAGTTTTCTATCATTGTACAACATTTTCTCGGAAATATCAACCACGGTAACATTTGCTCCGATACAGGCTAATAATGGGGCTTGTACTCCTCCTGCACCCGCCAAACACAATACATTTTTACCTTTAATATCGCTTATCCAAGATTGAGGTACAGGCTTGCTTATACCTAACTTTAATTCGAGTACTCCTTCCCTGGCTCTCTGCAATTCCTCTGTCGTAATAGGCAAACTCCAGGAGACTTGCTTTTCCACCAGCATATCTATATTGCTTTCTACTTTTTTAAATATTTCTTTCATTTTTTGATCTACCTAATTCTTCATTTTGTCGTTGCTTCTTTAGTTCTTCAATTTCTTTATTACGCCGCTTATTTACAGTTTTTTTGATTGACAAATGCCCTAATACAATAGAAAGACCAAAGAAAAGACAAAGAATTATAATAGCTAACAAGCACTTTAGCAACTCGGCAAAGTAAAAGCATAAAAACATTTCCGGAATTATTGCTGTCAGAAAGAACATTCCTCTAGATTTATACATTTTTACTTTTTCTTCATAAGTAAAAAAGCGATCCGATGTATGTAGTTCATTCTTACCGCTTTCAGGAAAACGTAAATCAGTAATACTAAAAAACAATATGAAACCCACCATAGCAAGCGGACACAATGACGAGTCATCAATACAAAGCATTTCACTTCCACACACCAAAAAGCCTAATACGCTTGAGATTAACAGCACAATACCGACAACTACAGTTATCCACAAATGCATTCTACAATCACTTTACCACATTAAACTCAGCATATACATTGCACCATATGCTCTTTGCTCCTCTGCCGTTTTCATAGACGAAAAGGTAGGAGCGAAAACGATACTTGCCCTCTTCGGAAATATCAAACGAATCGGTTATGTTATATCCTTTTTCTTGCTTTCTGCTTGCAAGCAACAGATATCCTACATCGTTATAAGAAAGATTGCTATTTTTAAGACAACTTTTCCATTCGCCGTCAATCTCTCGTTCTATGCCATAGAATTCTCCGTACATGGTTTCATGTTTTGTTTCATTATTCCACTCAACCTCCATATATGTATCGGTGCCGTTTGACTCTATGTTTTTAATGCGTGCCGTAATTCCAGCATAGTCTGAATAGCTTTCTCCGACATATATATAGCCATCAGAAAATTTGAAGCCCTTTTCATCATTTGCTCTACCGCATCCTACGAGTGTTACTGCTATAGCGACAAAGAGCCAAAACGCGGTTATTAGGGAAAATATTTGCTTTTTCATGTTATCTCCTCATGCTTTCTTATCTAAAAATATCTCTTATAAGATATTTTGCCTTATCATAATCTTTTTTCTTAACATAAATTTTGAACTCGGGTTGTGTGTTCGGTCTTGCCGAGAACATAAACGGCTGTACATAATAATCTACATTATTTACTGCTAATGCTGCGCGTACCCTTGCTTGTACTGTTAAATCATAAGTAGTCAGCAGACGTTTTCTATTAAAAACAGTAATCAAATCGAGGCCTCCTTTATGAGTTATATTTCTTTGCTTGCAGATTGAACATATACGCATATTTACCATCCATGGCGATAAGCTCTTCATGCGTTCCGCTTTCAATAAGCTTTCCGCCGTCGAACATATATATTCTGTCTGCTCCTCGCGTTGTGGAAAGGCGGTGCGAAATAAACAACACTGTTTTTTCCTTTGCATACTCCGTAATCGCCTGATTGAGCGCATATTCCGCATCGGGGTCAAGAGCACTTGACGGCTCGTCCAGAATGATAAAATCTGCATCCTTGAAAAAAGCACGTGCAATAGCTATTTTTTGAGATTCGCCACCCGAAAGTTGTGTTCCAGAGTTATAAAACTCCCTTGTCAGTTGGGTATGTATTCCTTCCTCCAAGGTTTCAAGTTTAGAATCGAACGTGCTGTCATGCAACGCATTCAGCAGTTTTTCTTCCATGGCATCTTCGTATTTGCCGCCTACCACATTTTCGGCAATGCTTGCAGCAAAAATTCGATAGTCTTGAAAAACAGCGGCAATGCGTCCACGCAAACTATCAATTTTATAATTCGAAAGTGGCTTGCCGTTGTAAAGTATTTCACCAGAAGTTGTATCGTACAAGCGCATCAAAAGCTTTGTAAGCGTGGTTTTTCCCGCACCGTTATAGCCGACAATGGCTATTTTCTCTCCCTTTTTGATGTGCATATCAACTGCATCAAGTGCATTCTTTTCTCCATCATAAGAAAACGTAACATTTCGAAGCTCTACTTCTCGCATCGGCTCCGCCATATCACTGCCGCCTTTTACCATAGGCTCATATTCCAAAAACTCTACAACCTTTTCAATATAGATACCATGCTCATGATACTTCATAATGCGGTCGGTCATATCACGCATCGTCCATGCCAACTTCCATGCGCTATTGACCGCCACGGCAAATGCACCAAAAGCGACCGTACCAAGCACCATCATTTTATATAATAGTAAAATCAGTATGCCGCTATCGCTAAGCATCCCGAGCGAAACAAGCACACCTGAACTTACTGATGTTTTTGTTGCATATTTGCGTTGTACCAAAATCTCCGCCTTAATGTTTTCCTCATACATTTGCATTAGGTTATCATAAACTGCGGTTGTACGAAGTTCCTTTGCGTAATCGGGCATTTTGAATACTCGCTGGATATAATTTGATTTGCGATGGAGGGGATTCGCTTCATCATTATGCTTGAGATTTAATTTGTTTCTGTATTTCATAATGAAAGTTCGAACCACCGCAACCAAAATAATAATAATTGCCATTGTGACATCGGTAGCAAAAAGAATTCCTATCAGAGTAACAAGTGATATTATTCTGTTTATGAGTTTTCCCGTATCCTCAAGAAGACCAAATGCGTGAGAATGCGATTTTTCCATTGCCCACACAAAATCGTTGTAGAATTTCGGGTCATCGTATTTGGCAATATCCATTGCAACTGCATGGGAAAACATTTCGGCGTGCATGGCAAGATGTAGCTTCTGACGAAGTTTGGGGTTGTAAAGCCACCAATACCAATAGTTAAACACATAAAATAGAAGCATATATGCGCCATACCATAAAATGATTTTTGCTATATAATTAAACTCGACACCCTCACCGAGAGAGTCCAACAGTACCTTTGAAAAAAAGATAGATATCGAATGATGGATGCCCCATAAAATACCCTCTGCAATCATACCTATCACATATCCGGGGGTATATTTCCAAACGCGGCGCAGCATCCATATGTTATATTTCATTACGCCTCTTTCCGAGGCTTTCTTTTTATCCTTCACTCTGCCACCTCCGCATAATTTGCCGCCTGTTTTCTAAACATCTCTGCATATCTGCCGTTCTTCTCCATAAGTTCCTTGTGACTGCCTGCTTCAAGCACGCTTCCGTTTTCCATGAGATAAATACGGTCTGCCATAACTGCCGAGGAAAGTCGGTGTGAAATAAATATCATCCCCGAGCTCTCGCATGCCTTTACCATACGATCATACATCTCATATTCCGCAATCGGGTCAAGAGCGCTTGAAGGCTCGTCCAGTATCACAAAGCGACTCTTCGCAAAAAAGACATGGGATATCGCAAGTTTTTGAGCCTCGCCTCCCGACAGAAGTATACCGTCTTCGTCAAATTCCTTTGTCATCATGGTGTCAATACCATTAGGCAATTCTGCAAATTTATTATAGATACCTCCGCTTTTCAGTGCCGCTTCAATTTGCTCGTGATCGCCTGCAGTACGCTTTCCAAGTGCAACATTATCTGCCGCACTCATTGCAAAAATGTGAAAATCCTGCAAAACACATCCGAACATATCACGGTAATCGTCAAGTGAAAATTCTTTTATATCCTTGCCACCGTAGGTTATATGTCCCTCTGCATCGTAAAGACGGAGTAAAAGTTTGACAAGCGTGCTTTTACCAGCACCGTTATGACCTACGATAGCAATTTTTTCATTTTTGCCAAATCGCATAGAAACATTATTCAAAGTATTCTTCTCCGCGCCATCGTAGCAAAACGAAACATTTTCAAGTACGATGTCGCCCTCACTCGGCAAAGCTGTGTCACCGCCGACAATGCTCGGCTTTGCGTCTAAGAATATGCGCATGTTATCTATATAAAGTGCATCCTCCTCAAATTGCAAAAACAAGTGTGCAAAATCTGTCAGAGTATACGCAAATCCCTCGATAGAGTTGATAACAACGAGGCAGTCGCCGTATCCGATATTACCGGTGCCAAAGGTTTGCCAAGCCGCATACATGGTCGCACCAAGCGTGGTAAATACCTCGTTGCACTCAGTGATAATGTAATTAAGTGCCGCAAGCGTGATACCATACTTTTTGATAATCTGCATCACCTTAGCACCTGATTCGCGAAAACGAGTGAGCAGCAAAGATGGCATATCGGTAAGACGCATTTCCTTTGCATAATCCGAAAGATAAAACACACGTCGGCAATACCATTTGCGGCGGTTCTCCTCTTTTTCCTCCATGTTTTTCTGATATCGAACCTTTGTTGCTTTAGAGGTAAGCGGAATAGTGATCAGCGGAATTAAGGCAAACAGTAAAAGGATCGGATCAATAAGAAACAGTATAGTAAATCCGCCTGTAAAGCCAATGACTCTGTATACAATATTATTAAGCGAATTAAGTACAGTGTCAGCACGCCCGTTACATTCCTCGATTGCTTTAACGAAAGCGTCATAGTATTTCGGATTTTCATAGCAGGCAAGATCTACGCGTCTTGCTTGCTCATACATCAATTTATGTATATCTCTTTGCACTTCTAATATCTTTACAAAATAATAGTGCTGATAATAAAACGGCTCTGCAATCATGGTAATAATGCGAAATACCATGACAAGCATAATCATAAACGCAAGGTGAGCAAAGCTTTTTCCCTCTCCGATGCCGTTTAATGCGTAGCGTAATATGTATGTACCCGAAATAAACCCGAGCGAAGCATCCGCTGCCGAAAAAAGCAATGAAGACAGAATAAGCCCTGGTGCGGATTTGTGAATCATTTTCAGCATAAATATATTATTTGCGATGATTTTTTTTAAAGATAATTTTTCTTTTTTCTTTTTCTTCATTTGCTCCTCCAATAAACAAAAAGCCGCTCATGAGTATACACGAGCGACTTTCATCCTTTGCATTGCTAATTATTCAAGAAAAATAGCGGACAAATGTGCGTTCGTTGTAAATAATTATTTCGTGTCACTTTGTCCACCTCACTTTCTTTTTCCATAATATCACAATATTTTTACGTTTCGACTTTGTGTCCTTGAACTCCAAAAATTTGTCCTTGAACAATTTAAATAATAACACAAAAACTTTGAATGTTTTTGTTTCGGGGTATTCTGTTTTGTTTTCGGTATAATCGGCAAATAGCGCCTAAAAACATTAAAACGACGAATTGTATTTGCTTTAGATGCCTTGAAATCAATTTTTCGGCATGCTAAAATATTTTCAAAAAGGAGGTAGTTATGAATATTGCAATATGTGATGATGACAAAACTTTTTGCGATGAACTCTATTCAAAAATATACCATTTGCTGACTTTTAACGATTACGGTGACATCGATTTCAATATAAATGTTTTTTACACCCCAAATGAACTGATCAATCATCTGACCTGTCAAAAAAGCGTTGATATTCTTTTTTTAGACATTTCAATGCCTAAAATAGACGGGTTTGATATTGCAAAGCTTTGTTACGAACAATTTCCCGATACAAAAGTCATCTTTGTCTCGGATTACGAAGAAAGAGTTTACTATTCTTTGCGATTCAATCCTTTTAGATTTTTATGTAAAAAGAATTATGTAAATAATCTTTCGGAAGCCTTGAATTCTGCAATCCTTTCGTTTCTTAAACAGCAAAATCAGATTATGATAAAGGCTGACAGTAAATATATTCCCATTAAAATATCAAAGATTGCCTACGCTGAAAAAGAAAAGGAAAAGAATTACCTTATTTTGCATTGTGGTGAAAACACATACCGGTTTCGCGCCAACATTTCGGAATTCTTATCACTTGTAGCCATGCACCATTTCGTAAAAATCAACTCGGGATGCGTGGTAAATATGCAGCACGTTTCTTTGTTGGGAAATGATGAGGTAACATTGCTAAGCGGTACGGTGCTAAACATTTCAAGAAGGCTGAAAAGAGATGTTAAAGCAGCTTATATCAAATACATGAGGGAGGGATAAACCATGTGGTCACTGATTGCCGATCTGTCCGCAAATCTTTTAGATGCGTTTCTCGGCGTATTTTTTATACTTGGCTTTTGTAAATGTAATTTTCATGAGCACAAGATTTCCTCTTTAATAACTGCTTTTGTTTGTTTTACTATTTCTACGGTTTACCTTTACATCACTGTTTTCTCATTGCTTCAATCAATTCTGATATTTATTGTTCTATTGATATTCTCACTTTCACTTAAGTCAAAACCGGTTTTGCCGAAAATACTTGCGCCTATTATTTTTGAAGTTGTGCTTATTATCGTCAGCACACTTTGCATCACGACTTTCGGATATGTTTTCGGATATAGATTTAATGACTTTATTGTAGAAGTATCGGCAATAAGATATCTATCCATTTTAACTTGCAAAATACTGCTAATAGTATTTTTGATGCTTATTGTAAAAGTATTTGCTCTGAAAACCTCTTTTCGTGCAGTGGATCTTGTGTTATATCTGTTTGCACCGTTTATGACAGTTACGGTGCTTTACACCTTTATGCGTATCGGTATTGACTACAATATAGATTCACTTTATCCGCTTATGATTTTTTCTGTTATCGGATTGATAATTGTAAATGTATTCTCACTTGTTCTGTTCATTCATGCTTCTAAAAACGCAGAGGCAAAGTATGAGCTTGAACTGTTTACACAGCAACGAGAAGCCGAACAGCAAAAGTATATCGAACTTAAAAGTATATATGAACAAATAGCAGCCCAGCGTCATGATTTCCAAAAACAACTTACAGGTATAAAGAAGTTGCTCGACGACGGAGATTTTGATGCAGTTTCTGCATTTTTAATCGATGCTGAGCAACCTCTTAATACTCCAATCGTTTATATCCATACAGGAAACAGAATGATTGACTATGTTCTGAACTCTAAAGCGCAAGCGAATCCGAATTTTAAGTTTATAGTTACAGGGACATTCGAGAACGTCGGAAAAGTTGCAGAACTCGACATAGCATCACTGTTCGGAAATATGATTGACAATGCAATCGAAGGCTGTGCACCCGATTCACAGATAATCGAAATTGAGTTTTTTGTTAAAAACCAATATCAAAATATCATATGCAAGAATCCGATTACCAAATCGGTTCTTGCAAGCAATCCGTCTCTTATTACAGCCAAAAAAGGTGCTCATGGCTACGGAGTAAAAAGTATAAGACGAATCGTAGAAAATGCCGAAGGCTTTGTAGATTTCTTCGAAGAAAGTAATATGTTTTGTGTTCATATTGCAATGCCAATTGAATAGCAAAAGAGACTGCTTGCGCAGTCTCTTTTTTATGTTCATGCGGTTACCGCTTTAAGTACTTTTAAAACATCTATAAGAGAAAGTTTTCCATCTCCGTTCAGGTCAGCCTCGGTAGAATACTCACCGTTAAGCACGCCGCTCAAAACAACCAAAACATCTTCAATAGACACTTTACCATCTCCATTAACATCTTTTTCGATAGTATCGTTATCTATATACTTATATGTAATGTTGTTCTCTTTTGCAATCTCCTCGAATGATGAACCTTTTATACAAGAAATCACTAATTCATCCGAACACATTTCAAATGGAGAAAGAGCAAACTCAGTATCAAGTGCATACACGGTGAAATCCTTGAGTGAGGTGCAACGATAGAATGCAATATCTCCAATACTGCTCACCGCAGCGGAAAGTTCTGCCTTTTCAAGCGAAGTGCATGCAGAAAAAGCTCTTGCTTCAATTTTTTCTACGTTAGCGGTATTTACGCTTACAAGCTTCTTGCATTCACTGAATGTGCCGTCACCGATGAAAGTAACACTTTCGGGCACAACATAGTCAGTGATGTCATTACCTGCAGGGAATGCAACAAGTCTGGTTTTATCCGCACTGAAAAGGATGCCGTTGTCTGCAGCAAAATGCGTATTTTCATCATCTACGGTAAATGCAGTAAGTTTTGAACAAGCACCAAATGCATTTGAATTTATTGTTTCAAGACTTGCAGGAATATTAACTGTTGTAAATCCTGAACAATAATTAAATGCTCCGCTGTCAATCTCTTTTATAGATGCGGGCAAAGTAATAGATTCAAGCATTGTGCAGTTCAAAAATGCTTCTTTGCCGATATAGGTGATATTATCGGAAAATGCTACACTTTTGAGCGAAGAACACATCTCAAAGCTATAGTCCTCAATTCTTGCAACTCCGCTTGGAATAGTGATGGATTCAAGCCTGAAGCAGCCCGCAAATGCACTGCTGCCGATAGTTTTAAGTCCATTGGGCAGAGTTATACTCGCAAGCACTCCGCAAGAATCGAATGCGTTGGGACATATTTCAGTGACCGTTTCAGGGACTGCATAGTTTTCTACTCCGCATCCACCCGCATAGTAAACAAGTTTGGTTACATCTTTATTGAAAAGCACACCGTCAACTGTAGCAAAATACTCATTTGAACCATCAACGCTGAATGCCGCAATCTTTGTGCAATTAGCAAGAGCCTGATGATGAATACTATTTACATTCTTCGGAATGTGGAAGGCTTCTATTGAATTACAATTCCAAAATGCCGCATCACCAATGGTCAAAAGTGAGGTCGGTAAAGAAACTTCAGTAACATTTGTAAAAGAATAAAACGCATATTGACCGATAGAGGTTATTCCTTCCTCAATAACGATTTTTGTTACATTTTCTTTCTCATCATACCAGGGAGCCATACTGTCACCAAAAGCGAAATCGTCCATTTCGCCACTGCCGCTGATAGCAAGCACGCCGTCTTCAACGGTCCATGAGATAATCTCGCTGCTCTCGGTAGCAAAAACCAAAAACATCATCGCAATACACATTATAAATGTGCAACTAACAAATACAATTCTTTTCATAAAAACCTCCTTGAAAATCACTCGGCAAGTAACCGTAATTGCGTTAAAACTGTATTGATTTGCTTGGCAGATTTCAAATTCTTCAAATCGTAAATAACATCATACAAGCGTCTGGGCTTTACTGCAGTTGTATCGGTTTCAATCGGTAAAAACTGCACATTATTCTCAAGTGCATATTTCTCAGTTACGCTGCCTTTGCTTGCATGAACAGTGAAAAAGATGTTGTAAGCAAAAACATTTTCACCAAACTCTTTAATATCATCATGAAATATGACAGATTTAAGATACATATCACCGTAAAACGCACGATTTCCGATAATCTTTACATACTCAGGGACAATATAAATCATGGCGGTATTACCGGGTGGATAGCCTAAAAGTTCTGTTTTGTCCTTGTTAAACAGAATTCCGTTGTCGGATGTATAGTACTTATTACTTGGGTGCACTTCAATGGATAAAAGACCGTTGCACATCAAAAATGGAAAATCACCCATTTTTGAAACATTCTTGGGAATA
>JAZNOM010000108.1:0-6767 GCA_045580835.1 Eubacteriales bacterium
CACTTCAAAATGCAAGCATTTTGAAGTGGAGCAAAACCGTTCGCTCGCGCCGTGCTCGACCGCACGCGGTTTTTAAGGAGTAAAAAAGCCGGCGCATGTCCGTCTTTTTTACGAGGATTTAGTATTATAAACATTAATTTATCTTACTAAATTCCCCTGATTTTTCTATTGAAAAAATTCTCCAGATATTATACAATAAAGAAAAACTACAATCTTGGAGAATACAATGGAAAAATCAAAAGTATATTTTACAACGATGCGAGCGAAGGTTGGCGACAGCCTGCTTAATAAACTTACTCGCCTTATAAGGAAAGCAGGCATCGGCGACATAGACTTTGACGGCAAATACACTGCAGTAAAAATTCATTTCGGCGAACCCGGCAATCTTGCATATCTTCGCCCTAACTATGCTAAAACCGTATGCGACGTGATAAAAGAACTCGGCGGCAAGCCTTTTCTTACCGACTGCAACACTCTCTATGTCGGCGGCAGAAAGAATGCGCTTGACCACCTTGACAGTGCATATGTAAACGGCTACAATCCTTTCCAGACAGGCGTGCATACCATAATTGCAGACGGTATCAAGGGAACCGATGAGGTGCTTGTACCAGTAGAGGGCGGTACGTATGTCAAGGAAGCGAAAATCGGCACGGCGATTATGGATGCGGATATTATCATCTCCATGAATCACTTTAAAGGCCACGAGTGCGCAGGCTTTGGCGGCGCTCTTAAAAACCTTGGCATGGGCGGCGGTAGCCGCGCGGGCAAGATGGAGATGCATAGCGCAGGCAAGCCCACAGTCAACCATGAGCTTTGCGTGGGGTGCGGTGCGTGTGCAAAGGTTTGCGCGCACGATGCTCCCACATTCAATAACAAAAAAGCAACAATAGACCATGATAAATGCGTCGGTTGCGGACGTTGTATAGGTGTTTGCCCCACCGATGCGGTTGAAGCTTCTATGGACGAAAAGGGAGAAATTCTTAACGCAAAGATTGCCGAATACACCAAGGCGGTTATAAACGGACGTCCAAATTTCCATATCAGCCTTGTTATTGATGTTTCGCCTAACTGCGATTGCCACGGCGAAAACGATGTGCCGATCGTTCCCGATATCGGAATGTTTGCATCGTTTGACCCCGTTGCGCTTGATACCGCTTGCGCAGAAGCAGTGCTCAATGCGCCGATTATGGCAGGCTCGATTCTTGACGAGGTAGAGCATATCCACGGCGACCACTTCACTGATGTTGCGCCTTCCACTGCGTGGAAAACACAGCTCACACATGCAGAGAAAATCGGCATCGGCACAATGGAGTATGAACTTATTGAAGTTAAATAACAAAAAAGACTTCCGAAAGGAAGTCTTTTTTTACGGTCTTTGATATGCAATTCGCGGTGTGCCGTCATGTAGCATATAAATCACGCCGCAGTAGGTAAATCCGTTGCGCTCGATTGCTTTTTGCATAGGCAGGTTGTCATGGTGAGTGTCTACGCGAAGATTTTTGGTTATGCCGAGGCAAAATTCAACGCACTTGTCAAACATGCGCTTTACTTTTCCGTCGGTTGCAATGCGGTGAATCGTGCCGTAAGGCTTATCGTTAAGCCAAGCCCCCTCAATTTTTGCATAAGTCGGCTCAACTCTCTGCATAAACATAAATACGCCGTGTATTTCGTCTCCGTCGACCATAACATAGCTTTCACCGCGCTCAATGTCTTCTTCGATAAGTGCGCGTACTGGATAGCCGTCACCCCACTGTGTGGGGTTGCCCGCACTTGCCATAAAAGCTCTTGCTATATCGTAAATTTCCATGACCCTGTCAAGGTCTTTTAAAGTAGTTTTTCTAATCTCAATCATTTTCTTTAAGCACGAGCAGCGACTCAACGTCTATTTCGTCAAGCGAGTTTCTGCTGTCTTTCATTTCCATTTGATAGATTTTTTCGCCGTCGGAATCGTATTTCTTTATAGAAAGAATCGTTGCGCTTTCAAGTGCAAATGTGTATTCTTCGGAAATGCCGTCCTTGCGCGAGAAATTAAAGTTGAAAATATTTTCGTTTGTACCCCGCGCTTGCGTATAGGAAAGGGAATAATCGCTGACACCGCCGCCATATTCCACAGCATCGCCGTTAGTTAGCGAAGAGATAAGGGCTGCAAGCTCTTTGAGGGGCATAAACCCTGAATACTCCGCAAAAGAAGTATCCGATGCGGTTGTTTTAACGAAAGTGTTATCAGCATTGTCCGAAAACTGTACGGTGCCGTCTTTGCATACGGTGGTTGACATTATAACGTCGTCTTCTTTTGACTGTATCCACCAATTCCGATTTTTGCCGATGGCTATATAATCAATAGCATGAAAGCTCTCTCCGTAAGAACGGGTGATTGTATAATTGTAATAAAATTCGTCCGGAACAAAAACATTCGCGAGCGCCGCCGCGTATTCGTCGCGCGGCAGTGCCTCGTGAAATACAACTTCGCCGGTTTCGGGAGCGATATTTGCTACCGGAGGAGGTGAGGTGCTTTCTACAGAGTTGTCAAAAAAGCCTGTGATAAAACTTGGCATGCTGATAACACCAAGTGAATACATGCCTATAATTGCGATAGTGGCAAAAATCAGCACGGCGACAATCATAAGCAAGATGCCGCGCGCACTATAGAAAGTCATTTCACTTTTTTTTTGCTCATTTTTCACTCTTTTTGTCCTCTTTTGTTACGGGTGAGTCACCCATTACATCATATTCAACAAAAGCGTTTCTGCCGTATTTTGGAGTATGAATTCCCACGTCGTCAAAGGTTTCGACCGGCGGCTTAACGCCATCATCCTCGTTATAAACACCTGAATGAGAACGCCATTTGGGGCTTGAGAGAATGCGGAATGATACAAAGAACACGATAAGCGATGCGGCAAGCATTAACGCGCCGCCATGCCAAGCGCTTCTGGTGAGCATAACTGATGATATGCCGAGAAGAGCGCATATCGCATAGAGAATACGCACGCTCTGCTTCTGACCAAATCCCATGTCAATGAGTCTGTGATGCAGATGACCGCGGTCGGGCTCAAACGGACTCTTGCCGTGAATAAGTCTGCGCACGATTGCAAATGCCGTGTCAAAGAGTGGCAGACCGAATATTGAAAGCGGGATGAAGAACGCAAGAAGCATGTCGGTTTTGAAAACGCCTACAACCGAAAGTATAGAAAGCGTGTAACCAAGGAATAAAGCGCCTGTGTCACCCATGAAAATCTTTGCAGGATTTGCATTGAAAGGGAAAAAACCGATACATGCGCCAACCAATATAGCGGTAATAACGCAATAGCTTGCGCTACTACCTGAAAGCAACATAACAAGGAAGAGGGATGCAGAGCTTATTGCAGAAACGCCGCAGGCAAGGCCGTCAAGGCCGTCGATGAAGTTAACGGCGTTGGTAAGACCAACAATCCAGATAACGGTGATGATGCCGGACCAAGCGCCAAACGGGATGTATGAACCGCCAAGACCGATAAAGTCTATGGTGATACCTTGTGACACTGCAAAAATAGCGACGGCAATCTGAACTATAAGCTTCAAAAAGGCGTTCAGACGATAAATATCGTCAAGAATACCGATAAGAACAAGAACGCTGCCACCGACAAGTATGGTCATAAGTTCTTTGCTGGGTGAGCAAAAACTTAATGTTGTAATAGTAAATGCTGCAAAAATTGCAAGACCGCCGATGCGGGGAATGGGGCGATGATGCATTCTTCTGTTGTCGGTAGGGATATCAATGGCCTTTATTTTTATAGCCAACACGCGAACGATTGGGGTCATTGCAAACGCAAGAAGACACGCACATAAAACCGCGCAAAGGCTGTATATAAACTGACTCATTTTATAACTCCTTTAGATAGAGGTAAAACCAACCTTACGCTTAACTTTGGAAAGAGTTTTGCGCGCATAGTACGATGCTTCTGCCGCGCCGTTTTTCATTACTTCTTCGAGATATGCCTTGTCTGCCATAAGGCGTGCAAATTCCTCGCGCACGGGCGCAAGACTGTCAGCACAAGCCTCGCCGACAGCTATCTTAAAGTCGCCGTAGCCACGACCGTCAAATTCTTTTTCGATTTCTTCAAAAGACTTGCCGGTAAAACAGGAATAGATCGTCATAAGGTTGTTTATACCGTCCTTACCCTCGGCAAAATGAACGCATGTATCCGAGTCGGTAACCGCGCGCTTAAATTTGCGAAGGATATCGTCTTTTGAGTCGAGAATGTAAACAACTGCATTTGCGTTTTCGTCAGACTTTGACATCTTTTTTGTGGGCTCTGCAAGCGACATGATTTTAGCGCCGCTCTTGGTCATATAACATTCGGGCACAACAAGAGTATCTCCGTAAACGCTGTTAAAGCGTTCTGCAATGTCGCGTGCAAGCTCAAGGTGCTGCTTTTGGTCAACGCCAACGGGAACCATGTCGGTTTGATAAAGCAGGATATCTGCCGCCATAAGCGTAGGGTATGTGAAAAGACCTGCGTTTACGTTGTCGGCATGCTTTGCGCTCTTGTCTTTAAACTGCGTCATACGCGATAGCTCACCGAACATGGTATAACAATTGAGAATCCATGCGAGTTCTGCGTGCGCAGGTACGTGTGATTGTACATAAAGCGTATTTTTCTTAGGGTCAAGACCGCATGCAATGTAAAGTGCGAGAGTTTCGTAGGTGCGGCGGCGAAGCTCAGCGGGCACCTGACGAACAGTAATTGCGTGCATATCTACAACGCAATAGAAGCATTTGTAAATGTCGGAAAAATCCGAGAAATTTCGTATTGCGCCGAGGTAGTTGCCAATCGTGAGATTTCCAGAGGGCTGCACGCCCGAGTAAACCACTTTTTTATCGTCTATCATTTTAAAGTTACCTTTCAGTTATTAGCAAGATATTCTTTGGCATACTCGCCGAGTATCTTCACGCCGCGTTTGATGTCATCATCCGACGGGGTGGAGTAGTTTAAGCGGAAGGATGAAGACTTTCCGTTTTCATCTGCAAGGAAGGTTGCGCCCGGTACAACTGCAAGTTTTCGCTCGACAAGTCCTTTTACGAAGGGGGCACTGTCAAGTGAGCGCGGCAGGGTACAATAGATAAATAGACCACCTTTGGGCCTTGTGAATGTAATTTCGCTTGGAAGTTCCTTTTCAAGACATTCGAGCATAAGCGAACTCTTTTTGCGATATATCTCGCGTATCTTAAGTATGTGCTTTTCAAGGTCACATTCGGTCATGTACTTATGACAAAGCATTTGGAAAAAGATGTTTGTATGTACATCCTCGCCCTGCTTTGCAACAACCATTTTTGAGGTTATAGCAAAAGGTGCCACCACATAGCCGATGCGCATACCCGCAGAAAGAATTTTGGAGAGGGAAGAGCAGTAGATTACAATACCGTCCTCGTCCATGGATTTTATCGTTGGGATATCCTCACCGTCAAAACGAAGCTCGCCGTACGGGTTATCCTCAAGAATGATAACGCCGTATTCTTTGCAAAGTTCGTAAACGCGTTTTCTGCGTTCAAGCGGCGTAGTTATGCCCATGGGATTCTGAAACGTCGGGATGATGTAAAGCAGTTTTACATTCGGTGTGCTTTTAAGCTTTTCTTCAAGCACCTCGGGTATGATACCGTCATTGTCGCAAGCGACACCTACGGGCACTGCACCGTTAGAGCGGAAAGAGTTCAGCGCGCCGATAAAACTCGGCTCTTCGCAAAGCACTGCGTCACCTTCGTTGCAAAATGTTTTGCAGGCAAGCTCTATTCCTTGCTGACCCCCTGAAACTATAATAGTTTCATCAAAATCGCGACCGATGTTGAACTTGTCCTTTACTCTGTTTTTAAGCGCATCACGAAGTGGAGTATATCCCTCGGTGATACTGTATTGCAAAGCGGCAGTCGGTTGATTTTCAAAAATATCAGCCGCAAGGGTTGCAAGTTCTTCAACTGGGAAAGACTCCGGAGAGGGATTGCCGCCGCCGAAAGAAATTACCGATGGGTCGGTGAGGTTTTTAAAAATTTCGCGAATGGCGGACGGCTTCAGGTTCGCCAGCTTGTTTGAAAATTGATAATTCATTTTAGCCTTCTACGGGAATCTTGAAAATAAGCTTCTTGGAAGCTGTCGCATGGAGTTTAGCAGACGGACGGTGAGCATCTCTTGGCTCAAGGAATGCGAAGTGCCCTGTCTTAAGAGGAATAAGAGTCATGTCAGCGTCAGCCTTCGGTACGGGGTAGCTGATGTCCTTTTCTTCGTTATACTCAGCATCTTCCATTTCGTCAATGTGGAGATAACCCATGGTTTCGTCACCCTCGATAAGGTACTGGAGGTCGATATACTTCTTGTGCGTTTCCCACTTTGCAACGTCGGGCTCCTTGGGCGTGAATGCGTTTACAACAACGCGAACACCGTCAGCAATATCGTATTTGCCAACTTCAAGAGCGTGGATGTCGGTCTTTGCAAGATAGTCACAAACGACCTCGAGTTTTTTATTGTAGGGAATGTAGAGTTTAAGATTTTCAATTCTGTCAACGATCATTATAATGTCCTCCTGCGGCTTTGCCGCAAATAAATTTACATACATATTTATTATACTATTATTAATATATAAAAGCAAGATTATAGAGGAAAATTATGTAGAAAAAGCTTTGCAATCTGCAAAGCTTTTTACTCAAAAAAATCCATATTACCGTCTAAAACGTCCGTAAAAATTCCGACAGCCTCGCGCGCCATGTAATGCACAAGCAGAGCATCCTTATACTGCGA
>JAZNOM010000109.1:0-10316 GCA_045580835.1 Eubacteriales bacterium
TATGATGGGCTTATCAATGGCAAAACTAACATAACCTTTGCGCCTGACCTCAATATCACATATGTTGAAGCGATAAAACTTGCGGCTTGTATGCATCAGAAGTATACCGACGGCAAGGTAACACTCACAGTCGGCAACCCGTGGTATAAGCCTTATCTTGATTATTGCATTGAAAACGGTATTCTAAAAGAGGAACACGGCTATGACCTGAGTGCCCCTGCAACAAGACAGGGATATATGCGTATCTTTGCATATTCGCTTCCACCGGAGGCACTTGAGGAAATCAACTACGTTGCCGAAGATGCAATCCCCGACGTGAAAAAAGACCCCGCTATCTACAAGCTTTACCGTGCCGGTATCGTTGGCGGCGTTGATGCAGCACGTAACTGTAAACCAGATGCAAACATCAAACGCTCGGAGGTTGCGGCAGTTCTTACAAGAATGATGTATAAGTCTGCAAGAATAGAGTTCACCCTCGGTGAAAAACCTGTGGAAACCGAGCCGCTTGCATTTAAGGGCGCTACTTCATATCTGGAATTCGGAAAGTATATATTCCTTGCGTCAGTAGTTGGCGGAGAAGCCCCTTATACATATACATGGTACTACAGTGACGGCGAAAAGGGGACAAAGCTTACAAACGATAGCTTTGTAACCTTTACAGATGACGGAGCAGGCGGTGCAACCGCAACCTTCCTTTTCACAGGGGATAATCCTTATCTTGGAAAACAGGTAAAACTTGAGGTTACCGATGCAAGCGGTGAAAAGATTGACACTGGCTATACCGATATTCCTGCATATTTCGATATTGAAGGACCTGCAGAGGAGCAACCCGAAGAGACCTATGAAAAGCTTACAATTACAAAACAGCCCGAATATATTGCAAATGCTGACGACGGTATGCTTATTCATTACAGCGTATCGGTAGCGGGCGGAAAAGCACCCTACACTTACAGGTGGTTTTACTACGTTGGAATTAAAAACCAAACTGCCACTATCGAAAGCGACGAATTTGCACTTGTAAACGGTGATACGCTCGGACTTGGATTTTATCTTGACAGCCCGTACGTTGCAAGGCGTTTTGCTTGCGAAATTACGGATGCAAACGGAGAAACCGTTGTAACAAACATCCTGAAAATGCCCGAAACTCCTTTTACAATGGAGATAGAGGATGTTATTAATAACTCTCTTGGCACTATAGTTGCCGGCAGAGTCAAGACAGGCAAAATCGTCCCCGGTGAATATATCACATTCACTTTTGACGATAAATCCGCCTACGGTGCCGGCAAGGTAGAAGCGATAGAAATGTTTAACAAACAACTTGAAGAAGCAACAGTAAACGACCGAGTGGGACTTTTGATTAAGGAATGTGAAACTTTTATGTCCCGCGATGTCGTTCTGGAGCGTGATAAGCAAGGTCTTATCGGCGACAGCAAGAATATTGCCATCAAGGTAGCACTCACCGTAGGCGTAAGCTATACACCCAGAGGAAAAATCGGTGACTGGACAAAGATGAGCGTATATGCTGTCGGCGGTACGGCGCCTTATACGTATGTGTGGCAGGCACTTAAAGACGGCAAGACCGCTTACAACCTTACAAGTATTGCAAAATCCGAGGAATGGGCAAACGGATTTGATAAAGATACGCTTAATATACTGATTACCGAGCAGCAGTATGCATTCGGTATGTCCTTCCGCTGTATGATAACTGATGCGGCAGGCAATATTGCGTATTCTGATGCATATATTCCCACTCCACATGACCTTGTTATTGCAAAACATCCCGAGAGCGTTTATGCAAACTACGGCGATGAAGTTCAGTTTAAAGTAAAGGCGCTCGGCGAGGGCGGCAGTGCCCTGACCTATAAGTGGCGTTATATCTATGACGGTGCCAAGACCTTTAAGGATATTTTGCCTACCGATTCGTGGGCAAGCGGCTATAACACTGATACACTCACAATACATGTGGAAAAAACCGAACTTACAAACCATGTATATTACCACTGTGTTGTTACCGATGCCGAAGGCAACGAGGCTATTACGGCGGCGGCAACCATTTTCCCGGAAAAGCCGTTTATTTCAAAGCAGCCCGGTGTTGTAGCGGCAAAGCCTGACACCTATATCAAGTTCAGCGTAGAGGCAGACGGCAGATACAAGCCGCTTACGTATAAGTGGTATTTCTGGGTGAGCGGCATGGAGTTTTTCTATCCCGTATCCAAGGACCACGAATGGGCAGAGGGTGAAACTACAAACACACTTACTGTAGGTGTTGACAGAAAGCATTTTGACGGTAGCTTTAAGTGTTATTGCGTGATAACTGATGCAAACGGTAACGAGGTCAAAAGCCTTGAGGGAAGCGTTACCCTCAGCGATGATGCAAACGTAAACCTTGAAACGGGACACGCGCCAAAGGACGAAATGATTGTTTTTATCTGGTAAAGGAGGAGAATATGAGCTACACAGGTAAATGGGTATTCCATTCTATCGGTGAAATGGGAGAGGACGGCATCAGGTATTTGAATGCCGATGAATATCTTGCATCGCCGATGATGTATATTGATGAAACCGATGAAGAGGCAGTAGCGGATGAACTTGCCGAGCGCAAAAAGATGATTGGCATGGAGCTCCGCGTGCTTGCAGACGGTACTCTCTATATGCTGATGCCGCTTCCCGAGGGTGTAAGCAAAGAAGAGGTTGATGCAGCAGTCAAAGCGGGCGAGATCACGCTGTATGACGGCATGATGTGCGAGCGCCCGATGAAGTGGGAGGTGCGCGACGGCGCACTCTGGTTTGACACGGGCATTGAGGGCGAAGTTTTCGGTGAAAAAGCTGACACCTGGGCAAAGGCTACCGACGATGACGGACTTTTCAACTTTATGACCATGCGATTTGTGAAAGGAGAGTAAAATATGAGCTTTTTTGATTCCATAAAGAGAGCAATAGGCAACTCTTTAAAAAAAGAGGCGGTTAAAGCCGTAAACAATGCGGTTTCCAATATCGGCAAGGGAAGAAACCATACCGAAAGCTTTACTTTTTCTGCACTTCCTACAAGTGTAGCAGAGTTGCAGGCGCTTCCCGAAGGCTCACTTGACAGTGCATTTAAAACTGCGGCGCTGACAATTGCGGCGCTCTGCCATTACGAAAAGGATGCAGATGCAACCTTTGCAATGCTTGATTTCCTTAAAGGTCCCGAAAGTGTAAGCACATATGAAAAGCAGTTTATCGGCGAGCGACTGCGCGACAAGGGCTACAAAATGTATGCCTTTTTCGAAGGTGCAACGCCTGCAAACAATTATACACCTGCACAGCCTTATACAATTAAAGTTATTGAAAATCCCTATTCCTTTGACAACGAGAACTGGGCTACTCTGTGGGTTAAAAGCGGCGGTGCTGACAATCCAAGTTCGCTGAAATTCCGCAAAAAGCCGTCAACAGGACAGTGGTTTTTGAATGACATTCAGTGCCTTTCCGACATCCGTTTGCCAGCGGCAAAGGATGACTGGGCGTAAAAATGTTGAGAGTTATCGCAGCGCTTTTTCAGCGCCCATGTAAAAAGCCAAACACTGCATTTGAGGCTCCTGTGCCGCTGCCTTTGGGTGAAACGCTTACTGCGCTTCACCTTACAAGGCAGGGGATGCGAAGCGGGTTTTATTATATTATGTCTGTCGATGGTGAGGATATATTCTTCAAGGTGACAAACTATCATCCCTATGGAGAAGAGTATCGCTTTAACGCAAAGGACAACCTCGACAACAGAGGAAAATGTGTCATTGTGTCTATGAAAGATACTCGGGTGCTCCGCGACATTGAAAAAGTGCTTGTCGATTGCGGCACGGTGGGCTGGGACGGCTTTAATGAAAAACGTGTCATAAAAAACGCAACCGATACTGGTGAGAGATACGAGATATATCTGCGCTTTTCGGGCGGCAGCGGTGTCAGCGTATACGGCATAGATACATGCCCCGACCGCTTTAATGAAATGTTCGGTCGCATTATCGGAATTTTTCACAGAACTGTTGGATGGGAGTGATTTATAATGAGTATTTTTGAAATGGATAACTTTCGTCTTACGGTTCCATCAGGATGGAAAGCGTTCAAGGTAAATGATAGAATAATACAGATTTGCAAGGGCGGTGTGCATGCGGGTGACATATTGCGCTTGCCGTACATACAACTGAATTTTTCGGGCGATACATATATGATTCCACCGTCAAAGGTAGGATATTACGATATCACCGACTTTCCGCTACAGACTATTGGTAAATATACATGGCAAGGCTTTGAGTGTGAGAGCATGGGATTCCGCGTGGCAATGGTATGGACAGGAGAGGGGAAACGTCAGTTTCAGCTGTCGGCAAATCTCGAAACTCCTTTGGGTAAGATAAGTATGTCGGATAAGGATGTGCTCGAAATACTTGCAAGCATTTCCGTGGCGGAAAAGGAGAAGAAATGAGACTTTTGAAAGCAATTTTTCGAAAAAAACATACGCGCGAAGAGGACGGCGGTATTCAGAAATGGATTCACCGTGACGTACCCAAAACGATTGTTTCTGAACAGATAATCAGTTTCAAATGTGAGTTTTCCACGGTTGCCATAGCGGATGATATACCAATAGAACATGGCGTATACACGCTTTGCGCAAGACTTAAAGACGGTGCGGTTCGCGGAGAATACAAAATGCGGACACGGCTTGGCACGGGAGAGCAGTTCCTCTTTCGTGCAAGTCATAGCTTTATGCGGAATTTGCAGGAAATCGTTCGCACATACGATTTTGCAAAATTTAACGGCGAGGAATACTCCGTCAGTGGACTTCCCGATATGTACGGCGCAAAAATTCACATTGTATATGCTTCGGGAGAACGCATTGATGTAAGCGATAATCAGAGCAACTTTTTACCCATGGAAGCGATGGAGTCATTTGTAAAACTATTTTCACTACAAAAGGAAATACGGCCATCTTGTTCTTGATTTCGTTGAGGCAGGCGACATCGCTGTAATGTTTATCACCACTCCCGCTAATCTTGAGGATACTGTGAATTAAAACAAAGTGTGAACAAATGGCATAGGGCACACGAATAACAATAAAACAAGCGTTGCAGAAGAGGAAAACATACTTGGCTGCAACGCTTGTTTTTATAAGTGCGTATACTGCAATGCTTTATGGCTACAAAATAACGATACCGCAGTTGACGTAATTGTATCAACTGCGGTATCAGATATGTGTAAGAACGCACAAATTGATAGAAAAAACAGGGGGGTGCAAATCGCCCCTTTTTTGAGGGGGAGGGGGTGCAAAATTTGCGGTTCAAAAGAGGAGAGGGGGTGCAAAATAGGGTAATCGTTTTTTTATGATATAAAACTCGCCGAGCAGAGTGACAGGTTGGAAGCAAAAATGCGGAAGTGGCATAAAGCCGCAGCCGCCATAATCCTCCAAAGCTTACGTCGGTAGGGCATATGACTTTGCACAAGGGATAAAACATAGGCGAATCAAAAATCCGTTCGCTCCTTTATGGAGTGAACGGATTTTGTCATTGTTTATGAGAATTGCTGCGGTATTGCTTTGGTGTAACTCCGTATTTTTGCTTAAACAGGCGAGAAAAATAGTGTGCATCCTCAAAGCCGACATCCTCTGCTATTGCCGCGATTTCCATGCTTGTTTGCTCAAGCATACTGCATGCAAGGCGCAGGCGGCGTGTGAGATGATAGTCATAAGGGGAAGAGCCGTATTCTGACTTAAAAAGCTTTATACAATAATCTATAGAGCGGAACGTGAGCGACGCTATTTCCGAATTGCTGACAGTTCGGTGAATGTTTGCATCGAGAAACTCTTTTATTTTTACAGCTTCGGGTGAATGCTTTGCGTTTTTGCAGATTTGTTGCAACCCGACAAGCAGCTCCATATAGAGTCCTGCGAGTATTCGCTGACAGTCAATGTCGGATATGTCAGACGAGAGAAGATCAACAACACGCTCGAAAATATAGTACAGAGACTCTCCGTCGAAAAGCCACTTGTCAATGCCGTAATCACACAGCAGTCTGGAGGGGAGATTGCCGTGGTAGTTTATCCATATTTTGTGTAGCGGCGCTTCTTCGGATGAATAGTAGTCGTGAGGAATTCCTGCCGGTAAAACATATGCCTGTCCCTTTTGCACTTTATGCATACTGCCGTTCATCAGCACATAGCCTTCCCCATCGATGATATATTCGACAACGGTAGTGCGCGACATTTTTCGTCTCACACGATAGCGTTCATCGGGAAAAGAAACTCCTATGGCACTTGCATAAAGCGGCATGCCGCCTCCACGTGAAAGCAACCGTAGCTTTTCATTTTTTCTGATATCGTATCCCACTTATTTTCTCCACTTTTTTGATTGTATTTTCACTGTTTTATGCCGTTTGCTAATAGTATACTATATTTATAGCGAAAATCAACAACTTTTTACGGAGGAAGTATTATGATACCGCGTCCCGAATATCCGCGCCCGCAATTTGAACGCAAAGAATGGATCAACTTAAACGGCGAATGGGAGTTTGCCATAGACCGCGCAAAGAGCGGAGAAGAAAGAAAAATGTATCTGGACGGAGATTTTCCGCTTAAAATACAGGTCCCGTTTTGCCCTGAGAGTGTGCTTTCCGGCATTGGTGATACCGATTTTATGGAATGTGTCTGGTACCGCTGCACCGTAAAACTTCCAAAGGGATGGGCACAAAACGGCAGACGAACTATTCTTAACATAGGCGCATCCGATTATGAAACTAAAGTATGGGTCAACGGCAAATACTTAGGCAGACATATAGGTGGATATGTAACATTTTCATTTGATATTACAGAGGCACTGCAGACAGACGAGGCAAAAATCGTTATTTCGGCAACCGACATCTGCCGCAGCGGCAACCAGCCTGTAGGAAAGCAGAGCAAGAGATATAATTCTTATGCCTGCAGTTACACACGTACTACGGGAATCTGGCAGACCGTATGGCTTGAGAATGTGCCGAACCACTATATAAATCGCGTGAAGTATCGCCCTTCGGTGGAGAATCAGAGCATTAGTATTGAGGCAATATGTGCAAATGCCTCGGGAAAGACACTTACTGCTACTGCATATTTTAACGGCAAAGAGGTTGGCAGTGACAGCGTAAAGGTGTCATGCAATACGGCTCTTTTGAGAATCAATCTTTCCGAACTGCATCTGTGGGATGTCGGCGACGGTAAACTCTATGACCTTGTATTTGACCTTGAGGGTGACACTGTATACTCCTATTTCGGCATGCGTTCGCTTGAAAACAAAGAAGGGAAAGCGTTTATTAACGGAAGGCCCGTGTTCCAGCGACTTATACTCGATCAGGGCTTTTATCCCGACGGCATATGCACTGCACCGAATGAGGAGGCGCTGATTGCCGACATTACAAGGTCTGTAGATATGGGCTTTAACGGTGCACGTTTGCATCAAAAGGTGTTTGAACCGCGGTTCCTTTATCACTGCGACCGACTCGGATATATAGTCTGGGGCGAGCATGCGAGCTGGGGACTTGATGTTGAAAGTCCGACTTGTTGGCAAGGTTTCTTGCCCGAATGGCAGGAGATTTTGGAGCGTGACTGCAATCATCCTGCTATTATCGGCTGGTGTCCGCTTAATGAAACGCATGCTGCTATCAAGCCTGAGTTTCACATTTTTCTCAAGGCACTCAAAGACTTTACCAAGTCTTTTGACCACGACCGTATGTTTATTGATTCATCGGGATATTGGCATTTTGACGACTCCACCGACATTTGGGATACTCATGACTATGATCAGGACCCCGCAACCTTCCGTGAACGTTATCTGCCGCTTGAAGAAGGTGTTGCAGTGATTCCCAAAAACAGTCGTAAGCAGGAAGGACACTACACATTTATGAGCGAATTCGGCGGTATCTGGTGGGATCCCGAGAATGAAAACCGCGGCTGGGGATATGGCGGAAAGAGCCTGCGCCCACAGAGTAAAGAGGAGTTTATCGAGCGTTATCGCGGTCTTGTTACCGCAATGCTTGAAAACAAGGGAATAAGTGCTTTTTGTTACACACAGCTTACCGATGTTGAGCAGGAGGTCAACGGACTTTATACTTACGACCGCAGACCGAAGTTTGATATAGAGGTGCTTCGTTCCATCAATACGCAGAAAGCGGCAATTGAAGAATAAAAAATGAGGAGGAAGATATATGCGTAAACTGTTATTATGTCTTTTTTGCATTTGCTTACTTGTGGGTGCTATTACCGTAAATGCTACAGAAAGCGGCCCTGTTGCACTGTATACATTCGATAACGGCGACCTTAGCGACTTCAGCGGCAACGGCTACACAGGCATTGCCGCAGGCGCAAAAAATCTTACATTTGCTACATCCGTGGGACGTGGCGGAGTGCTTGAACTCAACAACCACGGCTTAAAGCGTAATGCAGGTGCAAGCGGATTTCAGATCCCGACAGACGGGCTTAAGAATGCCGAAAACTTCACTCTTGTTATGGATATGTATGTTCAGGCAGAGGGAACAAATCAGAACTGGTTTGATATAAGTGCGGGCTCAAATACAGCCCAAAGTCCGCATCACTATCTTGTAGGTTTGCTTTCATACGGTACATGCGGAATAAATTCGGAGCTTAAAACAACCCTTGTAAACGGAACTTCAAGCGTGCGTATATATAAAAAATATACGTTTGACAAGGCGTATCAGTGGGCGCAGATTGCATATGTAAACGAGGGCGGCGTCGCAACAATATACCTCGACGGAGAGGTGGTTGCAAGCGGCAATCAGAAGCGTACTGTTGCCGATATGCTCTCTGTAGACGGTGCAACTATCACTGTTGGTATGTCGTCATTCTGGAATGACCCCGGTCTTGATGCAAGAATTGACAATGTTGCTGTATATGACCGTGCACTTGATTCAAGCGAGCTTTCCGAGCTTGTAACAGAGGAGAGTCCTGCACTTGAAGCGTTTTTCCCCGAACTTGGAGAAAACGGACTTGTAAATGAGTACAGCCTGTTAAATAGCACAAGCCTTACCAGGGGTGACTATCTTGTCACCTATACCTCCGACAATATTGCTTATGCCGATAACGAGGCCCTTCTGGTAGAATATACAGGTACAGAGGACTACATTTTTGCATCGTGGGACGGCAGAATTGCAGCACCCGAGGATGGAAACTATACATTTTATCTCTACTCCGACAACGGTGTGCGTTTGTACATCGACGATGAATGTGTTATAGACTGGTGGGTAACTCAGTGGGATAAAGAGCAACAGTCTGCTTCTGTTTATCTTGAAAAGGGTGTTCCGCATACATTCAAGCTTGAGTGGCTTGAGTATACGGGTGGCAGCCATGTACTACTCCGTTGGAAAAACGATAAGAATATAGGAAAAACGATTGTTCCTCCGTCTGCATTCTATCTTCCTGTAGGTTTTGACAAACCGATTGCTAAGAGTATTGATGCGGCAAATGCAGAGCTCAATCGCAACAGTGCGGATTTCGGCGGCACTATCAAACTTTACGGATATAATCTTAAAAATGCAGAGAAGTTTATGCTTATCGGTGCATCGGGCGTTGATATGCAAAATGCTCCCGAGCTTTCATGTACGGAAATCACGGATACATATGCGGTGCTTTCTGTACCCGAAGGTCTTATGGCAGGAAAATACCGTGTAAAGGTTTTGGGCGGCGGAAAGGTTTCGGTGTCCGAGGATTCGCTTGAAATAATAGCGGCAGATTGTGAAACCAGCCGCCCCGAGCATCCCGACCCTGCGTGGAAGAGAGAAGATTGGATAAACCTAAACGGTTATTGGGACTTTACTTTTGACAAAAATGAAGTCGGCATTGCCGAAAAGTGGTATAACGGCGAAAAGGATTTTGACAAAAAAATCAACGTGCCCTACCCGTGGGAATCCGAGCTTTCGGGCATTGCCGATACCGAATATAAGGGACAGGCATGGTACAGCCGCACATTTGCCGTACCCGAAGAGTGGTTAGCTGACGGCAAAGCGGTCTATGTCTGCTTTGGTGCGGTAGATGCCAAGTTCCGTGTGTTTGTCAACGGCACCGAGGTCGGCTCACATGACGGCGGCTACACACCGTTTGAGGTGGATGTCACAAGCTTCGTTACCGCAGGCGATAACAACCTCACTCTCTGGGTTGAGGACAAGGCGGACTTCAAGGATGATACATATATCGCACTTGTCGGCAAGCAGGGACGTACTGCACCCGTAGGTTACACGCACACCTCGGGCATCTGGCAGACCGTGTATATGGAATGCCGCAGTAAAACTCACCTCGACTATGCACACGCAAACGT
>JAZNOM010000110.1:0-8338 GCA_045580835.1 Eubacteriales bacterium
GACTATTACTATTACTCACTTGCGGGTGACATGGACGAGAACGGTGCGCACAGCGTAAAAGATGTTATCATGTTGGCGCGTGAACTAATAAACGGCGGCGACAACTTTTTGGCAGATGTAGACGGTGACGGCAATGTCAGCTTGCTCGATGTAATTTACGCCGTAAAAACGGTAACCGGTACTTATGAGGTGAAAAAAGTGATTGACACAAGGTATTTAAAGACATCTTATATTGAAAACTTCTATGCAGAGAGCATAAAGTTTTCGGCAGGCAATGCCTCTTCTGAGTGGTTTGCAAAGTATTTGGACGACGGCGTTGAAGTGACAGTAAACGTGACGGACAAAGATTTGTACTGCACGGAAAGTATGGATAAAAGCGATACCGTTTTTTTCTATATTCAACCTGTAAATTCTATTATCTTTGCGGATAGATATGCACTCCGTATTCGCCTTGCTGCAAATGGCACTTTAGAGCTCACACGTTGGAATGGTTCAAGTGACAAATTCGTTGCAGAAACACCGTCGGCTGATTCGAATTTCTCGCATTCTTTTGCACTTACCGATGACGGATGGACGGTAACCGTTAAAATCGGCTATGATTATTTCGGACTTAAAAAGGAATGGTCATACGGTAAAGTGCGTTTGTTCCCCGTAGTTAATGACGCAACTGCAAGTGGCACAACCCAGGTGCTTTATTCGGACGTTGATGTGAATATGCAGCGTTACAGATGTGATACTTATTTTGTAATAAGCACATCTGAAAACGGAGGATTTATTCGCAAGGATTTTGATAAACTCAGTTTCACAGAAGATATTCTTCCGGGCAGTGAGTTTGCAGGGCTTGAATTTTTGGACAATCTTGCAACTATTGAGTCGGGTGAAAGTGGCACGGTAATTCGTGAGGCTAAGGCGGGGGCATCTCTTTTCTCTAACCGCACTTATGGTGCTGAGGAGTGTGGACTTCCTATAGAACTTTTCGGTAAATCATTTGGCTGCGGTTCGATTGCAGGATCTAAGGTAAAGGTTACAAAGGCGGGATATGTAGTGCTTCAGGCTGGACATTTGACCGCTTATGACAAACTCAATAAAAACATTGAAGACGCAGGCTGGACCTTGCTTATAAGGGCTGCATACACTCCATATAATACGGCATCCCGTGCGGGAACCGATTCTGTGCCTGACCTTGCAAACTGGTATGTAAAATACTGCGAGGCTGGCGAGGAAATCGATTTTGGCAAGTGGGCTATTGCTTACGGCGAGGGAGAAAGCACTCCTTTTGATTGGGAGAGCCACGCGGCGTATACTATTCTTGATTCAAAGGCGGTATATGAGTGGAAAGTTGCTCCCGAAAATACTGTGCTTCTTGACTCGGACACAAACACCTACTATTCTGTAACAACCAGAAAGTGGCACGGCTTGGCCTCGGTTGCTTCGGTAGATGGAGAAAAGACATTTGCGTCTTGGACAACAGGTGACACATTGGAAGGACGTCCTGAAAACTATGCAGTTATCGCTTACAGCGACGATAACGGAAAGACATGGACAGAATTTGCATATGTCAACAGTGAGGAGGCAAACGATGTAAACAAAACGACGGTTGTTTGTGATACTCAGCTTTGGCTTGATCATAAAACCAATACTCTTCATTGCTTCTATATTGCAAGCAGCACGCTTAGCTCGTTTGAAAAGAGTAGTGCGGTATGGACGTTTACAATTTCAAACGTCAACGAAGACTTCTCAAAGTGGGAGTTCTCGTCCCATCGCTATCTCTTCCCGGGACTCCTTCGTAATAATATTCTTGTACTTTCCGACGGCACGTGGCTTGCCGCTCCCAATGACTATATGGATGAGCGCTTTACCGTAGTTTACGCATCAACCGATAAAGGAAAAACTTGGAATCTTCGTGGCAGAGCGTATATTCCGAGAGCTTACAACTATGATGAAACAAATATGGTTGAGCTGAATGATGGTTCTATTTGGCTTACCGTACGCAATTCTACCGGAAATCCTCTCCAGTCGTTTTCACTTGATGGCGGCTATACTTGGACGTTATCAACTCTCACAGATTACTATACCGGAGTAACCAGATTTAACTTTATCCGTCTTTCGAGCGGCGCCATTCTCCGCATTTCAAATGCTGCAAGTGGCCGCACTATGATGAGTGCATATCTCTCCTATGATGATGGTATAACATGGCCTTATTCGGTGACACTTTGTGAGGAATATTCCACGTATCCAGACGTTGACCTTGTCACAGTGAATGGCGAAGAGCAGATTCACATTGTATTTGACCGTGACCGTTATGGTCTTGGCAGAATATACCACACTGTTATTACTGAAGAGTATATCAAGGAAAATAGCGGTAAAGTATTTGCACCGGACACCGACTTTACCACAGTAGCGAAAATCAAATAGTATAAATTTTCTCCATAAATGATAAATTTGAGGGAACAGTATGAAAAATATGTTTGTAGTTATTTCACTCGTAGTAAGTTTGTTTGCATTAATACTTGCAGGCGCTTTGTCTGTAAGTGCTGCCGAGGCTGTTGTTCTAATAACCTCGGAAGACGATTTTGTTAAACTTATGAACGGTACATATTCGTGGAGCGATAGTTATAAACTTACCAATGAGATTAATATTTCAAGTATCACGCAAATAAGCATTGGTAATGATAACGAGCCTTTTACAGGCACTTTCGATGGCAATGGAAACGCTATCAAAGGCATTACGGCTCCCGTATTTGGAACGATTTCGGGCGCAACCATTAAAAACCTCACGGTAGAGGGCGCAATTAATACAAGCGTTGAAAATACAGCAGGTGTTGTTGGACTTATTTCGGGTAGCGGTACGGTTGAGAATTGTGTAAATAAGGCTACAGTAACTTCAACTGCTCAGGACGCAGGAGGTGTTGTTGGCGAGGCACTTGGAAATACGGCTTCAGCCACAATAATTATTGACGGATGCATCAATTACGGCGATATTACGGGTAAGAAGGATGCGGGCGGTATAGTAGCTCGTTTTGATATAGCCAAGGCTGCTACAAGTGGCACTTATCATGTAAATAATTGTGCAAATTACGGTGCAATCGTAGGTACTGAGAATACTGGCGGTATAATCGGTCTTTACTCTAATAATGCTACAAACTCTGTTTCTTACGTTGAAAACAATTACAACCGAGGAAACATCAGCACGAGCGGAAACCAGATTGGCGGCGTTGTGGGATTTTTCAGAGTATATGCAAAGACAATGGATGTCGCAGTTCGTAACTGCATGAACAGTGGCAAGATTTTTTCTACACTTGCGAGTGCTAAAATAGGCGGTATTGTAGGTCAGGGAAACGGGTCTACAGGTGCTTATGTATTGGAAAGCAACTATAATAGCGGCTCCGTTTCTAACCTTGACAACGTAAACGAAGGACCCATTGCAGGTACAATGCATGCAAATGCAACTGTGAAAAATAACTACGCGCTTGACATAGGCGAGGCCTATGGTGTAACAAATTACGCAACCACGGTTACCGAGGAAAACTATGCCGATGCTTCAACATTTGCAGGTTTATCCAAAGTTTTCTGGGTGTTCACCGAAAACGGCCCCGTGCTTCTTACAAACCATGAGCACATTTTTGTTGACGGAGTTTGTACGATTTGCGGTCCGGCATCTTTGCTTGATCAAATAGAAGCGCTTGGCGGTAAAGGTGGAACCGTAGTGCTGGAAAAAGATACTACTGTTGAAGACGGTACAGTTATCCCCGAACAGAGCGGCAATCTAACTATTACCTCCAAGAACGGTGCAAAGCTTATTCTTGGCGGCTCGCTTGTTTTTGAAAAGAATCAAAATAGTAATATAATTACACTTGACGTTCCTGTTTCTATGGATGAAGGTGTGATTTACGGTGGTTTTAATTCGATTATATTTACGGAGAACTTTGTTGTTGAAGGTGTGCTGGATTATTATGGCGGCTATTACAATGTAGAATGTACCACAAACGGTGCAACCGATACCGATGCCGAATATTACTACGAACAAAATCAGTTGATATGTACAGAACTCCCGTATGATATCGTTGTAAACGGCGGAACATTTCGTCATTTCATGGGTGGTAACTACCGTTCAACTGCTTATTCGTTGCTTGGTTCTGTTGCGGCACCGATTACAATTACAGTTAATGGTGGTACATTCGGCATGGGTGTTTCCTATGGTGCAGATACTGCGCTTAAGGTGGATAAAGCATTTTGCGTTTCGGGCATGAGTATTCTTGCAAGTGATGCAACTCTTACCATAAATGGAGGTACATTCAATACTCCTATTTATGTACAAGGATATGTAGGGCAAACCTCAGTACGTACAAGTGGTTGCTCTCAATATACAAACTCTGATAAAAAGTTTTATGCCGCTGATGGTGACGTTGCTGTAAATATAAACGGTGGAACTTTAAACGGTTTTGCGGTAGGTGCAACACAGATTACTGCTTCGTATAGCCAACTTTTAAGAGGCAACTACACTGTTACTGTTACAGAAGAGGCAAGACTTATAGACAGTATTGTCTTTGATGCAACTCAGGTTAAGGGGTATACCGAAGGCTCTGCTATTGCATCTATCACATATCCTACTACCAAGACAATAGATGCACTTCGTTTTGACACAGTAAACGGCGTTAATATTGATTATGACGAACCTACTCGTATAGCTTGCGTTGGCGATTCGGTTACACAGGGGAGCAAAGCGGTCGTTGACGGAGTTGAGAATTATGAGCTTGCATCATATCCGTCTATGCTTTATAAAAAACTTTTTGATATGGGTGAGGATGTAGTGGTTTCAAACTACGGTTGCCATGGTGCAAGAGTAACCGAATACAACGGTTTGTACTACAAAGACGGTCTTGCTTACACACTCTCTATGGAGGAGACCGACCCCGATTATGTAATTATCGGTCTTGGTTCGAATGATGCAAAAATAACTACATACTCTTACGGTATGCAGGATCGCTTCTATGGCGACTATTTTGCATTGGTTGCCGGATATGAAGCGTTAGAAAGCACCGATATGGTGTATGGTACAAGTGCAATTTACAGAGAAAGCAATGATGTTGCCGCAGTATCCAATATTCGTGCAATGCAGAGCATGGTATTTAATTCTCTTGAGGAATACGGTAAAGATGTAACGTATATCGATTTGTATGCGCTATTGCTTGATGATGCGATTTCGGACAGACTGCTTTCAAGTGACAAGCTTCATCCGCATGCAGACGGATATGCTATCTATGCTGATGCGATTTACAATGCTATTTATAACGGTATTTGTAAAGTGGAAGGATTCGAGCAGGAGCACATCTATGTAAGCGCAAGCGGTACAAACAACATGGAGGCATCCGAGGAAAATCCCACAAATAATATCGCCATTGCTTTTGCAAAGGCAATTGACGGTTCAACAATACATATCAATGGAACATACGATTATACAAGAACAGCAAGTGTCAAGTATGGCTTCCCAACACCGATAAATGTGAAGGACCTCACTATCCTCGGAGAGGGCACAAATGCTGCACTTAATCTAAACTCCGACCATTTCTATATTAAAAATGATGTTGTTTTAGATAATATCGGTATTTATACTTCCACAGGAGGTACTTTACATTTTGCTTGCGGATATAACAACGTGACCTTTACCGAAAGCTTCAAAAGCTCTGATGCACTCTTTGCGGCAGGAATGGTTACACTTAGCGAAAATAAGTCTTCGGGTTGGTACAATAGTCGCGAGTCAATAAGTTCCTATAAAGATTGTGTTATCAATGTAAATGGTGGTGATTTCGCAACGTTCCTCGGCGGCAATTATCTTTATAGTGCTTATGAGGATGCAATTTACGGCACATATAGCGGCAATATGACAATTAATATTGGAGAAGGCGCTACGATTTCGTCTTCGGCGCAGAACGGTGCTTGCGGTCAGAATTACCTTGCGGGCAATATTACATTCAATGCGGCGTCCTGGCCTTCGGGAGAGACGGTTCGTGCGTACGGCCATATTGGCAGTGCTACAGAATCGTTGTCTTACGATGCGGCGCGCAACACGGGAACGGTCACGATCAATCAAACAGGTTTGATCTTTGAGGATATTGCTACGGTAGAAGAGTTCGTTGATCTTATGAATGACTCTTCAAAGTGGTCAGGAAATTATAAGCTTATCGCAGACATTGATCTTACAGGCGTTGCACAGAGAAGCATAGGTAACAGTGAAACACCATATGCAGGTATTTTTGACGGTAACGGACATACCGTTAAGGGGATTTCTGCTCCTGTGTTTGGTGTAATCAGTGCGGCGACTGTTAAGAATCTCACCGTAGAGGGAACGGTTAATGTAAGTAGTACCGATGCTGCAGGTATTGTTGGAGCGGTCACCAATATTGGTACTGTCCAAAATTGTGTAAATAACGCAGCCGTTATCTCCACAAGCGACCGTGTTGGCGGTGTTGTCGGCAGTGCAACAGGTAAACTTTCTTCGGGTGATATCATCATTGACGGATGCGTAAATACCGCTTCGGTTACGGGTAGCATAAATGTCGGCGGTATAGTAGGTCGTTTTGAAATCGGTGCAGACGGTATAAACGGTATTTATCATGTACAGAATTGTGCGAACTACGGTGCAATTAATGCAAACGAATCCGTTAGCGGTGTGATAGGTCTTTACACCAATAACGCATCCTATTCTCTTTCGTATATCGAAAACAACTTTAATGCAGGTGAAGTTGAGAGCGCAGGCGACCGTGTCGGAGGCATCGCGGGGTATTTCCGCGTATATGCGAAGACAATGATGGATGTTGCGGTTCGTAACTGCATGAACAGTGGTAAAATCTCTTCTACACTTGCGAGTGCTAAAATAGGCGGTATTGTAGGCCAGGGTAATGGTTCTTCCGGTGCTTATGTATTGGAAAGCAACTACAATAGTGGCTCCGTTTCTAACCTGGACAACGCAAACGAAGGTCCTATTGCAGGTACGATACATGCAAATGCAACTGTGAAAAACAACTACGCGCTTGACATCGGCGAGACCTATGGCGTAACAGATTACTCAAATATGGTTACTGAGGAAAACTATGCTGATGCTTCAACATTTGCAGGTTTATCCAAAGTTTTCTGGGTGTTCACCGAAAACGGTCCCGTCCTTCTTGCACACCATGAGCACACTTTCGTTGACGGAAACTGCATTATCTGCGGTGAAGCACAGTGCTCACATACAACTATCAAGGATGTTGTAACTCTTGTACCCACCTGCACAGAGACAGGTAAAAAGAATGTGGTTTGCACAAGCTGTGATACCGTTATTGAAAAAGACGTAGCTTTGGCAATTGACTCCGCAAATCATGGTGATTTTGAGTACATCAGTGTAAATGACGAAATCGTTTGCTCTAACTGTAAGAAAGCAGTATATGCTCCCGATGCTCCCGTTATCGTGTCGGCGATTGCATCGTCGGAAAACGGAGTAGTCAGCGTTATTGTTTCTCTTAAGGCTACAGCGCCCATTCTTGCAAGCAGATTTGCCATCGATGCTCCCGACGGATTTACTCTTGTTTCGGCAGAGTCGCTTCTTGGTGATGCTACTGAAGAAGCAACAAACTTTACGCTTACCGGTCAGGATATTGTTGCACTTCCGTATGAGGCATTAGTTCTTAACATGGCATTTCAGGATGCAACAATTGATGCCGAAGTTCTCAAACTGACCTTTGCAGCTGCGGAGTCGGGTAGTTATGTTGTAACTGTAAATGCTCTTGAAACCTACAATTACGAGGCAAAAGCAGTTGATACAGCGTCTGTATCTGCCGAAGTTTCCGTTATAGGACACACGCATGAGTATGATGCGGTTGTAACTGCTCCTACATGTACCACTGTAGGTTACACAACCTACACTTGTATTTGTGGCGACACTTACGCCGCAGATGAAGTTGCGTCAACGGGACACACTGAAGAAATTCTTCCTGCGGTTGAACCTACATATGATTCCCCAGGTTTTACCGAGGGTAAGAAGTGTTCTGTATGCGGTGAAATTCTTATAGGACAAGAGGAAATTCCTGCACTCAAGGTTGAGGCTGTTGCTGGCGACATCGACGGTGACGGAACGGTTACCGTACTCGATGCTTTGATGCTCATCCGTGCGATTGTCAATGACGAAACTATCGAAAACGGCGATGTTAACGGCGACGGTAAAGTAGGCCTTGCTGATGTAATTCGTATTATGAAACTGATCGCAAAGTAATTTAATTAGAATAGCACTTGCATTTCTGCAAGTGCTATTTTGTCATTATATTGGCTATACACCAATCAACCAGTCAACCAAATTTAAGGA
>JAZNOM010000111.1:0-13556 GCA_045580835.1 Eubacteriales bacterium
TTGCATGGGAAAAGGCGGGGATTATAAAGCAGAATTGTCCCACCGTTACCGCGCGCCTTAAAGACGAGGCGGCAGAGGTAATAGCCAAGGAAGCAAAAGAGAAAAGCTCTGTGGTAAGCGTAGTTTCTCCCGAAAAGATAAAGGTTTTGTCCGACACGCTTGACGGAATAGTAATGGACTACGGCGAGTACAAGAATATAAAAACCTCACTTATCGGCGGCTATCAGCCGCTTAATATCGCGCTTGTGATTGAAGCAGTGAAGGTGCTTAAAGGGCGCGGACTTTGCATAGATAAAGGCGCGCTTTACAGTGGCATTGCCAGTGCAAGGTGGCCTGCAAGATTTGAACTGCTTTCGCGCGAGCCTGTCACAGTTTTTGACGGCGGACACAACGAGGAGGGCGTGCGCGCGGCTATTGATACCGCGACGCGCGTTTTCGGCGGCAAAAAGGTTGTGCTGCTTACGGGTGTTATGGCGGACAAGGCGTATGACGAAATGGTTGACATCATTGCGCCGCATGTCAGTGAGGTGTTTACTCTTAAGGTGGACAATCCGCGCGCGCTTGACGCTGCATCACTTGCGGCGGTGTACGTGCGCCACGGCGTAAAGGCTACGGGAAACGATAGCATTGCAAAATCGTTTGCGGCGGCAAGAAAACGCGCAAAGGAGCTTGGCGCACCGCTGCTTATCCTCGGCTCGCTGTATTTATATAAGGATATCTACAAGAGGGTATAAATTAAAGTTTATCTAATCACTTCAAAATGCAAGCATTTTGAAGTGGAGCAAAACCGTTCGCTCGCGCCACGCTCACCGCGCGCGGTTTTTAAGGTGTAAAAAAGCCGGCGCATGTCCGTCTTTTTTACGGAATTTTAATTGCATAAACATTAATTTATTCAATTGATTCGCTTGTGAATAATTCGTGAAAACCATTGACATGGTTTTTAAAACAAGATACTATAAAGTATCACCCACCATTAATGGAGGACACATGGCATATACACTTGGCATAGACATTGGCTCGACAACGGTTAAGGTTGTACTGCTCCGTGACAGAGAGCCGATTTTTGAAAAATATGAGCGTCACTATTCCGCAGTGCGCGAGAAAACCGATGCAATTTTATGCGAGGCGCAGCCGCTTATCGGCGATGCGCCGTTTAAAGTTGCAATCTCGGGCAGTGCAGGGCTTGGACTTGCCACCGAGGCAGGGCTTCCTTTCGTGCAGGAGGTGTATGCAACCTCGCGCGTTGTTGAGGCACTTGAGCCTGATACATCCTGCGTTATCGAGCTTGGCGGCGAGGATGCAAAAATCATCTTTTTCGACGGCGGCATTGACGAGCGTATGAACGGCTCATGCGCAGGCGGCACGGGCGCGTTTATCGACCAGATGGCGACGCTACTTGACGTTGACGCTGACGAGCTTGATAAGCTTAGCCTTGAGGCAAAGCGAATCTATCCGATAGCCTCACGCTGCGGCGTGTTTGCAAAGACGGATATTCAGCCGTTGCTCAATCAAGGTGCATCAAAAAGCGACGTCGCGATGAGCATTTATAAAGCGGTGGTTAACCAGACTGTTGCAGGACTTGCACAAGGGCGCAAGATACGCGGCAAGGTGCTATTCCTCGGCGGTCCGCTTTATTACTGCAAGGGACTTCGTAAGTGTTTTGCCGAAACGCTCGGACTTGATGAAGACCACGCGGTTTTTCCATCCTTTGCACGCTTTTCCGTTGCAATGGGCGCGGCAATCTACTCGGAAAAAACCGATGGCGAGTTTACAATGGGCGATATGCTTTCGCGCATCCGCACTGCAAAGGCGGTGCAGACTACCGAACTGCTTGAACCGCTTTTCTCCGGTGCTGAAGAGTACGGACACTTTCGCGCACGCCACCAGAAAAACTCGGTTAAACGCGGCGATATTGATACATACAGCGGCAACGCATACCTTGGTATCGACTGCGGAAGCACCACGACAAAGCTTGCGCTTATTTCCTCCGAGTGTGAACTGCTTTATACATATTACGCCTCAAATCGCGGCGACCCCGTTGAAATCGTGCGCGGACAGCTTGCCGAAATTTACGAAAAGTGCGGCGACCGCATAAAAATCTCTGGCAGTGCCGTTACGGGCTACGGCGAGGAGCTTATCAAAAACGCATTTGGCATAGACTTTGGCATGGTTGAAACCATTGCACACTTTACCGCGGCAAAATTCTTTATGCCCGATGTAAACTTTATTTTGGACATCGGCGGACAGGACATCAAGTGCTTCCGCATTAAAAACGGCGCAATCGACAGTATCATGCTCAATGAGGCATGCTCGTCAGGTTGCGGCTCGTTTCTTGAAACCTTTGCAAAGTCGCTCGGCTGCTCGATTGAGGAGTTTGCAACGCGCGGACTCTTTGCAAAGAAACCCGTAAACCTCGGCTCGCGCTGCACCGTGTTTATGAACTCCTCGGTTAAGCAGGCGCAAAAGGACGGCGCAACGCTTGAGGATATCTCGGCAGGGCTTTCGATAAGCGTTGTCAAAAACGCACTCTACAAGGTTATCCGTGTAGCTTCTGCTGACGAGCTTGGCAAAAACGTAGTTGTTCAGGGTGGCACCTTTTACAATGATGCAGTGCTTCGCGCGTTTGAAAAGGAGCTTGGCAAAGAGGTTGTGCGCCCCGACATCGCAGGTCTTATGGGCGCGTTCGGCGCGGCACTTTACTCGATGCGCGCGCATGAGAGCGGTATCATCACAAAAGATGCGCTGGCGGCGTTTACGCATACTGCAAAAGCAACCGTTTGTAAGGGATGCACCAACAACTGTTCTCTCACGATAAATACCTTTTCCGACGGCAGAAAGTTTATTTCGGGCAACCGTTGCGAAAAGGGAGCAGGTATAAAGCAAAGCGGCGAAAAACTGCCAAATCTCCATGAGAAAAAGCGCGAGCTTTTATCCGCTTTCGGCGACAGTGTGGGCAGCCGCGGCGAAACCGTCGGTTTGCCGCTTTCGCTTGGCATGTTTGAACTGCTTCCGCTTTGGCATACATTTTTCAGCGAAATGGGATTTTCGGTAAAGGTATCGAAAATGTCAACCCGCCGCACATATGAAAAAGGGCAGTTTTCCATTCCGTCCGACACGGCTTGCTATCCTGCAAAGCTCATGCACGGTCATATTGCAGAGTTGCTCGGAGAAAAGGTCGATGCAATTTTCTATCCCTGCCTTACATATAATGTTGATGAAAAACTCGGCGACAATCACTACAACTGTCCCGTAGTTGCCTACTATTCCGAACTGCTAAACGGCAACGTAGAGGAGCTTGCGGCGGTCAAATTCCTTTATCCGTATCTTAATATCAATGATAAAAAGGAACTTGCATCAGAGCTTTACGCGTTTCTTAAAACAAAGTTTGACGGCATTAAAAAGCGCGATGTAAGCCGCGCGGTAAAACGTGCGTTTGCGGCATACGATGCTTTTGAAAAAGACGTGCGCGATGCAGGTGCAGCGGCGATAAGATACGCGCGTGAGCACGGAAAGCCCATCATGATTTTAGCAGGCAGACCGTACCATGTTGACAGTGAGATAGGTCACGGCATTGACACACTTGCAAACTCGCTCGGCTTTGTTGTTGTCAGCGAGGACAGTGTTTACCACCTTGCAAAAATGCGTCCTGTCGGCGTACTCAACCAGTGGACATATCATTCACGCCTTTACGGCGCATCATTCTTCGCTGCCGAAAACGATGACGTTCAGCTAGTTCAGCTCGTTTCGTTCGGCTGCGGCGTCGACGCGGTGACCACCGACGAGGTGCGCACGATTTTAGAGCAAAACGGAAAGCTTTATACACAGATAAAAATTGATGAAATTGCCGGTCTTGGCGCGGTGAAGATTCGCCTCCGCAGCCTTATCGGCGCAATAGAAGATAAAAAATGACAGAGAAAAACTATGTTCCTTTTACAAAGGAAATGATAAGCGAATACACCATTTTAGCGCCCAATATGCTGCCGATACATTTCAATATCGTGCTGCAGTTTATGCGTGACAGAGGGTATACTGTTGACCTGCTCACCGAAAACGGCCCCGAGGTTGCCGAAACAGGGTTAAAATATGTACATAACGACATGTGCTATCCCGCTATTTTGGTAATAGGGCAGTTTATGCGCGCTATTGAGAGCGGCAAGTACGACCCGCACAAGGTTGCGCTTATCTACTTTCAGACCGGCGGCGGATGCCGCGCGTCAAACTACATATTCCTGCTTCGCAAGGCACTCGCAAAGGCGGGATATCCTTTCGTTCCCGTAATTTCAATAAGCTTTGACTCGCTTGAAGAGCATCCCGGCTTTAAGATTGACGTTCCCACGTGGTACAAGCTGCTTTACGGCTTTATGTACGCCGACCTTATCATGGCACTTAACGAGCAGGTGCGCCCGTATGAGAAAAACAAGGGTGAGTCGGCGGCACTTGCGGATAAACTTTCAAAAGAGGTTGCCGCACATATGCGCGGCGGCGTTGGCGGTAAGCGCTCGGATGCGCTTATGCGCGATATCGTTTCGCGTTTTGCGGCGATTGAGTGCGACAGAAGCGTAAAAAAGCCGCGTGTTGGCATCGTCGGCGAAATTTATGTAAAGTTTTCGCCTCTCGGCAATAACTCTCTCGGCGATTTTCTTGTGGAAAACGGTGCGGAGGTCGTGCTGCCGGGACTTATGAATTTCATGCTTTACTGCGTGTATAATAAGGTCGAGGATTACAAACTTTATCGCCGCGGCAATTGGTTTACCTACAAGGCGGTGCAGTTCGCGTACAAGTTCCTTACGTCAAAGCAGGCGAGAATGGCAAGGATTATTGAGGAAAGCGGTATTTTCCGCGCGTCGGAGTCGTTTGACGAGGTAATCAAAATAGCAGAGAAGTGCATTGGCAGAGGTTGCAAAATGGGAGAGGGGTGGCTGCTCCCTGCAGAAATGCTTTCGCTTGCCGAGCACGGTACGCCAAATATCGTTTGCACACAGCCTTTCGGATGCCTGCCAAACCACATCTGCGGCAAGGGCATGATGAAGCCGATAAAAGAGCATTATCCAAATGCAAACATCATCGCGGTTGACTATGATGCATCCGCGTCAAGAGTAAATCAGGAAAACCGCATCAAGCTTATGCTTGCAAACGCTAAAGTTGAGGAAGACGAAGGCGTTCTTTCTTGAAAAGAAAGAACCAAAGAAAAACGGTAAAATGTTTTATGTGTAGCCGTGTCTACAGACAATAAATTTTTACAAAAATTTTGAAGGGTTCAGGGGAACTTTTTATAAAAAGTTCCCCTGCATAAAGCTTATGTTTTCACTATTAATCGCAATAATTTATATCGCATTTATCAGCCTTGGGCTGCCCGATTCGCTGCTTGGCTCGGCATGGCCGACCTTGCACACCACCCTTTCGGTACCGCTTTCGTATGCAGGTATTATTTCGTCAATCATTACCGTCGGCACGATTTTGTCAAGCCTTATGTCCGACCGCCTTACCCGCCGATTTGGCGCGGGACTTGTTACCGCGGCAAGCACCTTTTTAAGTGCGGCGGCACTCTTTGGCTTTTCGGTTTCGGACAAGTTTTTCATGCTTTGCATTTTTGCCGTACCGTACGGACTCGGCGCAGGCGCAATAGACGCGGCGCTTAACAACTATGTCGCAATTCATTACAGTGCGCGCCACATGAGCTGGCTGCACTGCATGTGGGGCGTTGGAGCAAGTGTAAGCCCGTACATTATGAGTGCGGCGCTTGGTACAGCGCGCGGCTGGCAGGGCGGATATTTTACCGTTTCCCTCATTCAGTTTGTGCTGACTGCATTTTTGTTTTTGTCGCTGCCGATTTGGAAAAAGGGAAGCGAAGAAAAAGAAGAAAAGCGGCCGCGTGAGAAAAACGTTTTCAAAATCAAGGGCGTTTTCGCCGTGCTTATCACGTTTTTCGGATATTGCGCACTTGAAAGCACCGCAGGGCTTTGGGCAAGCAGTTATCTTGTGCAATCGCGAGGTCTTGACGCCACTGTTGCCGCAAGGTTTGGCGCACTTTTTTACATGGGAATCACTCTCGGAAGATTTCTTTCGGGCTTTGTTGCCGACCGCTTCGGCGACAAAACGCTTATAAGAGTCGGACTTTCGGTAATCGGTGTCGGCATTGTCTGTCTTGCTTTGCCGCTTGACCTTTGCGCTAAAGCGGGGCTTATTATAATCGGATTTGGCTGCGCGCCGATTTATCCGTCTATTATCCACTCAACACCGCACAATTTCGGCGAAGAGAATTCGCAAAAAATCGTCGGCATCCAAATGGCAAGCGCATACGCAGGCTCGGCACTTATGCCGCCGCTCTTCGGCGCTTTAACCGAAATTTTGCCCATGGCGATTTATCCCATTTATCTTGCTGTTTTTGCAGTGCTTATGGTGGTTATGAGCGAAAGGCTGAATAGACTTGTAAAGTAAGATAAATTAAAGTTTACGGGAGCAAATTGGAACGCACAAATCCGTAGGGGCGAATATCATTCGCCCGTTTGTAAAACATCTAATGGCGGCTTTTCGGGCGATTAATAATCGCCCCTACTTCAAAATGCTTGCATTTTGAAGTGATTAGATAACCTTTAATTTACCACATTACCCACACCTAAATTTCACTTGACAAGAAAATCTTGGTATGTTAAAATGAAAAAGTAAATAATATTTCCGTGAGGGAGTAGTCACGGCTTCTATAAAAAGCCGCTTCAAGTTCAACATTCGGTACGGTTTTTGTATCTGGCTTGAGTGAAATGACAAGACTCATGGATAGGAGTCCCCTATCCATGAGTCTTTTTTAATCTGTATCCCAAAAATATTATATAAAGGAAGGAAACCACATGAAGTTTTACACTGAAACCTCGGAAGAAGTGCTGAAAAGCGTCAACTCTTCCGGAACCGGTCTTTCGAGTGCTGAAGCTGAAAAGCGACTCGAAGAAAACGGCAAGAACAAGCTCAAAGAGGCAAAGAAAGACTCGCTTGTAAAGCGTTTCTTAAAGCAGCTTTGTGACCCGATGATAATCATTCTGCTTGTTGCAGCCGGCATCAGCGCAGTTACCGCCGCTATTGAAGGCGGCGAAGGCTTTGTTGATGTATTCATCATCCTTTTTGTAGTAATTATGAACGCAGTTCTCGGTGTTTATCAGGAATCCAAGGCTGAAAAAGCCATAGAAGCCTTGCAGGAAATGAGCGCGGCGACATCCAAGGTTCTCCGTGACGGCAAGCTTACAATTGTTAAGAGCGAAGACCTTGTTGTCGGCGACGTTGTACTTCTCGAAGCAGGCGACGCAGTTCCTGCTGATGGACGTATTATCGAAAACGCCAGCATGAAGATTGAGGAAGCAGCTCTCACCGGTGAGAGCGTTCCCGTAAATAAGTTTATCGAAATCATCAATCTTGCTGACGAATCGAAGGATGTTCCTCTCGGCGACCGTAAGAACATGGTTTACATGGGTTCTACCGTTGTTTACGGCCGCGGCGCGTTTGTTGTAACCGCTACGGGTATGGAAACCGAGATGGGTAAGATTGCCGACGCACTTGCAAATGCTGCCGAGGGACAGACACCTCTCCAGATTAAGCTTGCGCAGCTTTCCAAGATTCTTACCTACCTTGTACTCGGTATCAGCGTTATCATTTTCGCAGTTCAGCTCATCCGTCCTTCAGAGATGGAGCTTTTCAAGAAGGTTCTTGAGTCCTTCATGGTAGCCGTTTCGCTTGCGGTTGCCGCAATTCCCGAGGGACTTGCAATGGTTGTTACCGTTGTGCTTTCCATCGGCGTTACCAACATGTCAAAGCGCCGCGCAATCATCCGCCGTCTTACCGCAGTTGAAACGCTCGGCTGCGCACAGATTATCTGCTCGGATAAGACGGGTACCCTCACACAGAACAAGATGACCGTCGTTGACCACTACGGTGATGACGAGAAATTGCTTGCTACCGCAATGGCTCTCTGTTCTGATGCAGAGCTTGACGAGGACGGCAATGTTACCGGTGAGCCTACCGAGGCGGCACTTGTTGCATATGCAAAGGCACTCGAGCTTAAGAAAAACGAGCTTAAGGCAGCATCTCCTCGCGTTGGCGAAGCTCCCTTTGACAGCGGCAGAAAGATGATGTCCACCATTCACGGTGTAGACGGCAAGTTTGTTCAGTACACCAAGGGCGCACCCGATGAAATTCTCCGCCGTTGCACGTCTTTCATTGAAAATGGCTCCGTTATGCCGATGACCGATGCAAAGATGAATGAAATCATGGCGGCAAACAAGGAAATGGCAGACCGCGCACTCCGCGTGCTTGCGGCTTCAATGCGTACCTATGATGAAATGCCTGCATCTATTGAACCGTCCGACCTTGAAAAAGACCTCTGCTTTGTCGGTCTTACAGGTATGATTGACCCCGTTCGTCCCGAGGTTAAGGATGCAATTGCAGAGTGTAACAGTGCAGGTATCCGCGCAATTATGATTACCGGCGACCACATTGACACTGCGGTTGCTATCGCAAAGGAACTCGGTATTCTCACCGAGGGCAGACGCGCTATCACCGGAAGCGAGCTTGGCGAGATGAGCGACGAAGAGTTTGCAAAGGTGTTCCGCGATATCGGCGTTTACGCGCGCGTACAGCCCGAGCATAAGACCAGAATCGTTAACGCATGGCGCGGTGCAGGCTATGTAACCGCGATGACCGGTGACGGCGTAAACGATGCACCTTCTATCAAGTCCGCCGACATCGGCGTTGGTATGGGTATCACCGGTACCGACGTTACAAAGAATGTTGCCGACATGGTACTTGCTGACGACAACTTTGCAACAATCGTTGGCGCGGTTGAAGAGGGCAGACGCATTTACGACAACATCCGTAAGTCTATTCAGTTCCTCCTTGGCTCCAACATGAGTGAGGTTATCTCGATTTTCGCGGCAACTCTCATGGGCTTTACCATTCTTAAGCCCGTACACCTCCTTTGGATTAACCTTGTAACCGATTGTTTTCCTGCGCTTGCGCTCGGTATGGAAAAGGCAGAGCCCGGCATTATGAAGCGTAAGCCTAGAAAGGCTAATGAGGGCGTATTCGCCGGCGGTATGGGCTTTGACGTTGCATATCAGGGTATCATGGTTTCGGCACTTACACTTATCTCATACTTCATCGGTGCGGCTATCGGCGCAGACCACGGTGCTATTAACCCTGCCGACCACGGTATGACCATGGCGTTCCTCACCATGTCCATGGCTGAGATTTTCCACAGCTTTAACATGCGTTCGCAGCGCGGCTCAATCTTCACACTCGGCTCATTTAACAAGGTGCTTGGCATCGCGGCACTCGGCAGCCTTGTTGCAACCACTCTCGTTTGTGAGGTTCCTTTCCTTGCAGGTGCGTTCGGCTTCACACAGATTGACCTCACCGAATATTCTATTGCACTCGGTCTTGCAGTTCTCACAATTCCGATTGTTGAAATCGTTAAGTTTGTACAGAGAAAGCTTGCAAAGAATAAATAACCAAAAAATCCGCCTTAAGGCGGATTTTTTGGTTTTGCAAATATTGACATATTATGAGTAATATTGTAATATATTTAGTAGAGATAGTAATTATCTACTACATTTTAAGGAGGCTTTTATATGTACTTTGTTCAGGCATACAAAAAAGCAATAGAAGTTATTTTAAAGAAGCCCATTATGCTTTGGGGACTTTCTCTTCTCAGCGGTATTATGACAGCAATTGCATCAATCTTTACCGCTCCGATTTTCATTCTCGGCACCGCATTTTCTTTCCTCATCACCTGCGGTATGACAAAGGTTTATATCGACGGTCTTAACGGCAAGGAAGTAAACTCCGACCAACTTTTCGCGGCATTCAACAAGAATTGCCTCCGCATCGTTGGCGGTATGTTTTGGCAGAATCTTTGGATTATTATCTGGGCGCTTGTTCCGATAGTCGGTCCCGTTATTGCAGTTATTAAGGCATATTCTTACCGTTTTGTTCCTTACATCCTTATGACCAAGCCCGAAGTTACCGCTACACAGGCACTTCGCCTTTCTATGCAGATGACGCAGGGCAAGAAGCTTCAGATGTTCCTCGCCGACCTTTGCTTCGGCGGTGCAATCTTTGTTGTTTCATTTGTTCTCGGCTTGCTCACCATGATTCCGATTCTTGGCATTTTGTTTGGTATCGTTACGTTTGTATTTGTTTTGGCAGTTGCTTTGTTCAGTTCCATTTTCCAGGGACTTTACGGCGCATTCTTCTACGTTGATGCTGAAACACCTGTAGCAGAACCCGTAGAGTAAAACAATATTACGGCTAGGAATACTCTTTCAAAAAATATATTTTAAAACGCAATTGCAAAAGTAAACAGTAAAAAATAAAAGGACTCCGAAAGGAGTCCTTTTTGCAAGGAGAACGGGGGAGGTTTGATGCAGTAGGTGCACCACTACCGATGCATCAAACCTCCGCGGCTATGCCGCAACTGTGTTTGTCATTCCCAAGAATGTTTTACCATAATTTTACTGTGAAAAAGCTCGCATTTTGTCGACAAAATAAAAAATTATAAAAACATTTTCAGATAAACTTCGACAATTCTTTTATATTTGTCAAGCAAAGGAGCCTTGAAACCGAGCAGAGAAATGTCAAGCGGAGATAACTCAAGTGAAAAAGTGCGTTTTCCGCCGTGTACGGTTTCTGTAGCAACAAAGCCTGCGGCGGCACTTGCTTCATAGAGCATGGCTTGCAAAACCTCTTTTGCTTTGGTGTCAAGCGGCGTGCCACCTGTACCGTCGGCGTAAATTGAAACGCGTCCGCACTCGTTTGCAAACGTGAGAGTTACCACGTTTGCACTTGATGCACAAAGGCGAACCATAATCGCAAGACTCATTGCAAAGCCGTTTGGTGAAACACTTACGGTTTGGTCGGATATAAGTCCGCGCACCGACATGCGAACGCCGTCATCAAAGAGCATCTTTGAGTATGTATCGCAAAACACTTTCACAAGGCTTTTCAGAGAAACCGTGACTCGGTTTTTAAACTCGTTTGGCATATCAAACAGGGCGTCTCCAAGAACTTCGGCTTCAATTCCGAAACACTCACATATCTTTTGGCCATCCATAAAAAACCGAAGTCTTTTGCCGCTTATTATTGACTCTTTGGTATAAATCGCTTTGCCTTCGTAGTAAATGATACCGTTTTTATTTGATTTTGCGGCGGCGCTTGCAAACAACTGCAAGGCGCTACCGACTTTTACCGAGCGGCACGCATATAAAATGTTTCCGTTTGCATCGGTAATCATTAGCGGCAATTGCATTATTTTTTCTCCTCTTTAGGGGAAGTGAATTGATAGTTGAGTAGGGTGTTTTTTGCAAGCACATCTATAAGTGCGCTGTCTTTTCCGTCAAGCACAAGGCGCAGATTATATCTTGTAAAATAGAATGCGTATGTGTTAATGTCCTCTTCAAGCTTTTGCGGCGAAACACCGTCAGCCTTTACTGCAAGCGAAAGCTGCTTTGATGCAGCTTCGGAAAAGAAGGCATCGTTTCCGAGCATTGAATAGGGTACGCATAATACCTTTGCACCTGTAAACTTTTCGGCGAATTCAAAAACAGCATCGGCGTTTTCTTCTGTTACGTCGTTAAAAACCAAAACAACCTCGTCAAGACCTGCTGCGGCAAATTCGCCAAGCAAAGACAGCTCGTATTCGGTAAGTATGCCCTTTACCTGCTCGTCTGCGTAAATGCTCTTGACCTCAAAAAGTCCGATTGAACCTGCTTCAATATTGAGTGTGGAAACATCGGGCAGCTTTGGCTCATTGCCAAGCAGTTTGTCGGTTGCGGTGGCAAATGTGGCTTTGCCGTCTTTGTAAATCCAAGTGGAAGCCCACACGTTATCGTCCTCTGTGGTAAACTTTGCAATATCTTTCGGCGCAACATATTCGCCGTGCAGACTTTTTTCCAAAAGCGGCGCAAGGTTTGAGCCGCCTTCGCCGACTCCAAGCGTACCCGTATAAAGCACCTCGCCATCTGCTGCTTTTTGGGCCAGGTGGTGTCCTAAAAGGGCGGTCAGCGCAAACACGGCAATTACGATAGTGGCGGCGATAAAAAAGCCTTTTGGTATTCGTTTTCTGCGTGTGTTATATCGTTTGTAGACTGACATTATTTAATCTCCTCGTAAGAGAGTGAGCGCACATATTCACTCTCGGTAGCGGTGAGCATATTTGCACGCGTCTTTAGCTTTTGGTCAAAGGTTACGTTTTGGTAAAGGTCTTTGAGGTCGGTAAAGTGTTCTACGATATATGCTTCATCCTTTTCAAGGCGAAGAATTACGTAAAATCCGCCGTCGACCTCCACAATACCGCTTATTTCTCCGTCGGATAGGGCAAACGCGGCACTTTCAAATGCCAAAGAGCGCTCGCCGCGCATGATATACGCTTCGCCGCCGGGCACTTCCTCGGAGTATTTGCCGATAAGAGAGTTGAATTCTTCACCGCCGTTGTATTTTTCAATCACCTCTGCGGCGAGCAGGCGGTTACTTTCTACGTCTTCGCCCGCATCGTTTTCTATAAATACGCTTTTAACTCGGATAAAGTCGTTTCCGCGAAGTATTTCAAGCACCTTTTCATCGCTGCTTTCGATAACGCCGTTTTGAAGCAGGGTGGTGTAAAGCACGTCGCGCAGTGCCATAACTCTCTGGAAAAACTCAAACGCTTTTTCTGTCATATAGCCTTTTTCAAGCGTTGCGTCAAAGTCGATTTCGCTTTCCTTGCAGTATTCTTTCATTTCGGCAATGTAGGTTTCGGCAACCGAAAGCACATCTTTGCTAGTAACGGACAAGCCGTGTTCACCTGCAAGCGAGATTATTGCGTACATGTAGCGCAGGTCGGATAAAACCTTGGTGCGGATTTCTGCATCAAGGGCTGCGGTGTCGGTTACACCGTCAGTAGTATAGCTTTTTTTAAGTTCGTCACGGTAGTTTAGATACATGCAGCGATAGATGTCATATGTGACGTCGCTTTCGCCGATAGTTACCGCGCTCATGCCGTAGGACTCAAGGTATTCAAGCTCTTTTTGACGGTTTATTCCTATTATTATAAGCACAACTGCAACCGCTACAAGCAGTACGAGTATGCCTGCCGCGATGAGTTTTTTTATAAAAAGCTTTCTGTTTTCCTCAAAAGTTTTAATTTTCATTGTTGCTCCTATTGTAAATTATTGTTTAGCGGAGTAACGCCGCTGCGGCGGCTACACCTCATCAGTCAGCTTCGCTGACAGCTTCCCCTCAAGGGGAAGCCTTGCAAATTGAGCCTTCCCCTTGAGGGGAAGGGGGACCACGATAGTGGTGGATGAGGTGTCACTTTACTAACATAAACTTTAATTTATATTTTCCCCTTATATAATACACCAATATCGCTTTAATATCAAGACAAAATGCATTTTTCGGTTGACAAAGGCGCGTGTGCGGTGTATAATTTGAAATTGAAAATCAAATTCAAAATTGGAGAACCAATGTATAATACAAAACAAAAGACAATACTTATCGAGTGCCTGGAAAAGCACAAGCACGAAAGCCTTACGGTTGAC
>JAZNOM010000112.1:0-10638 GCA_045580835.1 Eubacteriales bacterium
GCCGCAATATGACATTATGCCGCCGACATAGCCGCCGCTAACAGTAAGCGTACCGTTGTTTATACAATTCTTAAAGACTAATTTTTCGGCATTTGTAGAATAGTTACGGATAAAGCCGACAATACCGCCTGTTCGTCCGGGAGTTGTCATATCACCGTCATTTTGACAGTTTGTAAAGCTTACCGGCGAAGCATTTGACGAAGCGAGCGCAACAATACCGCCGTAATAGCTGCCGGAGGTCACAGTGGCGGTAATATCACCTGCATTATAGAGATTTTCATAAGTTATAGTGATATCCTGCGAAGATGATATCGCCCTTGCAACGATACCGCCTATCATTGTTTCGCCGCTGATATCGCCGTAGTTTTTCAGATTGCGAAGCACCTTTGTCTGGTCACCCGTGCTGGAATTGGAATGAACGCCGCCGATAATGCCGCCAACCTTGTTTACACCGCTTACGGTACAATAGTTTGTGAGGTTTTCAAGAGTAGTCTTACCCCATGCACAACCTACAATAGAACCGGTGCCGGCCGTGTCAACGCCGGAGCCCGATGCCTCTGTTGACGAAACAGAGCCGTAGGTAGTGAAGTTTTTGATAGTAGCCGCATCAACATAGCCGAAAAGTCCGAATGCAGGGAGTGTGGAGTTTTCGAGTTTGATACCCTTAATGCTATGGCCTTTACCGTCAAAGCTACCCGAAAAAGGAGTTTCAGCAGTACCAATAGCGTTTTGACCGTCGCAAGATGCAAGGTCAATGTCGCATGAAAGAGTATAATCGCCGCTCCAAGCGGTGGAGGTGTTCATCAGCAACATAAACTCCTCCGCAGAGTCGATGCTCCCGTCAAGTTCAACTGCAAAAGCAGAAAAAGCAAGGAGGGATAACATCAGTAAAAATACAAGTATTCTTTTCATGTCCTTTCTCCTTTAAAATGCAGATAATATTTCTATAAGTGCGCCTTTGAGATATACATTTTTCGCAACCGTGCAAACTTCCGCCACGCGCGATGCCGCCGAAACATTTTTATTGACAATACGGCAAAGTGCTTCAAGTGACATTGCAGGTACTCCGTTTATTTTTACAAGCAGCTCTTTTGCAGTTTCTTTAACCTCGTTTTGAGGAAGAGTACCGCTTGTTTTAACGGTAACTGTCACGTTGGAGTCTTCATCCACAGTAAAGCTTTCAGTGCTTACTGTGTGAGTTTCTTCAGAATAAATAAAATCAATGGAATTGCCGTTTAACAGTACCTCCTCGGGCTTTTCAAAAGCAACAAAGCTTACGGTATATCCGCGTTTCTTCGGTATATCCTCGGTGGCCTTCGGCGATTTAATTGTAAGCGTCGATTCTTCGCCGTAGGTGAAAGTGTATTCGGTGCGGCAAACGATGTTTGCATCCCCGTTTTTGCCGTTATCCTCAACCATAGTAAATGAGCCGTCAGCGCCGCCAAATACCCGCAGCATAATATTTTCGGGGTTAGCGGTTCCGTTTTTGACACCGTCATCCGCAAGCGGAATTATTGAACCAACTTTAGTAAACAACGGGAATGTATCAAGTGTACGGTAGCATTTAAACTTTCTGTTACCGGAGTAAACTCTGCCATTAAAGAAATCAACATATGTTCCCTCAGGCAGCCATACATCAACCTCGGCAAGTCCGCTCACGGTGTCGCGCTTTGATGTAATCGGCGCGGCAATAAGCGATGAACCGAACCAGTATTCGTTTTTCACCTCTACTGCTTCGCCTGCCAAAGGATGCGTATGATACATCGGGCGAACAAGCGGTATGCCCTCCTCGTGATTGCGATACATCATTGTAAAAATATATGGAACGAGTCTGTGGCGAAGCCGCATAAAGTCACCAACAATACGCAACGCCTCGTCTCCCCACTTCCACGGCTCTTTTGACACAAACTGATGCGGTGTTGAGTGGAGTCGCATTATCGGAGAGAATACGCCAAGCTGCGCCCAACGTGTATAAAGCTCGGCATCACGGATACCCGGTTTAAAGCCGCCTATGTCGTGGCTCCACCAAGAAAAGCCTACATTTGATGCAGTTGCAGTGAAAAACGGCTGGAACTGCAAGCTTTCCCAGGAGATAACAGTGTCGCCTGAAAATCCTATTGGATAGCGATGCGAGCCTACCTCGGCATAGCGCGAGAAATTCAATGCGCGCTTACCGCCGCGCGAGCCGTCAAGATAATGGCAATGGTTAAGCATCCAGAGTGCATCATATCCGTCCTTCTTGGAGCCGCCAGGCTGCTGCCAGTCCACCCACCAAAAATCAACACCGTCATCCTCGTACGGATGCAAAACCTTGTCAAAATACGCCTCTAAAAATGCGCGGTCAGACACATCAAACTCAACGGGCTTGCCGTTTTTCTCCTTGCCGAGCGTTTCACACATATCATCATATTGCGCCTCATCTGCGAGAATACCGTCGCGCGGATGTAGATTCAATGCGGTCTTTATGCCGCGGCTATGCAAATCCGAAAGGAACTGCTTATAATCAGGAAAGAGTTCCTTATTCCATGTAAAACCGGTCCATTTTCTGACGCCGTCACTCGCCTTTGTGATATGCCAGTCCATATCAACAATACCAACCGCAAGAGGAATGTTTTCCTCTGCGAATTTGTCCATAAGTTCAAGGTATTCTTTATCCGAGTATTTATAATAGCGGCTCCACCAGTTGCCGAGCGCATATCGCGGAAGCAGCGGTACGGGTGCGGACAGCTTGTAAAAATCCTTAATGCACGCCTCAGGTGACTGCGCGTTGCCGAAGAAATAGAGGTCAATTCGTCCGTTGCCGCCTACGGGTACCGGCCAGCCGTCATCTCCAATAGCGATTGTGTTGCTATCATCAAGCAGGCTGAATGCACGTGTTCTGCCGATAAGTCCGTCAGGGAGAGGAATTGAACCGTTTACGCCGTCAAGTGTGCGAACAGTTCCGCCGTAGTTGCGCGGCAGTTCCCTGCCGTAAAACCAGTACTGCGCTTGATAGCGCTCTGTGGCTTTAACCGAAATCTGCAGCCCCGTTTTGGAAAAAGGCTTTTCGTCATATGTAAGGTGCAGGTATTTTGTAACGATGTGCAAAAAGCCGTCTTCATGATAGCTCTCATATTCAGGCTTTGCAAATGCTCTGTTAAACGCAAGCCTTGTCGCTCTGTCCTCAAATACTCCATCGGGACTGTATTCAAGGCGAAGTATTTGCTCGGTGAGCACGGTAAAGCGATATTTGTCGCCTTTTACTACATAAGCATCATCAGCTTTAGGGTGCATATCAAAAACTGAAAGGTCGCATATTGACATAAGTTTACCTCCATAGCATTGTTTTCTGTTTCAATAGTAACATATATCAACTCATTTGAAAATCAAATACATTTCTCCATTTATCAAAAACATTTGGATTTTTCAACATATAAAAAACGAAAATCGTACTTGAAAATCAAAAATATTTAGTTTATACTGATGTTAGAGGTGACAAAGATGGTTTATCAATTACACCGTGACAATGAGGAATATTTTCGCTTTGGCAGATGTCTTGGCAATCTTCATTTTCACAGAGCAATAGAGCTGATTTACTGCATTAAAACTCAAAAACCTATAGCGGTAAGCGGCAGAGAAATGACGCTTAACGAAGGTGAACTGCTTTTTGTGCCGCCGCTTGTTTCGCATGTATATCCACCGGTGCAAAGCCACCGGTCACTATGCGTGGTTATGCCTGTAGCTTTCAGCGACATTCTTGAAAAACAGATAGGTGAGCGGGAGTTTAAAGACTGTATTATTCGCGACAAGGCAGTCACCGATGATATTTTCGCTCATATGAAAATGCTTGAAAACTGCGATATGCCGCTGCTTAAGCAAAGTCTTTATACATACATTTTGGCACGCTGCATAAAAAATCTCCCGCTTGGTGAAGCGGGAAAAAGACAAAAAGCGGAGTTTTCTGTTGAGGTGCTTATTTACATTGAAAAGCATTATAAAGAAAAGCTGAGCTCGGAGTCGGCTGCAAAAGCTCTCGGCTACACACCCTGCTACTTCTCTTCTCTTTTTAATCAAAGCTTTAAATGCGGCTTTAACACATACCTTAACATGGTGCGCGTCAACAAGGCCATACCGTTGCTGAAAAACGAGTCGCTTGCGATAATTGCAGAAAGCGTTGGATTTGGAAGCCTGCAATCATTTTACGGCAATTTCAAAAAGGTTACGGGTAAAACACCGCGTGAGTATATACGCGTGAATATATAAAAGAATAGCGACACCGAAGTGTCGCTATTTTTATTCCTTAAATATTTTCATCTGTGAGAGCAATATGCCAACAAAGATGAGGGCACAGCCCATATAGCCGATGAGCGGCAGCGGAGTTGCCGATTTATCAATCAGCGGCTCGCCGATTGCGGCAAACACCGACTCGGTGCAAAGAATGATTGATGCAAGCGCAGGCTCGGTACCGCGCTGACCGATAACCTGACAGGTATATGCAACGCCGACCGAGAAGATACCGCAATAAAGAATCGGAACAAGCGCATTTTGCCAAGAATCCGGAGTGAGAGTGAGCGCACCGTCAAAAAACGGAGCAACCGCAATATTTAAAATGCCGCAAACAACAAACTGCAAAAGCGAAAATTTAAGCGAAGGACAATCGCTTGCAAACGTATCAATGCAAACGATGTGAGCCGTCCAGAAAAACGCGCCGATAAGCACGACGAGGTCACCGAGCTGTACATTTTCCGCACCGTTTGCAAAGCAAACAAAATAAAGTCCCACAACGGCGGCTGCGGCGCCTATCCAAGCTTCTTTTCTGATTTTCTTTTTCATAAATATTCCGCAAAACGGAACGAATACCATGTAAAGTCCCGTGATAAACGCGGATTTTGCCGAGCTGCCGGTGAGTGAAATGCCAATCTGCTGCAAAGCGGATGCCGCAAAAAGAATAAAGCCGCAAAGTGATGATGTGATAATCAACTTTTTCCACTGTGCCTTGGTAATTTTCTCACGCTCAAAAATAAGTACAACCGGAACAAGCGACAAAGCCCCTACAAAAAATCTGATGCCGTTAAACCAAAACGCGCTGACATAATCCGCCGCTATGCTTTGAAAAGGAAATGCAAACCCCCAGATTATCGCGGTTAAAAACAAAACTAAAATGGATACTATACTGTTCTTTTTCATGGTGTGCCTCTTTTTGCTATGATAATAACTATTCTACCACGCGGCGCTGATTTGTCAACACTTTTCTACATATATTTATAGCAGAATAGTTACGGGTATATGCAAAATTCTGTCTTGCAAAAATGAAGAAAAAATATTATAGTGAGGATAGTGAAACATTTTATTTTTTGGAGGAATATCATGACTAATAAGGCTATGTTTCTTATGGCTCCCGGCGTAGTTGAGCTTTGCGACATCGAACTGCCCGAAATCAAGGCTGACGAGGTTTTGGTTAAGAGCCAGTTTTCTGCAATCAGCGCAGGCACCGAGCTTGCAAACTTCAACGACCTTCCCAACACCGTTCGTAAATATCCCCGCAGCTTTGGTTACAACGCAGTAGGCGTTGTTGAAGAAGTAGGCGCAAATGTTAAAAACTACAAGGTAGGCGACAAGGTTCTTTGCTACTTCGCAGGCGGTCACAGACTTTACTCTGTATGTAAGCAGAGTATGCTCTGCAAGATCCCCGAAGGTGTAGATATGAGAGATGCAGCACTTGTTATCATCGGCGGCTTCGGTCTCGAGGGCGCACGTATGACCAAGTGTGAAATCGGCGAAAGCGCACTCGTAGTTGGCTGCGGTCTTCTCGGTCAGTTTGCTCTCCAGGCACTCCGTTGCATGGGTGCAACCCCCGTTATCGCAATCGACTTTAACGAAGAAAGACTCGCTATCGCAAAGGAATGCGGAGCAGACTTTGCTTTCCGCCCCGATGATCCCGACCTCAAGGAAAAGGTTATGGCGGCTACAGACGGCAGAGGTATCAACTGTGCAGTTGAGGTTACCGGTAACGCACATGCACTTGTTACCGCGCTTGAACTCATGGCTCATCGCGGCAGAGTTGCTCTCACCGGTTGTACCAGAGTTTCGGATGTTCCGATTGACTTCTACAAGCTCGTACACTGCCCCGGTATTCAGCTTCTCGGCGCACATACAAAGGTTCGTCCCAACGGCGACAACATCCCCGGCTATTGGGTTCCCCACAGCGACCACCGCACACTTCTCCGCCACATTGCAAAGGGCAACATCAAAGTTAAGCCACTCCGTAGCGAAGAGTTCAGCCCTGCTGACTGCGGTAAGGTTTACACCGACCTTGCAAATAGCAAAAATCCTCCGCTCGGCAACCTCTTTGACTGGAGCAAGATTTATTAATTTGATACCCCCGTGAGTACTCCTCACGGGGGTATGTTTTGATATAGAATATTGACAATTTGCAACAGTTGCGATATAATTTAGTAAATTTTTTGCAAGGAGAAACTGCGATGAAGATTTTTGCATTTTTATTAAGCCTTATTATGGTCTTTGCCATGTTCGGATGCGACAGTGAGCGTGTTGATGAGCTTGAAAAGCAGAACAAAGAGCTTGAAGAAAGACTTGCCGCACTTGAAAATAACGACGAAGAAACTGATTCTACCAAAGAGGAAATACTCCCGACCGAGCCGCTTGAAAATAACGGCGAAGAAACCGATGCTACCCAAGTGGAAACACTCCCCACCGAGCCGCTTGATATGTTGGGCGAGCCCGAAAAGACCTTTACGTACGGCGATTTTGAAATAGCAATATATGACGGCAAAGCGGCAATAGCAAAATATATAGGAAGCGCTACCGAAGTGGAAATTCCGAGCGAAGCTAACGGTTATTCCGTTGTTGCCATTGGCGATAGTGCGTTTAGAGTGTGTTTAAGCCTTACCGAGATTGTAATCCCTAATAGTGTTACTTCCATTGGCGATTATGCATTTTCTAGCTGCACGAGCCTTACCGAGATTGTAATCCCCAACTCTGTTACTTTCATTGGCGATAGGGCATTTTCTAGATGTACAAACCTTACCGAGATTGCAATCCCCGACTCTGTTACTTTCATTGGCAATGCTGCGTTTAACTCTTGCGAAAGCCTTACCGTAACAAACGCAAGTTCACACAACAATGCGTATTGCGATATTGATGGAGTTTTGTTCAGCAAAGATAAGACCACTATAGTTGAGTACCCAAGCGCAAAGTCCGATACAACTTACATCATCCCCGACTCTGTTACTTCCATTGGCAATTATGCGTTTGACTCTTGCGAAAGCCTTACCGAGATTGTAATCCCTAATAGTGTTACTTCTATTGGCGATGGGGCGTTTTTGGGTTGCTCGAACCTTACCGAGATTGTAATACCCGACTCTGTTACTTCCATTGGCTATGAGGCGTTTCGGGGTTGCACGAACCTTACCGAGATTGTAATACCCGACTCTGTTACTTCCATTGGCGATATGGCGTTTGCTGAGTGCTGGAGACTTACCGAAATTGCAATCCCAGACTCTATTACTTCCATTGGAGATATGGCTTTTTATATGTGCACTAGCCTTACCGAAATTGCAATCCCCGATGGCGTTACTTCCATTGGCGAAGGGGCGTTTTGTGTGTGCGAAAGCCTTACCGAAATTGTAATTCCCGACAGTGTTACTTCCATTGGTGATCAAGCGTTTTCCGGGTGCGAGCGCCTTGCCGAAATTGAAATCCCCGACAGTGTTGCTTCCATTGGCGATAGTGCGTTTCATCTCTGCGAAAAACTTACTGTTCACTGCAACGAAGGTTCCTATGCCGATACTTATGCTAAAGGAAATGGAATATCCGTTGAATATAACTAATAAAAAACCGCCTTTTGGCGGTTTTTGTTTTATTGACATTATAATGCCCAAATGTTACAATAACTAAAGCGAGGTGATGATATGACGCGAACTATAAAAGCAAAAGAATTTTGCCTTTCTGATTTCGGTATACAAAAGGTGCATTATAACGGAAGTGCCACCTTTGACTCTACTCGCGGAAAGCAACAGACCAATCTCGGTTTCTTAAGAAAAGGCAAATGCACTTTTTCATCATCATTTGTGACGGTAGAATGTAAAGAAGGCGACCTTATCTACATTCCCGAGGGTACGCGCTATATTTCAAAAAGTGAAGGAACGCCCGATGTCGAGTATTACTGCTTTCACCTCACTTTTCGCACTGACAAGGACGGTAAACGCTTTGACCAAAGTTTTGGCATGCAGAAAATAGAAAATCTTTCAAGTGACTTCGAAAACGTATTTTTAGAAGCATATGCACTGCTTGAAAAAGGCGACGCACTTTCGCGTTTTACCGCACTTGGGAAATTCTATCATCTTTTTGCCGCAGTTCTTCCGCATTTGAAGGAGGCAGAAGCCCCCGATTGCTCACCATGCGTACTAAAGGCGCTTGACTACATCGAAAAGCACTTCAAAGAAGAATATTCCACAGCCGACCTCGCCAAAGAATGTTTTGTAAGCGAGTCGCGACTTTATCACCTCTTTAAAGAAGAAATGCACACCACCCCCGTGTCCTACAAAAACGAGCTTCGCATCCTGCGTTCGATTGAATACATAAAATCCGGATATCAAACGGTTGAAGAAATAAGCGAAGAACTCGGTTTTCGCTCGGCAGCGTATTTTCGCCGTGTTTTCAAAGATATCACGGGTATGACTCCGACAGAATACCGCAAAAAATATGCAAAACTTTAGGTGAACCATGAAAGAAAAGCTTCTCACGCTTGTGCGTGCAACAACAAATAAAAACAAACTGCCGCTTCGCATAGCCCTCGCCGCCCTCGGCGTTTTTATAATGGGCTTTGGCATGTCGGTACTTGAAAAACTGAACTTTGGCACAGACCCGTACACCTGCATGAACAACGGATTATCACTTGCGAGCGGCGGTATAATATCGCTTGGCACCGCAGGACTTTTGGTGTCCGCTGTAATGCTTGTTTTTGTAATTGTCTTTGACATTTCGGGGCTTGGACTCGGCACAATATTCAACATGGTCGGCTTTGGCTACTCCATTGACCTTTTCAGATTCATCTGGGCAAAAGTCGGATTTGTCAGCGTAGACGGCGCTATAAGATACTTATTGCTTGTAATCATGCTTGTAATTTTTATTTTGGCAGTATCTGTTTATCTTGCCGCCGACCTTGGCAGTGCGCCGTACGATGCGCTCCCCGTTATAATATCTCAAAAAAGCAGACTGCCGTTCGTTGCAGTGCGTATGTGTTGGGACATTACAGCGGTAGTCATCGGCTTTTTACTTGGCAGCGCGGTTGGCGTTACTACGCTTGTATGTGCCTTTTTGGTAGGTCCTTGCGCGGGTGCGGTGCGCCGCGCGGTTGACAAACTTCTCGGCTGATGATAAAATAGCAATATCAATACTTTGGAGAACGATATGAAGAAAATTATGCTCGTCTTCGGCACCCGTCCGGAGGCTATAAAAATGTGTCCGCTTGTTAATGAGCTTAAAAGCCGCAAGGAAGTAGAAACGGTTGTTTGCGTTACCGGTCAGCACCGTCAGATGCTCGATGCGGTGCTTGGTGCGTTTAACGTTGAGCCTGACTACGACCTTTCTATTATGAAGGACAAGCAGACACTTTTTGACATCACCATTAACATTCTTGACCGCATACGCGAGGTGCTTGAAAAGGAAAAGCCGGATGTCGTGCTTGTTCACGGCGACACGTCTACAACCTTTGTTACCGCGCTTGCATGCTTTTACATGCAGATTCCCGTTGGCCACGTTGAGGCGGGACTCCGCACATACAACATCTATTCGCCATACCCCGAGGAATTTAACCGTCAGGCGGTGGGTATTGTTGCAAAATATAATTTTTCGCCTACAGAGCTTTCAAAAGAAAATCTCTTGCGCGAGGGTAAAGCACCCGATAGTATTTACGTTACGGGTAACACCGCAATTGACGCACTTAAGACTACCGTGCGCGAAGAATACACACATCCCGAGCTTGATTGGGCAAAGGACAGCCGCCTTATTATGATTACCGCGCATCGCCGCGAAAACCTCGGCGAACCTATGCACAATATGTTCCGCGCTATTCGCCGCATCATCGAGGAGCATCCCGACGTTAAGGCGATTTACCCAATTCATATGAACCCGGTTGTCCGCGCGGCGGCAAACGAGGAGCTTGGCAACTGTGACCGAATCCGTATTATTGAGCCGCTTGACGTGCTTGATTTTCACAACTTCCTTTCGCGCTCGTATCTTATCCTTACCGACAGTGGAGGAATCCAAGAAGAGGCTCCCTCGCTTGGCAAACCCGTGCTTGTTATGCGTGACACTACCGAGCGACCCGAGGGCATTGCGGCAGGTACGCTTAAACTTGTCGGCACGAGTGAAGCTGTTATTTACGAAAACTTCAAAACCTTGCTTGAGGACAAGAGCGAGTATGACAAAATGGCAAAAGCATCAAACCCATACGGTGACGGCTTTGCATGCAAACGAATTGCAGATATTTTAGTTAAATCATAACCACCGGCCGTGCCGGTGGTTTGCACAAGCCCCCTTAGGGCATGATACCGGCTGAGCCTATAGGCTCGCCGAAAGATCCGCCAACCGCGGAAATTTCACCGGCATGCCCCTAAAGGGGCTTTTTTATTTGCC
>JAZNOM010000113.1:0-6162 GCA_045580835.1 Eubacteriales bacterium
GACGGTAATATCACCGTTGCGGATGCACTCTGCGCGCTTTCCTCGGTGGTTGGCAAAGAAACCTATAAGAATGCCGACATTGACGGTGACGGCAAAATCACCATGCAGGATGCACTCGGTATTATGAAAAAAACGGTTAAAGGAGAATAACAATGAGTAAAAGAATAATTGCAATATTTGTTTTAGTTTTGTCGCTTTCGCTTTTTGCATCTGCGGCAGAAATCTCCTCGGCAAACGATATGCTCACGCTTATGAATACTCCTTCCATGTGGGCAGACAGTTATACTCTTACAAACGATATTAACCTTGCCGATGCGACAAACGGTCTTTCGCAGACGCCTATCGGTACCGAGGAAAATCCGTTTACCGGTAACTTTAACGGTGGTGGATTTACCGTCAGCGGTATTAACATTAGCGGCACGAACAATGTAGGTCTTTTTGGCTACATCAGTGGCGATCAAGCGGTAACTATTGAAAACCTTACCGTCAGCGGTACTGTCAGCGGTACGGGCGAAAACATCGGCGGTCTTATCGGACACGTTCTCGCAACAAACGTTACTATAAAAAACTGTATTAACCTTTGTACGGTAAAAGACGGTACCGAATTTCTCGGCGGTATCATCGGTAGGCTTGCGCTTAGTGCAGAAACTGCACTAATAAGCGGATGCAAAAACGAAGGTGCAGTCACGGCGACAAAGAGTTATGCCGGCGGTATTGCGGGATTTGCTTCCAATACAAAAGGTTCGACAACCATTGAAAAGTGCTTGAACACGGGAACCGTTACCACTGCAAACGGCGCTTCGGCAGGTATCGTCGGCTATTGGCGTGTATATGCAGGGGCTGCCGGAAAATGCTTTGTTCAGGATTGTATGAACACGGGTGCTATGGTTGCAGGTACAAGCGGCTATGCCGGCGGTATCATTGCACACGGAGCAGGTCAGAATGCTGAATATACCGTAACCCGTTGCTTTAGCACAGGCTCGGTTACTGCATCCAAGGCAAGCTATGTGCGCCCGATAGTGGGCAGACCTGCGGCGGCTGCAGTTTCGGCAGGCGGCATATCCAACTGCTACTATACTTCAACCGATTCCTACGTTGCGGATACTGCAAACGGCGGTGAAATCTACGTTTCGGATGCAACAGTCGTGGCAAACGTTTCGGGACTTGGCGAAAACTTTGTACTTGTTAATGGTTACGCTCCCGAGCTCAAGGTCTTCCATAAGCACATTGAGGATGGAGAATACATAATTACAACTGCAACGCACAGTAAGATCTGTTACTGCGGAGAAACGGCAGTTTCTGAAGAGCATACTTTTGCAGACGGCGTATGTGATAAGTGCGGTGCACAGCAAATAACTTGCGCACACGAGGGCAAGTATGAAGTTGTCGAAACTTCTCCGACTTGTTCTCTGGTCGGAAGCAAGTACGAATACTGTCCTGACTGTAGCCAAAGGGTAGGCGACAATATTGAAATCCCCGTGGATTTGACAAACCATAGCGGCACACTTGCAATGTCTTTTGCAAACGGTGCCGTAATCTACACCTGCTCGGCTTGTAGCAACGTTGTGTATACGGACAGTGCACTTCTTACTACCGTTTACGTTTCCGAAAGCGGAAAAGAACTTGTAGGAAACGTTACCTCACAGATAGGTACACAGGAAAATCCTTTCAAGAACTTTACCGAGGCTATGCAGTATGCGGCGTATAACACTGCGGACGTTACCGTAACTATCCTTGACAGTGCAACTACACCTGCAAAATATACTACTCCTGCATTTACGAATACCATTACAGTAAGCGGCGGAACTCTCAATACCAATACCCGCTTTATTATGAACGGTCCCATGGTATTTGAGCATCTCTGCTTCTCCGACAGCGGCAGTACCTTTATTGCGGCACAGGAGCATAAGGTTGTAATGGGAGAGGGTATTACCGTAATTGGCGACGGCATTTATCTTGTCGGCGGTTACGAAGGCGGAAGTGCTAAGAACGCTGATATTTCCGCTACCGGATACTCAACCGATATAACCATTCGCTCAGGTGTGTACCGTGCTGTTATCGGTGCAAACAGAAATCTTGACGGTGCTTACTCGGGTACTGTGAATATTACTGTCGGTAAAACAAATGCAAACGATACTCTCCAAATTACAAATACGTTTGTAACCGCTTCGCTGAATTACGAAGGCGGTAACAACGTGTATGCAACGGTTGTTTTTGACGGTGACATTGATTCTATTGCAACTTTTTATGCCGTATCCTCTGTTGATGCACAAGGCCGTTTTGACGTTGACGTAGTGGTATGCGGCGGTACGGATTCAAGCAAACTTGCAGTTAGCTTAAAGGGAAGTGACTATGCTCTGAACGTATATTCCGACTCCCGCAAAGACGGTGCCGATACATTTGCGGCGGCAATTATCGGTGAAGAAAACGTACAGCCTTACAGTCATTATTGCTTAAAGGTGAACGGCGAGCATCCCGATGCAAATGCAGACGAAGTCTGTGACAATTGCGGTGCGAAAATCGGATGTGAGCACGAGAGCGGCGAATGGATTGAAACTTCATCTGCAAACTGCGCTGCTTATGCAAAATATACTTGGTTCTGCTCCGACTGCAAAGAGCTTATCGAGGATATGACAAAAGACGGCGACAGCTATGCGGCAGATGTCCACGTTTCCGAGAGTTACGAGTGGCAAGCCAACGGCGAAAAGTATTACTTTATTTGCACTGCTTGTAAAACATCGGTAGAGCAGACAGAGGAGCCAACCGTTTACGTTTCCGAAAGCGGAAATGACAAAAATGACGGCTTGAATTCAGTAAATGCGGTTGCAAGCCTTACCGAAGCGGTAAGCCGTATTGCAAACGTTGGCGGTACAGTAGTGGTTTGCGGCAGCTATCCGCTCTCCAATACCACTCTCCCCACGTATTCAAAGCCTATTACGATTAAAGGCTCGGATACTTCCGACAGCTTCACAAGAGGCGGATTTAAGATTTCTTCAAAGACGCTCCTTTCTCTCGGCGGAGAAACCGTGCTTGACAATCTTCTTTTTGACGGCAGTGCAACTTATATTATTGCTTGTAATTGGAACAACGTGACATTTGGTGCGATTGAAGCAATTAACAATGCACAGGCTTACATACTTTTAGGTAAGTATAATATCAAAAAGAATGATGATACTTTAGCGGATGCAACGCTTACAATCACCGAGGGGGCATTGGTTTCCGATCATGCTTCCGATACCGAGACTGCGACACGTTTCTATTCTCGTATTTACCTTGGTGACAGTTTGGGCGCAGACGGTATTTCGGTATCGAACAAAACCGCTACGCTAAGCGCAACGAATGCAGACATCGGTGTGCTTTATACAATGTCCACCTCCTCAAATTACATGAATAATCCTGTTATAAGCTGCGAAACAACCGTAAATCTTTACGGCAGAACAAGAGTTGATCAGGGACGCACGGGCGACAAGAACGTAAGTGCCGCGGATTCGACCGCTTCGCTCGCAAAGCAGACGCTTAACTTCTTTGACAATTCCTATATCGGTACAAATTATTATATCCGCAATGTCGAAAATACGGTTTTGTACGTTTCGGGCTCGACTGACGGCAGAACCGTTCCTATGGATGTTGGATTTGCATTCTATTCGGCGGGCAGTTTTGCAACCGATGAAACAAATATGAACGTGGACTTTAGTTACGGTACGCACAGCTTTGCACCGGCACTGTCCGAACCTCTTTCCTATAATGCCGAGGCAACCGCACAGAAGATTGTTACCGTAAACAAGACGGACGAATGCGTATATACCTCAAAAGTAACTGTAGAGGCTACACCTGATGCAAACGGTACAAAACTTTACTCTTGCACTTGCGGCAGAAGATACACCGAGAAATATGAGTATTCTTGCGAAGAAATGGCACATTTCTATGTTGCAAACACAGACGGAACATATACTTGTACTGTTTGTGATAAAAACTTTACCAAGGTCAGCGGCGACAATATATTTGCAATTTCTTCCGCTGTTGTGGAAAACGGTACCGTAACCGTTACCGCTACGGTAAAAGGTAATTTTGCTGCGGCACTTGTAAATGTTGTATTGCCGAGCGGATTTACATTTGCAGAGGCTATGCTTCCCACTGCGGACGGATTTGTATGCAGCGGTAATGCAAATGAAAGCGTATATTCGATTTCTATTCTCTCTGACAATGCCGCTTCAAAGCCTCTCGATACGGAAGTCAAGCTTGTGTACGGTTATGAAAGCGGTATTGTGGCATCGGGACAACTTGTTGAGATTTCCGTTCCCGAGCTTTATAACGGCGATATGGAAAAAGAAGTTGCTACCACCGTTTGTGCTCTCACCGGCATAAGCGATTGTGCACATTCCGTTACCGAGGATGTCATAACACTTGCACCTACTTGTTCCGATACAGGACTTAAGAAGGTAGTATGTGCAGAGTGTAAAACCGTTATTGAGATGAATGCGGTTGTTGAAATTGACAGTACAAATCATAGCGATTATGCTTGTGTGTCCTCCATAAACGGAATTATTTGCTCGGGATGTAAGGCGGCAGTAGATGCTCCCACCGCTCCCGTTATCATAATGGCAACGCCTAAATTAGTTGCGAACGGCAAGGTTGAGGTCGTTGTTTCCGTAAAAGCAACCGAACCTATTTTTGCAACAAGATTTGCCATAGATGCTCCCGAAGGATTTGCGCTTCTTTCAGCAGAGTCATTGCTTGGTGATGAAACAACGTATTCACTCATTGGTCAGGACAGCATTTCACTTCCTTATGAAGCGGTTGTTATGAATATGACCTTTGCGGATGAAGCCGTTGATTTTGAGGTACTTAAGCTGACATTCTCGACAGATGCTATAGAATCCGAAACTTATACCGTATCCGTAACTCCTATCGAAACCTATAATTGTGAAATGGATTCGGTAGAAACTGCCACGGTTTTTGCCGAGGTTAGTGTTGAAGATAATACGGTAGTCGGTGACATCGACGGTGACGGACTCGTAACAGTTTTGGATGTTTTGATGCTTATCCGCACAATCGTTAACGACGAGACTGTTAACAACGGCGATATAAACGGCGACGGAAAAGTTGGTATTGTCGATGTAATTCGCGTTATGAAACTTATTGCACAGTAATTAAAATCATCATAGCCACCGCCAAAGCGGTGGCTATGATATATTAAGAGGAACAATTTATGGATAAATACATTCCGGTTGTAGTTATAAAAGAACTTGACGAAGTTGATAAAATTCTATCGGCATTGAAATCGAATAACATTTACTGTGCAGAAATCACATTCCGAACGGCTTGCGCCGCCGAGGCTATAAAAATAGCGTGTGAAAAATATCCCGATATGAATATCGGTGCAGGCACGGTTATCAGTGCAAAACAATGTGAAGAGGCATTGGCTGCAGGCGCAAAGTTTATTGTATCTCCGGGCTTGTCCGTCGGCGTAGCCAACGTTTGCAAAGAGAATAATATTCCGTATTATCCCGGTTGTGTTACACCGACCGAGATCATGCAAGCGTTGGAACTCGGAATAACAACGGTTAAATTCTTTCCTGCGAATATATACGGAGGGCTTTCTGCATTAAAAGCGCTTTCCGCACCGTTTCCGCAGATAAACTTTATTCCCACAGGCGGCATTGACAGAGGAAATATCGAAGAATTTCTTGCTTTTGACAAAGTTGTGGCTATAGGCGGTAGCTTCTTTGTCAAGGAGGCTTTGGAAATGTTTATTGCCAAATAATAATTTGAAGAAGATTTAACAGTATTAGAAATAAAAATAAAGGCTGCGAAACCGCAGCCTTTTGCTATATAGAGGAGGTTGATGCCTATGATCTGATGCGCACATCTTTGAATAGCCCGAAGAGATTAGAGTTTTTAAAAGACATTCTTTCCGCAGAGCTTGATATACGCAAACAGAATGCGATTATAAAAAGAGAGAAGGAAGCAAAGCTTCCGAGTAGCCGATTCGTGAAGACAGGGCTTAACAGCGGTACAGTATGGCAGATAGAAAAGCTCGAGAGCCTTGATTGGATAGAGAAAGACCAGAATCTTATTATACTCGGCAACTGTGCTACAGGAAAAACTGCTTTTGCTTCGCATATAGGCAGAAAAGCATTAGAAGCAGGCAACAGAGTTGCG
>JAZNOM010000114.1:0-10986 GCA_045580835.1 Eubacteriales bacterium
GACTCTCTCCCCGTATCCGCTTTCGTTGAATATGCAGACGGTACCTTCCCGCAGGGCTCCGCAGCATACGAAAAGAGAGGCGTTGCAGTAAACGTTCCCGTATGGCATGCTGAAAACTGCATTCAGTGTAACAACTGTGCATTTGTATGTCCTCACGCTGCAATCCGTCCCTTTGCTATGACCGCTGAAGAAGCAGCAAATGCTCCTGCAGCTACCAAGTTCACCGAAAAGCCCGTAATCAAGACCGATTACAAGTTCACCATGGCTATTTCTCCCATGGACTGTATGGGTTGTACCCTCTGCGTAAAGGCTTGTCCCGTTACCGCAAAGGCTATCAAGGACGGCAACCCCGAAAAGCAGGCTATCGAAATGACCACTCTCGCTTCTCAGCTTGACCAGCAGGCTCCGTTTGACTACGCAGTAGCAAACGTTTCCGAGAAGCCCGAACTCATCAACAACACCATTAAGGGCAGCCAGTTCAAGCAGCCCCTCCTCGAGTTCTCCGGCTCTTGCGCAGGTTGTGCAGAAACCTCTTATGCACGTCTTATCACCCAGCTCTTCGGTGAAAGAATGTACATCTCCAACGCTACCGGTTGTTCTTCTATCTGGGGTGGCTCTGCTCCTGCAACTCCTTACACCGTAAACCGTGAGAGCGGCCGCGGTCCCGCATGGGCTAACTCCCTCTTCGAGGATAACGCAGAGCACGGTCTCGGTATGGCTCTCGGTCAGAAGGCTATCCGTGAGAGAGTAATCGAAAAGGTTAAGTCCCTCAAGGCTCCTTGTGATGCTTGCCAGGCAGTAGTTGACGAGTATCTGGGTACTCTCGACAACGGCCCTGCAAACGAAAAGGCTACCAAGGCTCTCGTTGAGCTCCTTGAAAAGTGGGCAGCCGACGGTTGCGAAACCTCCAAGGAAATCCTCGCTGAAAAGAACTACCTCTCCAAGAAGTCCGTATGGATCTTCGGCGGCGACGGTTGGGCATACGATATCGGTTTCGGCGGTCTTGACCATGTACTCGCTTCCGGCGAAGACGTAAACGTAATGGTATTTGATACCGAAGTTTACTCCAACACCGGCGGTCAGGCATCCAAGGCATCCCAGATCGGTCAGGTTGCACAGTTCGCAGCAGCAGGTAAGGCAATCGGCAAGAAGAACCTTGCAGAAATCGCTATGTCCTACGGCTACGTATACGTTGCACAGATCGCTATGGGCGCTGACATGAACCAGACTCTCAAGGCTCTCACCGAGGCAGAAGCTTACAATGGTCCTTCCCTCGTTATCGGCTACGCTCCTTGCGAAATGCACGGTATCAAGGGCACCATGCAGAACTGCCAGCTCGAAATGAAGGGAGCAGTTGTGGCAGGTTACTGGCAGATGTTCCGTTACAACCCCACTCTTAAGGCAGAAGGCAAGAATCCTCTTACCGTTGACTGCAAGGCTCCTACCGCTTCTTACCGCGAGTTCATCACTTCCGAAACTCGTTATAAGAGACTCGAGCAGGCATTCCCTGAAAGAGCAGAGGTTCTCTTCGCTAAGGCTGAAGAGGCTGCAAAGGCTAAGTACGAGAGACTTCTCAAGTACGGCGAAATGTTCAACTAATTGAATATTCAAATAGAAAAGTCCATGGCGCAAGCCATGGACTTTTTGCTTTTATGAAGTTCATAATGTCAGAACCTTTTAAGGAAAGGTTCCGACACCTCCAAACCTTTTTGTAAAAAAATATTATCTGTAGCCATGGATACTTAACAAATATTTTACAGTTTTCTTTGGTTCTTTCTTCTTAAGAAAGAACGCTTTCGTTATTCCCAAAAATAAAAGCCGATGCATTTGCATCGGCTTTAACCTTATTCGGCTACGAATATATAGGGATAGATTTCCTGACCGCCGTCGATGAAATACACCTCGGCATCAGGACGCATCTTTGCGATTTCTGCCTGCAGTTTTTCCTGCTCGTCAGCCGCAGCATCCTTACCCGTGAATACCGTCAGCATAAACTTGCCGTCAAGCAGTTTTTCAGCAAGTGCCGCCGCGGCGGTGAGTCTGTCGGGATGTGAAACAATAATCTCTTTGTTCACGATTCCGATAGTGTCGCCGTTTGTTACGTGAACACCGTTCATGTCCGCATCGCGGATGGCGGGAGAAACGTAACCTGCGGTAACGCGGCCCATTGCCGCTTCAACCTCGGAAATGATATCCTCGGGGTTTTCCGCATCAAAGTTCATAGAGGAAAGGGCAACATAACCTGTTCCGATATTCTTTGAGGGGATAACATGAATCTTTGCACCCTTATAAAGCTCGGCTGCCTGCTGTGCCGCAAGCAGGATGTTAGAGTTGTTGGGCAGTGCAAAGATATGCTCTGCGTTAACCTTGGCAAATGCATCGAGGAAGTCATTGGTGGAGGGGTTTTGAGTCTGTCCGCCCTGAACTATCTCGTCAGTGCCGAATTCCTTGAAAAGCGCCTCAAGTCCAGGGCCGTTTGTAACCGCTACAACGCCGTACTTCTTTGCAGGAGCCTTGGGTGCTTGTGCAGGTGTCTCGGTTTCGCTTGACTCGGTGTGCTGCACCGACATATTTTCAATTTTAACAGTAAGGAACTCACCAAACGTACGGCAATGCTCAAGCACCTTTTCGGGAGTGAGCGTATGCACGTGAAGCTTTACGATAGTATCAACCTTGAAAGCAACAATCGAGTCGCCGATGCTTGCAAGGAATTCTTTAAGCGGCTCAACGTCAAACTTTTCAACGTCGCACTTGCTGTTCTGAAGCTGAACGAGCAGTTCAGTACAGTAGCCGTAGGTCATAACACTGTCAGCGTTAAAGCCGGAGGCGGTAACATCGGTTTTGGGCGTTTTTGGTTCTACATAAGAGGAGGTGTCTGCAACCTCTTCGCCGTTAAGCACGCGGTTAAAGCCGTCTATTATGTAGAATAGCCCAGCTCCGCCGCTGTCAACAACGCCTGCGTCCTTGAGCGCCTGAAGGCGTTCGGGTGTACGTTCAAGCGAGTCGTGCATTTCTTTTGAAAGGTCAGCAAAAAACGTGCGTATAGTGCTTTCGGGGGTGATGCGTTTAACCGCGTATTCAACGGCTTCGCGCGCAACCGTGAGAATAGTACCCTCGGTAGGAGTCATAACCGAGCTGTACGCCTGTTCAACGCCCATTTGAAGTGCCTTGCCAAGTGTTTCGGGAGTGGCTTCTTCAACATCCTTAAAGCCTTTTGCAGTACCTGCAAAAAACTGCGAAAGGATAACGCCGGAGTTGCCTCGTGCGCCAAGCAGCATGCCGTGAGAAAGCGTATCCATAACCTTTCCGATGTCATTGGTGTCAAGGTTTTCAATAGCGGAAATACCGCTTTCGATAGTCATACGCATATTGTCGCCGGTGTCGCCGTCGGGAACGGGGAACACGTTGAGCTTATTTACCTCTTCAGCGTGCGAGCGGAGCTGCTTTGCACCGCCGACAGCCATTTTTGCAAGCAGAACGCCGCCGAGCAGTGATGTACCGGTGGTGATAAGTGCGCTTGCCAAGGATTTAGAGCTTTTCTTTTTAGAGTTTTTTGACTGTTTCATGATAATGAAGCATCCTTTTATTATCTTTCTTTGCCTACAAAGAAGAGTGCAAGAGTACCGGGGCCGGAGTGTGCGCCGATTACGGGGCCTACATCGGTAATTATTTTAACGGTGGCGCCGTGCTTGTCATTTATTATTTTTGCAAGTTCATTTGCATCGTTTTCGCAGTCGCCGTGAGAAATAAACACGGTGCCGTCCTTAAGGTCGCACGCAAGTGCGCTGTATTTGTCGGCAAGCGCCGCAATTGCAGCCTTTCTGCCGCGAACCTTTGAAACATTTACAAGGTGACCTTCGTTGTCAACATGCATAACAGGTTTAATGCCGAGCATATTACCTACAAATGCAACGGTGGGGCTTACTCTGCCGCCGCGCTTTAAATATACGAGGTCGTCAACGGTAAACCAATGGCAAAGATTAAGTTTGATGCTCTCGATATATTCTGAAACTTCTTCAATAGTTGCGCCGCTGTTTTTCTTTTCAAGCGCGAGATATACAAGCAGTCCCTGACCTGCGCTTGCTGCAAGAGTGTCAACACTTAAAACCTTGCGTTCGGGATATTTTTCTGCAAGGGAAGCTACAGCCATTCTGCCGGAGTTATATGTGGTGCTGAGACCTGATGAAAAGCCAAGGTAAAGCACATCCTTGCCCTCTGTAAGTGACTTTTCAAAGAGTGCTTTAAATGTTTCGGAGTTTATTGCCGCGGTTTTGGCAATGCTGCCCTCACGCATTTTTGCATAAAAATCTCCGGCGCTCATGTCGCCGTTTGCATATTCCTTTTCGCTTGTATCAAAGCGGAATGTGAGTGACTCGCAAGGCACGCCCCACTCCGCAAGGATTGCCGGCGAAAGGTCACAACCCGAGTCGGTTATAATAACAAAGTCGTTCATTTTTATTCTCTCCTGAAATGTAAGTCTCTACTGATGAAATGTTGAGCGGTCAACATCTGTGATATACATATTATACATACATTATACCATAAAGTCAATAATTAAAAAAGGGTATTATCAAAATTTCTTTTAAATGCATAAAAACGCATCATCTTGTTTTCAAAACCATGTTATCACGAAAACGCCATTTTGTCAATAGGAGATTAAAACAGATATATGTGGATATACTAAATTTGCCAATCAATTTTAGGAGGAATAATTTATATGTTAAAGAAAATTCTTGCATTAAGCTTGGCACTTTTTATGCTTTTACCCATGATGATTTCCTGCGGAAAGAAGGATGACACCGCATCTGTGTATTATCTAAACTTTAAGCCGGAGCAGGATACACAGTGGAAGGCACTTGCAGCTACCTATACCGAAAAGACGGGAGTACCCGTAACCGTCGTCACTGCGGCGGCAGGCAATTATGAGCAGACTTTGACATCCGAGATGGACAAAAAGGATGCACCAACTCTTTTTCAGGTAAACGGTCCTGTAGGACTTGCAAACTGGAAGGACTATTGCTATGACCTTACCGGCAGCAAGGTGCTTGGCGAGCTAACCACTCCCGACTTTGCACTTACCGACGGCGAGAAAACTTTAGGCATTGCATACGTGCTTGAAACCTACGGCATCATCTACAATAAAACGCTTTTAAATGAGTATTTTGCATCCGACTTTTCAAGCGTAAAATCTATTGACGAGATTAATAATTTCGAAACCCTCAATACCGTTGCAAAGGAGATTCAGGCAAACAAGGAAGCACTCTCGGTTGACGGCGCATTTACCTCGGCGGGCATGGACTCCACGTCCGACTGGAGATTTAAAACCCACCTTGCAAACATGCCGATATACTATGAGTATCAGGCAAAGAATATCAGCTCTACTGATGAAATTGAGGGAATGTATCTTGACAACTACAAAAACGTTTGGGACATGTATATAAACAACTCCACCGTGTCGCCGACATCTCTTGCCAGCAAGAGTGCTGCCGATGCAGAGAGCGAGTTTAAAACACGCCGTGCAGTTTTCTACCAGAACGGCACGTGGGCATACGATTCGCTCAAAAAAGACGCATCGGGCGAGGGACTTGACGACAGCGAGTTCGGTATGCTTCCTATTTATATAGGAGTTGAGGGGGAGGAAGAGCAGGGACTTTGCACGGGCAGTGAAAACTATTGGTGCGTAAATGCAAAGGCTAGTGAAGCGGATATCCTTGCAACGCTCGACTTTTTGTACTGGGTTGTTACAAGCGAAGAGGGTACGGAAGCACTTGCGTATGAAATGGGTTTTGTTTCGCCTTTTAAAAATGCAAAAGCAGCGGCAAATCCGCTTGTTGACATCGCAAACGGCTATATTATGAGCGGCAAAACTCCCGTTTCGTGGAACTTTTCGTCAATTCCGTCCGAAAATTGGAAAAACGGAGTCGGCACTGCACTAACCCAATACGCGGCTGGCAGCGGCAAATGGGAAAGCGTTGAAAGCGCATTTGTTGAAGGATGGAAAAAGGAATACGCCGCAGCGAATAAATAATTATAATCTGCTAAAAATAAGAGACAGTACTGTCTCTTATTTTTTTAAGGAGTTATACCATGAACAAACGGCAACTTTCAAAATACTTTCCGATATTTGTACTGCCTGCTGCCACGGCGTTTTGTATCGGATTTGTCTATCCCTTTTTGAGGGGTATCTATCTCTCGTTTTGCACATTCCGTACAACATCGGATGCAAAGTGGGTAGGGCTTTCAAACTATGCCGAGGTCTTCCGTGACGGCGGCTTTCTTTATTCGTTTTTGTTTACCGCACTGTTCACCGTGGTTTCGGTTATTGCAATAAATCTAATCGCATTTGCGGTTGCACATATACTTACGGGCGGTATTCGCGGTGCAAATGTTTTCAGAACTGTGTTTTTTATGCCCAATCTCATCGGCGGCGTAATTTTAGGATATATCTGGCAGATTATTTTTGACGGCATTTTGCAAAACTACGGCACAAATATCAAGCTTGATTCGCGTCTTGGATTTTGGGGACTTGTAATACTGCTTTGCTGGCAGCAGATAGGCTATATGATGATAATTTATATATCGGGACTCAATTCCATTCCCGACCATCTCTATGAGGCGGCAAAGGTTGACGGTGCAACGAAATGGCAAACGCTTCGCAGTGTAACGCTTCCGATGATGATGCCGTCAATCACAATCTGCACATTTTTAACGCTGACAAACTCATTTAAGCTATTTGACCAGAACCTTGCGCTCACTGCCGGCGAGCCGGGCGTGCAGGTTGCGGGCGAAACGGTTTATCAAACCGAAATGCTTGCACTTAATATTTATAATACTTTTTATCAAAATATGAATACGCGCGGCGTAGGTCAGGCAAAGGCGGTCATTTTCTTCTTGATTGTCGCCGCTGTCGGACTTGTTCAGCTATATTTGACCCGCAAAAAGGAGGTGCAGCAGTAGTGAAAAAAGCTTTTTCAAAAACTCTTACAACGGTTATACTGTCGATAATCTCCGCGGTGTACCTCACTCCGATTCTGGTGGTTATCGTAAACTCGCTCAAAACAAAGACCGCGATAAGCGCAGCTCCGTTTTCACTGCCAAACGAGAACAGTTTTGTCGGACTTGAAAACTATACGCGCGGCATTAACTTCGGTGGGTATCCCTTTCTTTTATCCGTGCTTTATTCTCTCGTTATTACAGTTCTGTCAACACTTGCCATTTTACTATTTACTTCCATGGCGGCTTGGTATATAACGAGGGTTGACAATTTGCTTTGCCGTAGTATATACTATTTATGTGTATTTTCGATGATAGTTCCGTTCCAGATGGTAATGTTTACACTGTCAAAGGTTGCCGATACGCTTAACCTCGGCAATCCGCTTGGCATCGTGATAATCTATCTTGGCTTTGGTGCGGGGCTTGCGATATTTATGTTTTGCGGGTTTGTAAAAAGCATTCCCCGCGAAATTGAGGAGGCTGCAACCATAGACGGTTGTGGCGCTGTTCGCACCTTCTTCGGCATAGTTCTTCCTATTATGAAGCCCACGTTGATTTCGGTTTGCATACTTGAAACCATGTGGATATGGAACGACTTTTTGCTGCCGTTTTTGGTGCTGGATATCAAAAAATATCGCACAATACCGATTCACATTCAGTATCTCAACGGCAGTTACGGTCAAAGCGATATTGGTGCTATAATGGCACTTATCGTTTTGTCGATCATTCCTATTGTAATTTTTTATTTCACCTGTCAGAAGCATATTATTAAGGGTATTATGGCGGGTGCGGTGAAAGGATAAAGCGTAAAACGCCGTTAAGAAAGGATTATTTATGAGAAAAAGCGGCGTTTTACTTCATATTTCTTCGTTGCCTTCGCCCTACGGCATCGGTACAATGGGCAAAGAGGCATACAAATTTGTTGACTTTTTGAAAAACAGCGGACAGAGTCTTTGGCAGATTCTCCCGATATGTCCTACAAGCTATGGCGACTCGCCCTATCAGTCATTTTCCTCGTTTGCGGGAAATCCCTACTTTATCGACCTTGATATGCTCGTTAGGGACGGGCTCCTCAAAAAGGAAGAAATAGAGGCGGCAGACCTTTTTGACGATGCTAAAAAAGTAAACTTTGAAAAGCAGTATAAAAACCGTTTTCCACTGCTTCGCGCGGCGTATGACCGCTTTGCGAAAAAGCTTACCAATTCTTTTATGGAGTTTTGCCGTAAGGAAGCAGATTGGCTTGACGATTACGCACTTTTTATGGCACTGAAAAATGAGAATGGCGAAAAGTCGTTTGAGAATTGGGAGAACGGACTTAAATTCCGCCACAAGGCAGCAATAGAGCGCGCTGAAAGAAGACTTGGCAGAGAAATTGGATTTTACAAGTTTTTGCAGTATAAGTTTACCGAGCAATGGAACGAGCTAAAGGCTTATGCAAATAAAAACGGTGTAAAGATTATCGGTGACCTGCCGATTTACGTTGCGCGCGACAGTGCCGATGTGTGGACAAATCGGGGGGCTTTTTTGCTCGATGAAAACCTTGCGCCAAAGCTTGTGGCAGGATGTCCGCCCGATGCATTTTCTGCTGACGGTCAGCTTTGGGGCAACCCGATTTACAATTGGCAGTATCAAAAGGCGCACGGCTATGACTTCTGGTGCCGCCGCATTGCACGTCAGATGAAGTTTTACGATATTTTGCGTATCGACCATTTCCGCGGCTTTGAGTCCTTCTATGCAATCCCCGCAAAAGATGACAACGCACGCGGCGGCGAGTGGAAGAAAGGCCCCGGAATGTCGCTTTTTAACGCAGTAAAGAAAAAACTCGGCGAGCTTGATATTATCGCCGAGGACCTTGGATTTATCACTCCCGAGGTTGCAAAGCTCCTTAAAGACAGCGGCTACCCCGGCATGAAGGTGCTTCAGTTTGCATTTGACAGCCGGGAGGAGTCAAACTATCTGCCGCATACTTATAAAAACAGAAATTCGGTTGTCTATGTCGGTACTCACGATAACGATACGGCAGAGGGCTGGATGCAAAGCGCTTCAAAGGGTGACATTGAATATGCAAAGCGCTATCTCGGACTCAACAAGAAAGAGGGGTACGCGTGGGGCTTTATTCGCGGTGCCGCGGCTTCAATTTCGGATATCGCGATTTATACCATGCAGGATTTGCTCTCTCTTGGCAGTGAAGCAAGAATGAATGTTCCGTCGGTTGCATCGGGCAACTGGTGCTGGCGCATGGATAAGATGCCCTCAAAGGCACTTGAAAAGCGTCTTTATCAGCTCACCGCCGACTTTGGCAGACTGGTGAAGTAAGAAACGAATTGGAACCCACATATCGTAGGGCAGGGGCTTGCTCCTGCCGCATGTACAACATCTAATCATGGTTTGCGGCGGGAGATAAACCCCCGCCCTACGGATTTGTATGTTTCAATTAACAGAAAAAGCACCCTTGTGGTGCTTTTTTCTATACCATTTTATCTGCAATTGCTGCGAAATCTGCGGTGGAGAGCTTTTCACCGCGGATGCGCTCGTCAAAGCCGAGAGAGGTGATAATAGAGGTGAGTTCCTCTTTTGAGCGGTCTTTAAAACCTGTCTGAAGCGCGTTTACAAGAGTTTTGCGGCGCTGACCGAAGGCGGATTTTATGACCTTAAAGAAAACTTCCTCGTTTTTCGGGACAACCGGCTTTTCTTTATATAGGTCAATACGGACAACCGCCGAGTTTACCTTTGGCGCAGGCATAAAATTGCCTGCCGAAACGGTGAAAAGTTTTTTGGGTGTGCCGTAGTAGTTAAGCGAGGCGGTAATTGCACCGTAGTCGGCGGTGCCGGGTGCGGCGGCAAGACGCGAAGCAACCTCGGCTTGCACCATTACCGTGATAGAGTCAAATGCAATGCGGCTTTCAAGCAGGCGCATCAAAATCGGAGTTGTAATGTAGTATGGAAGGTTTGCGCAAACGCTCACCTTTTCGCCCGCCGCTTTTTCGGCAATAACTGCTGTAAGGTCAACTTCCATGATGTCCTGATTGATGACCTCAACGTTGCGGAATTCTCCAAGCGTGTATTTAAGCACGGGGATAAGGGTTTCATCAATTTCAAAGGCGATAACTTTTTTGTATCTTTTTGCAAGCTCGGCGGTAAGGCAGCCGATGCCGGGACCGATTTCAATTATAACGCTGTTTTCATCGTCACAACAGTTGTCGGCTATTTCCTCGGGAACATTTTTGTTGATAAGAAAGTTTTGACCAAAGCTTTTTTTAGTCGTAGTGCTGAAAGCCGCCAAAATCTCTCGTACTGTTCGTATATCACATAAATTCATAGGTGTTTCCTCTTGACAAAATGAAAAACAATATAGTATAATGAAATGTACGCTGGTGTGGCTCAATGGCAGAGCAGCGGTATCGTAAACCGCAGGTTGCAGGTTCGACTCCTGTCACCAGCTCCAACCTCGCTTAAGCGAGGTTTTTTGATATAAGCATTATATCAAAAAACGCACCGAATTGCAAGTGTTCGGTATACTTTGAGTAAAAAGAGGAACAACAATGGCTTTTTCATTAAGCGAGTTTAAAAAGTTTTGTAAGGAAAACGGCTTTGGTATTCGCACATCTCTTTTCGGTATCAGCAAAAACGATAGCGGAAAGTGCGATATGTATGTAGAAACCGATGACACCGTTTATGCGGTAAAGGTGTTTTCGGTGGGCGACGATGCCGAGCGCATTTATTTTAAAAAGGTTGGCGGATATATCACCGTTAAGGGCAAGAGCGGCGAGACCGATTATATGTGGGTAAAGCCGAATTTTGAGGCAAAGCAGAGCAGTAACAAGAAGAATGTCGGCATACTGCTTGTAGACCGTGACATTGCCGCAAGCTATCTTGCAAAGAATAGCGTAATGACGGTTACTGCACCTGCAAACGTGTTTGACTGCACCGTACATACTCCCACTTCTTTTATGAAGCTTTTTAACAAGTAAAATGGCAGATAAGAATGTTCAC
>JAZNOM010000115.1:0-21221 GCA_045580835.1 Eubacteriales bacterium
CCTGCACCGAGAGTGCTACCTACCCAAAGGTCGTTTGCTGCAAGAGCGGCAAGGTCTGCGCCGAGAGACTCGGAGGTGCAGCAATCAGTGAGAGTAAGGGTGTTACCGCCGTCTACACCAACTACTGCAGTGCCGTTAGCACTGTATGCGCGGGTAACAGTATAAGCCTTTGTGCCTGTACCAAAACCACCGACAACAGGGAGACCTTCATCGTCAGCAGTCATAAGATCTGCAAGATTAAGGGTACCGGAAGCAGCGGGACGATAAAGACCTACAACACCGCCCACATAACTTACACCGGTGATTTCACCTTCGTTATAGCAGTTCTGAACGGTTACGCTATATGCATATTTGTTATTGGCGGTGCCACACAAGGCACCTACAATACCGCCAACATAACCGGTGCCGCCTCCGCATGTGATATCACCGTAGTTTGCGCAGTCGGTGAAAGTAAATGTGGTTGTACCTGAGGTAGCAACATGGTTTGCATAACCGAAAATACCGCCGCAAACATTGCCGGTAGTGGTGGAAATTGCGCCGTAGTTCTTACAGTTATCAACAGTAACGGTAATGTTAGTTTTTGAATTGCTCACAAAGCCGAAAACACCGCCGTTGTACTGTTTACCTGTTACATCACCGTAGTTGGTACAATCGGTAATAGTAAGAGTGTTGCCCGCAGCATCACCTGCAAAGGTACCAACGATACCGCCTGCGCCGCCGCCTGCGGCATCAACATCAACGTGGTTTACACAGTTGGTAACTGTAACATTACCGCCGTAAACCTGACCGATAAGACCGCCGCTACGGCTGTTGGAAGTGGTAACGTTACCGTAAACGGTGAGGTTTTTAATAACCGCATTGCCGTTTACGCGGCCAAAAAGACCGGTATCGGTAGTAGTGGTTTCAAGCGCAAGACCAGAAACAGTCTTACCGTTACCGTCAAAAGTACCGGTAAACGCAGTTGTCGAGTTACCGATAGGAGACTGGGTCTTGCCTGTAAGGTCAATATCCGCAGTCAATTTGTAATTGCCTGCCCATTTGGTGGAATCCGCCATAAGGTCGGCAAGTGCGTCCGCGTCTGCAATCTCTGTATACTGCACTACTTCAGGAAGCGCATCTTCTTCAGTAGTTTCAGCCGCGCCCACAGGGAGCACTACCGGGAACATGCCGAGAAGCATACAAAGAGTAAGCAATACGCTTAAAATCTTTTTGCTCATAGAAAAATCCTCCTAAAAAATTTTATAATTTTCCTTATAAAAGATTTGTACATATATTATACAATTTTGGAAAGCCGGATGTCAATTGTGAAATAAATGCAATTGTGCAAAATTAACAATGTCAGGTTTTTTGTGAAATTTCCACAAAAATAGCGCTTAAAAACGCGAAATTGTCTTCGTTTAATTTGTGGAACTTTTTTTAAAGTTGCAATTTTTGTGTAATTTATATGTAATTTTTGCAATCCGATTTTTTTGCATTTCTACTTTTTGCATAATTTTTGCGTTTTTTTGCACAACAACTAATTTTTTTCACCGAGAATGAGCAGTTAATCAGATGACATTTAGGCTACAGAGGCAAACAAACATCGTAGGGCGGGAGTTCATCTCCCGCCGCAAGATGCGATTGGATGTTGTACGGGCGGCAGGAGCAAGCCCCTGCCCTACGATATATGGCTTCCAATCTTCATTTCCTTCCTTATATAATAAAGGCATCCATGCGGATGCCTTTATGCTACATATTAAACATTTTTGACAGATTTGTGATATTGCCTGCGCCCATGGTGAGGATAATATCGCCTTGTTTAGCCGTGGAATTTATATATTCCGCGATTTTTTCAAAGCTGTCAAAATAAAGCGCATTTTCTCCGATATCCTTTGCAAGCTGTTCACTTGATACACCGAGCGTGTCCGTTTCGCGCGCAGCATAGATATCAGCCATTATGGGGATATCACAAAGGCGCAGCGCCTCGACAAACTCACGGTAAAGTCCCTTCGTGCGCGAATACGTGTGCGGCTGATAAATGCAGATAACGCGCTCCGCGCCCATAAGGCTTACGGTGCGCAGTGTTGCCGCAATCTCGGTGGGATGATGTGCGTAGTCGTCATAAACCCTTGCGCCGTTAAGCTCCCCTTTAAACTCAAGGCGGCGCGATGCGCCTTTAAAGTTACCGAGTCCTTTAACGATAAGGTCACTCTTAAGTCCGGAGAGGATGCCGCAAGCGGCGGCAGCAAGCGCATTGTAAACGTTATGCTCGCCCGAAACCGAAAGGTTAACCCTCTTTTTCATACTGCCGTGGCAGAGGTCAAACGATGCAACCCCGTTTTCGTAAGAAATATTCTTAGCCATAATATCGGCTTCGTTCTTCACACCGAAAGTAAGTACGCTGCCGCTGAAGCCCTTTGCCATATCCATTACGTTTTCGTCATCGGCATTGAGCACCGCACAGCCACAGCCGCGAGTCTTTTCAATATACGCGCGGAACGAGCGTTTAACATGGTCAAGGTCTTTAAAATAGTCAACATGGTCAAGCTCCATATTGAGCACCACCGCAATTGACGGATAAAAATCAAGGAAAGAATCCATGTATTCGCAGGACTCAAAAACAAAGTTCTCCATGCCGCCGATACGGTACGCACCGTGCATTGACGAAAGCTCTGCGCCCGAAATTACGGTTGGGTCGCCGCCGCCCGCAAGGAAAACCTCGGTGGTCATTGAAGTTGCGGTTGACTTGCCGTGCATACCCGCAAGTCCCACGCGATTGGTATACGAGCGCATGATGTATCCGAGATAGTCACTTCGCGAGATGACCGGAATGCCCATTTCCTTTGCTCTGACAAGTTCGGGGGTGTCGGCACTAACTGCAACGGTGTACACAAGCGCGTCATATCCGTCAATCTGCTCGGAACGGTGCCCCTCGAAAATCTCTATTCCCTCTTTTGCAAGTCTGTCGGTAAGCGGCGACATGGTGCGGTCGCTGCCGCCAACCTTAAAGCCGTGAATATGCGTAACGTGGGCAAGGGACGACATGGTTATACCTCCGATGCCGAGAAAATATACCGACTTTTTGCCTGCGAGCGCACGTGCAATGCCGTCTGCGCCGAGGTGTGTATTATTTACAGCCATTTTTAAAACTCCGTGTAGTAATATATATAATTATATGAATAAAACGCGCTTTCCAGTCACATAATTTTACCATAACTCTCTGAAAGGATACTTATTATGGAAATTACAGATGTGAAAATCAGAAGAACGTTTGAGAGTGCGCCGCTGAAGGCGGTAGCCTCGGTTACATTTGACGGTCAGTTTGCCGTGCACGACATCAAGGTGATAAGCACCGAAAGCAAGCTTTTTATCGTCATGCCCAGCCGCAAAAATCCCGACGGCTCGTACCGCGATATCGCGCATCCGATAAACTCAACCTTTCGTTCCTCTCTCGAACGCGAGGTGCTTCGCGCATACGAAAGCTTTGACGAAGGCGCTACTCTGTAAGTAAACTCTGCATATAAGCACGAAGTGCCGCTTTTCCGTCAGGCGACAGCCTTTCGTAAAGCGCAAGCAGCATCTCCACCTCGCCGTCCTCTCCACCGAGCAGCTTTGCTGTGCTTACTCCGAAATACTCGGCAATGCGCGAAAGCTTATCCACCGACGGCGAGGAATTTCCTTTTTCAAGGTCATATAAAAAATTGCGATTGATTTTGCAGTCCGCAAGCGTTTGCGTAACGGTTTTTCCGTGACTTTTTGCAAGCGCGCGTATCGCGTTTGCAATTTCTTTGTTGGTTTGCGGCATTTTGCCCTCCAAAATTATAAAAAACTCTTGACACACAGAAATTTCTGTGATATATTGTGATTACAGAAATTTCTGTTTTTATATTCTTTTCCCGTTATAGTATATCACAGATATTTCAGTATTTCAATAGAATTAATGGAGGTATCTATGAATTTTTTTGACGATGGAGCATCAAACGGCGGTTTTTGCATAAGTCGCGCGGAGCTTGTTTGCAGAATTGAGGATTTATACAGAAAAATCGACAAAGAAAACGAAAAGAAAGAGGAGCTTTTATCTGCTCTTTCGCGCACAGAGCGCGCAATTGAACGCTTTCGCGAACTACTCTCGGATATGGAGGCGCTTTTACATTGACGAAAGAAAAACTCACAAGCCTACATACTCTTCGCCGCGAGATAACGCGCACCAAAAAGCGAATTGCGAAGATTAAAAGCAATGGCGCGAAAACAAGCCGCTCGAAAGCAGCGCTCGCCAGACTTGAAGAAGTGCTTGAAGCGTATCTGTGCGAAATCGCAAACGAAGCCGCCGAAATCGTGGCGTATATAAAAAGTATCGAGGACGTCACCGTGCGCGAGATTTTTATGCTGCGCTATTTTGACGACGTGCGCTCATGGCAAAAAATCGCCTTTGAGGTCGGCGAATACGACGAATCCTATGTTCGCAAAAAGCACAACGCATATTTGAAACGCTCCAATAAACTTTAATTTATCTCCCTTTTTGTCGAAATATATGTTACAATGTATATGTACATTTTTCAGAGCATAACATTAAAACGGACAAACTGTTTTGATGGGAGAATAAACATGACAGAAAAGAAAGCTTATATACTTGCGGCGCTTGCGGTGATTTTGGTTCTGCTTTCGGCGGCGATACCGATAATGGTTACATTTATGCCAACGGCGGCACTTTCTCCGTCGGCACCTTTGCATACCGAAAATATATCCGTTTCGACAGAGCCGCTTCCGCGCGGAACGGAAGAAATGCGCGGACTCTGGATTGCCACCGTAAACAACATAAACTTTCCCTCAAAGCAAGGACTTTCGGCTAAAAAGCTTGCCGCCGAACTTGACGGAATAGTTGCATTTGCCAAGGAGACAGGCTTTAACACGATTATTTTTCAGGTACGCCCTGCGGCGGATGCACTTTACAAATCGGATATTTTTCCGCCGTCCAAATTCGTTTCCGGCGTGGCAGGCAAGGAGGCAGACGGCGGCTTTGATTGCCTTGGCTACCTCATTAGCGCAGCACATGAAGAAAACATCAAGGTTCACGCATGGGTAAACCCATTGCGTGTAACGGCAGGCAATAAGACATATCCGCAAACCGACCTTTCCGCACTTCCAAAATCCTCTCCTGCATATCAGAAGCCGGATGCAGTTGTGCCATATGCAGACGGCAAGCTCTATTTTGATGCAGGGCAGCCGTCAGTGCGTGAGCTGGTTGCACTCGGAGTCAAGGAAATCTGTGAAAAATACGCGGTTGACGGTGTGGTTTTTGACGATTATTTTTATCCGTACCCTGTAGACGGTGCGGAGTTTGACGACAAGGCAACTTATGAAAAATACGGTGGCGATATGAGTCTTGCTGATTTTCGGCGTGACAGTATAAACAAACTTGTAGAGGCGAGCTACAACGCTGTAAAAGAGGTTGACGAAAATATCAAGTTTGGCGTTTCTCCTTTCGGGATATGGCAAAACGGTGGGGAGGGCAGCGATACAAGCGGACTCGAAGCCTATGAGTCGATATATTGCGACGCGCTTGCCTGGGCGCGCGGCGGATATGTTGACTATATTGCACCGCAGGTTTATTGGAGTTTTGACACCGTGGCGGCACCGTTTGACACTGTGGCGGCATGGTGGGACGAAGCACTGCGCGGCACGGGTGTGACGCTTTATATCAACCACGGTGTGTATAGGTATGCCGAAGGTACGATGAAAAGTGGGGAGCTTGTGCGACAAATGGAGTTTTCGCGCGCGCTTTCTGCCTATCGCGGCAGTATGTTTTATGGATACGCGGCACTTGAAAGCAACGCAGGGGGCGTAAGTGATGAAGCAAAAGAGGTTTTTGGTGCCAGAATAATATACTTTAGCCAAAATTATTGACAGACTTCCCTATATGTAGTAAAATAATTATGTATAAGTACAAAATATAGGAGGTTGAAATAATGAAAAGAAATTTCATTGTTTTGCTTGCGGCAGTGGCGTTGCTTTTTGCACTTTCACTTTCTGTTTCTGCCGCTTGTGACCATAACTGGAGAATAGACTATACGCAGTGCGTAGAAGCTACTTGCACACTCGGCGGTAAAAACGTTTACGTTTGCTCGCGCTGCTCGGATACAAAGACCGAAAAGACAGAAGCGACCGGTCACGACTATGTAAAGGTTTCGGGCGAGTATGCAAGCTGCGAAAAAAACAGCACCGTGATTGAAAAGTGCTCTGTTTGCGATAAGGAAAATGTCGATACCACAAAGGCGCTCGGCCACGACTATAAGGAAACAAAGCGCGTAAATCCCACTTGTTCTAAAAAAGGAAGCGTAACCTATACTTGCGAAAGATGTAAAGGCACAAAGGTTGAAGAGCTTGACACAGTTGCGCACGATTTTTCAAAATTCATCAGTTCCTCTGCAACGTGTACCACAAAAGGACAGTCTACATATCAGTGTTCGATGTGTTCCGAACTTACGCTGAAGAGCGTGTCCTCACTCGGACATGACTATAACATTACCGGCGGACCTACCTGTACCGAAAGAGGTAAATATACCCGTACCTGCAAGCGTTGCGGATACTCAAAGACTGATACTTCATACACAAAGGCACTCGGACACGATGTTCCAAAGGACCTTGATGACTGGAAAGTTGTCAGCAAGGCAACTTGCGAAGAGAGCGGTCAGCTCCGTGCAAAGTGCGACAGATGCAAGAAGTATGTATATGAAGAAATTGAAAAGCTTGACCATGAGTACGGTGATAACCTTTATGTAATAAAGGTTCCCACCTCTTCGGCAACCGGCAGATATGCAAAGATTTGTGAAAACTGTGACAAAACCGTTGAAGGTAGTATTTCAAAGGGCAAAACCGACCTTTCTGATTACTATGTTCCGCCTGTTAAGGCTTCGGTAGAGTCTGACGAGGTTGCGCGCGGCACAACCGTTACGCTTACTTGCGACCTTGCTGGAGTTGATATTTACTACGCGGTTGGCGGCAAGAGTCCGCTTACCGTTAAATACCGCGAGGAATATGAGAAACCGATTACAATTACCGACACAACATATTTAAAGGTTATTGCGATTTACAACGATGATAAAATATCAATTTCACCCTCCGATATTGTAAGCTACACATATATTGTAGACGAAAGCGAGCCTTGGGTTTATTTTGTCGAAGATGCATACCTTGGCGGATACATGCCGCTTAAAAAGAACGAAAAGTTCCGTCCCGACGATAAGGCTACCCGTTACGAAGTGATTGAAGCACTTGACCACCTTCTTCTTTCGTGGGCAGAGGATGAAGAAATTGTTTTCACCGATGTTGACAAAGCACATAAGGACGTAGTCGCAAAGTTTGTCGGCTCAAAGCTTCTTAACGGATATGAGGATTTGACCTTCCGCGGCGATGCAAACATTAAGAGAAGTGAGCTTTGTAAAGTGCTTGCGCTTGCGCTTGGAATTGAGGTAAAGGAATATGTAAAGGCTAAATTCCCCGACGTTCCTACAAATCATTGGGCATCGTCCTACATTGCGGCACTTACCGAAAAAGGATATCTTGCAGGAGATACTGCCGGCAACTTCCGTCCCGAGGACAATATTACGCGCGCAGAGCTTGCGGTAGTACTCAATCGTATTGCCGAGGTTGATGAAAGTGACAGCGTAACAATTGCCGACGTAAACAGTGACCACTGGGCATATAAGTATATCTGCTCTGCGGTTACAAAATTAAAGTAACAAAAAGGCACCCATATGGGTGCCTTTTTGTTACTTTTTACATCAAAAGCAGCATTGCAAGTATCAGTACAATATCTTCATTTCCCTCTTTATTAATAAGCAACGCGATAAGTCCTATTAAAAGGAAATCCTCGGTGTCAAAGCCGCCGTTACCTCTTTTACGAAATGCCTCAAAAAGGCAGGTCAGCGGATTTTTTTCTTTTATACCGCAGTTTTCGCACTTTCGTTCTTCTTGCTTTTGCAGCGTCGGTGGTGTGACTGGCAGTGTCGGCGGCGCTTTTATATTATTCTCTTTATGAAACGCAACGCCGCTATAGTTTTTAGGCACGCTGACATACATTTTTACATCACCTCCGATAAAAGGTCGATAAGCGAGGTCACTTTGATGATATATTCCATTGCTTCACGGCGGTTTTCCGACAAATACGGCTCAAGTGCCTTGAGCAGTGCGCAACGCCGCGCACTGCTTGAGTTTGGTCTATTTTTGCCAGCCGCCGAGAGAACTTGCGCAATTTGCGGCACTTGGGCATTTGAAGTATCGGCAGCTTCTTCAGTTTTAGCGGTTTCGCCACCCTCACCGCGCATTTCCGCCATAACCGGACCAAGTGCCTCCATTATTCGCGGAAGCTTTGCTGCAATATCAGGGTTTTGAAGCAACGATGAAAGCCCACCGCCCGATAGAATATCATTTAAATTCGGCTCACTCATTGCTTTTTGTACCCGTCAAAAAGCTTTTTGGCATTTGCTAAATCCCCATCGGTTGCGCCGCGCATTGCGGTGCGAAGTGCATTAAGCCGCTCGGCATTGAGCGGCTCGTTGCCAAGGTCAATGCCGCCCGACATAGCCACCATGCGAATCGCCGCCATAAGCGATTTATCATCAAGATTTGCAAGCTGCGAAAGTAAGTTTTTGTCTATGTTCAAAGATACTCCCCTCCTAATGTTTTATTACCATTATATGCAAGAGTATGTAAAAAGATAAATCAAAGTTATCTTTTGTGTTTTTTGGGTGACAAATATTGCGGTTGGCGGCAATTTGTAGTATAATATAATTTACGCAAAAAATCCAAAGGAGGCTAAAAGTTCAATGTTCAAAAGACTTGCAGCGTGTGTCAGAGAGTTTAAGCTCCCCACGTTGCTTACCTTTATTTTCATCGTCTGCGAAGCGATAATCGAAACATTTATTCCGTTTATCACCGCTAACCTAGTAAACCAGATTGAAGCGGGCGCAGATCTTGAAATTGTATTCAAAACCGGCACATTGCTTATAGGACTTGCAGTGCTTTCACTCTCTTGCGGCGGCATTGCGGCTGTTACCTGCGCAAAGGCATCGGCTGGCTTTGCAAAAAATCTGCGCCACGACATCTACGACCGTATTCAGGACTTTTCGTTTGAAAACATCGACCGTTTTTCATCGACCTCGCTCGTTACGAGAATGACCACCGACGTTGCCAATACGCAGATGTCGTTTATGATGATAATCCGCACGGCTATCCGTGCGCCGCTTATGCTAATTTTCTCCATAATTGCGGCGTATGTCATGGGCGGTGCGCTTGCAACATCCTTTGTTGTAATCATCCCCGTGCTTGCAGGCGGTCTTTTTATGGTCAGCCGCAAGGCTATGCCTGCATTCCGCAGAGTTTTCCGCAAATATGACCGACTCAATGAGTCTATAGAGGAAAATGTGCGCGGTGCGCGCGTTGTAAAAGGCTTTTCTCGTGAAGAATACGAAAAGCAAAAGTTCGGAGATGCATCCGAGGACATCTGCGGCGACTTTACAAAAGCAGAGCGCATAGTCGCGCTCAACTCGCCTATCATGCAGTTCTGCATCTACTTTAACATGATTTTCGTAATGATAGTCGGCTCAAAGCTTGCTATCGAAAGCGGCGGCACACTTATAGGTGTCGGTGAAATCTCCGCTATGCTCACCTACGGCGTGCAGATCCTCATGCAGCTTATGATGCTTTCGATGATTTATGTCATGATAACCATGTCGGGCGAGTCGATGAAGCGTATTTTTGAGGTGCTTGAGGAAAAGTCCACGCTCACAAATCCCGAAAACCCTGTTACTCATGTTGCAGACGGCTCTATCGAGTTTAGCGACGTTGCTTTCAAATACTCCGAAAAGGCAAAGAAAAACGCACTTTTCGACATTGACTTGAAAATCAAAAGCGGCATGACCGTCGGCATCATCGGCGGCACGGGCTCGAGCAAATCCACACTCGTTCAGCTTATCCCTCGCCTTTACGATGCTACCGAAGGCACGGTAAAGGTGGGCGGCGTAGATGTGCGCGAATACGATATCGAAACGCTCCGCTCATCCGTAGCAATGGTACTTCAAAAGAACCTGCTTTTCTCTGGCACTATCGCAGAAAACCTGCGTTGGGGTAACGAAAACGCAAGCGACGAAGAACTTGTAGAGGCTTGCAAACTCGCGCAGGCGCATGATTTTGTATCGAGTTTCCCCGACGGCTACAACACATATATTGAGCAGGGCGGCACCAATGTTTCGGGCGGTCAAAAGCAACGTCTTTGCATTGCCCGCGCATTGCTCAAAAAACCGAAAATCCTTATCCTTGACGACTCTACAAGCGCGGTTGACACCAAAACCGACGCGCTTATCCGCCAGGGCTTTAAGGAATACATCCCCGAAACCACAAAAATCATCATTGCACAGCGCATTTCATCGGTTATGGATGCGGACATGATAATCGTAATGGACGGCGGCAGAATAAGCGACGTCGGAGGTCACGAGGAGCTTCTTAAGTCGAGCGAAATCTACCGCGAAGTTTACGAGCAGCAGACAAACGGAGGTGACGAAAATGAGTAAACCCATGCAAAAACCTCCGAAGAGAAAGGGTGTACTGATGCGAGTATTCAAGCTTTTGCTCGGATTCTACCCCGTACTCCTTCCTACCACCGCAGTTTGTATCATTCTTTCGGCAACCGTTTCGGCTATTCCCTCGATTTTCACAAAGAATGTTTTAGAGGTTATTACCAAGTACGTCGGCAGCGGCAACACCGATTACGCAGCCGCGTCAAAAGAGATTTTGCCTGCGATTTTCCTGCTTATCGGACTGTACGTGGCATCACTTATTCTTATAACAACGTATCAGCAGCTTATGGCTTACATCACGCAGGGCTTTCTCTCAAAAATGCGCTGCAAGATGTTTGACGGCATGCAAAATCTGCCGATCAAGTATTTTGACACCCACAAGCACGGCGATATCATGAGCCATTACACAAACGATATCGACACTCTCCGTCAGCTTGTTTCGCAGTCGCTGCCAAGCCTGCTTAACTCGTTTGTTATCGTTGTAACAGTGCTTTCGATTATGCTTTACTACAGCGTTTGGATGACGCTTGTGGTGCTTGCAGGCGTTTGCATCATGGTACTTGTTTCAAAAAAGATCGGCGGCGGCAGTGCAAAATACTTTATGCGCCAGCAAAAGGCAATCGGTGAAGCCGAGGGCTATATTCAGGAAATGATGAACGGTCAGAAAGTCATCAAGGTTTTCTGTCACGAGGACAAGAGCCGCGAGGGCTTTGACAAGATTAACAATCAACTTTACGAGGATAGCCGCCGCGCACATGCGTATGCAAACATGCTCGGTCCGATTATCATGAACATCGGTAACATCCTCTATGTTATCTGCGCCACTGTCGGCGGTATATTCTTGCTTTCGGATATCCCCAATCTCTCGATTTCGGGCGAGGCTTTCTCAATCGCCATTGTCGTTCCCTTTCTCAATATGACAAAGCAGTTTACGGGCAATGTAAACCAGCTTTCGCAGCAGATAAACTCCATTGTTATGGGTATGGCGGGCGCAGGCCGTATATTTGACCTTATGGATGAAACGGCAGAAGCCGATGACGGCTATGTTACTCTTGTTAACATCGAGGTTGACGAAGAGGGCAACATGACCGAAACCGACAAGCGCACAGGAATGTGGGCGTGGAAGCATCCCCACCATGACGGAACGCTCACCTACACACCTTTAATGGGCGACGTCCGCCTTACGGATGTCGACTTTGAGTATGAGGAGGGCAAGCCGGTACTGAAAAACGTTTCGGTTTATGCATACCCCGGTCAAAAGGTTGCATTTGTAGGCGCAACGGGTGCAGGTAAAACCACTATCACAAACCTTATCAATCGCTTTTACGATATCGCCGACGGCAAGATTCGCTATGACGGCATAAATATCAATAAAATCAAAAAGAGCGACCTCCGCCGCTCTCTTGGCATTGTGCTTCAGGAAACCAACCTCTTTACGGGTACTGTTATGGACAATATCCGTTACGGCAGACTTGATGCCACAGACGAAGAATGTATCGAGGCTGCACGCCTTGCCGGCGCGGACGACTTTATTACAAGACTTCCAAGCGGCTATGACACGATGCTCAAAAACAACGGCGCAAACCTCTCGCAAGGTCAGCGCCAGCTTATAGCAATTGCGCGCGCCGCAGTTGCAGACCCTCCCGTTATGATTCTCGACGAAGCGACATCGTCAATCGACACACGCACCGAGGCTATTGTTCAGCGCGGTATGGACAAGCTGATGGAAGGCAGAACCGTGTTTGTTATCGCACACCGCCTTTCCACCGTAAAAAATTCCAATGTTATCATGGTGCTTGACCATGGCGAGATTATCGAACGCGGCGACCATGACAAACTGATAGCCGAAAAAGGCACGTATTATCAGCTCTACACCGGCGCATTTGAACTTGAATAAGCAAAAAGGACAACCTTTCGGTTGTCCTTTTTTGGCGAATATAATTGTCAGAACCTTTTAAGGAAAGGTTCCGACACCTCCAAACCTTTTTGCAAAAAATTATTGCTTGCAGCCACGGCTAATTATAAAATATTTTACCGTTTTTCTTTGGTTCTTTCTTTTTAAGAAAGAACTCCTTCGTATTCGTCATTTCAACACAAGCTCGTCGATTTCGAGGAATGCCTGCGCTTCGGCAAGTGACGCGGTGGACACAAACTGCTTTGCGCCGCAATTTTTGCAATATACACACACGCTATCATCAAAAATCTCGATATCGTAGTCGCCCTCATTGCAATTGCAGCGGATTGCATGCTCCTCTTCAAGCTCTTTGAGAATGAATCTCACAATGTCATACACCTGCGCTACGGGAATCTCCTCGGTCTTATCGGGTTGCTCCTTGAATATATCAAGGCTCTCTGCGCCTGCCTCCTTAAGCACGCGGCGAAGCTCGTCGTCCGCACGGTCAATAGCCGCCGAAACGTCATCGCCGTTTCCGATAAAGCAAAGCGAAAATCCCGAAAGCGAGCAAGGAAGCTCAAAAAGCTCGTTTTTGAAAAACAAATCCTTGCTGATTACATAATCATGGTCGCGGCGGCATACCATGCAAGGCACTGCAAGACGAATCTTATCATCATTTGTGCGCTTTATCGTCATAGAACTTGAGCCGCAGGGGCATTTAAGCTTTAGCATATCCGCCGAAAGCGAGAAAATGCCGACAATACTTTTTACTCCACAGCCACAGTCGGGACAACGATATGCAACGGTGGTTTCATCCGGTTTAACTATCACTTATTTGCCTCTTTTCTCACTGCCGCAACATTGGCGTTATGTCCGGAGAGTGTTCTCGCATACAGATTGTAGCCGTTACTTTGCGCAATGAAATAGTAGTATTTGGTCTTTGCAGGATAGAAAGCACTGTAAAGCGCCTCAAATCCGGGGTTGGAAATTGCACCGGGCGGGAATCCTGCATATTTTCTTGTGTTGTACGGGTTGTCAAACGCAAGCTCCTCGGCACCGAGCGTTTCGGGGCGCTCGCCCGTTTCCATCATAATAGCGTAAACGGTGGTCGCGTCACTGTCAAAGCGCGGGAAGTTTGCTTTATCGGCGAGTCGGTTATAGAAAACTGACGAAACCTGGTCATAGTCGATTGGGTACTTAACCTCCCACTCAATCATGGAGGCAAGCGTTACGACCTCGTCAAGCGTCATGCCAAGCTCCTCTAACCTGTCTTTGTAGGTCTTATCAGAGGTAGAAAGATACGAAAGCTTGTTGCGGAAGTTTTGAAGCATCTTGTAAACCACGGTCTCCGCACTTGAATCGGTGTAGAACTGATAGGTGTCGGGGAAAAGATAGCCCTCAAGGCGGTAATATCTGCCTTCAAGAGCGTCGAGTCCTTCAAGGAAATCCATACCGTAATCATAGTCATTTATCGCGCTTTCAAACGCTTCGCGCGAAGCAATTCCGTAATCGTCTACCAAAATGTCAATCATCTCGGCAATACTCGAACCCTCGGGGAATGTTACCGAAACAACCTCACGCGGCTTTGCCCTCTCCATAAAGTACGGGAGCAGCTGCATATAGTTGTTCATCGGCGAAACCTCATAGGTGCCTGCCAAAAAGACGCTGTTGCCATCCTCGTCGACGCCGTCCTCGTCCATAAGCTTTGCATAAATCTTAAAGAGCGTCGGATATTTGATAACGCCGCGCTCGCCGAGTATATCTGCAACGTCGCTGACCGTGGCATCCTCGGGGATAACCACCTCAACAACCTCGTCAGACTTTACAAATGCAAAAACGTCGTTTGCAAACTGTATTACAAAATACGCCGCGACAACCGAAACTATCAGCACCACAGTAATATAAAGCAGCGCCTTGAAAATGCCGCTGAGTGTGCCTGATGACTCCTTTTTCTCCGCTTTTTCTTTGCGAACGGGAGTTTTCAAAACTGCCTTTGGCTGAACGTCTGTAAGGCGTGTTTTTTCGTTGTCGTCCTCGGCAGGAGTAACCGGCTTGGGCGCTGCTGCAGGCTTTGGTACTGGCGCGGGATTTGGTGCCGCCGCAGGCTTTGGCGCTGCCGCAGGCTTTGGCGCTGCCGTAGGCTTTGGCACTGCCGCAGGCTTTCCGATAGCATCTACACTACGGCGCGGACGCGGCCTTTTATTCATATTTTCGTCCATAAAGAATAAATCCTTTCTTAAGCCAAAGGCTTATGCAATATCCTGCATGGAAAAAACAATAACTGCAATATAAATCAAAACCGCAAGCAAAAACGGCAGTGAAAAATAAACTGCGGCGTTTGCTTTCAGTTTATTTTGCGGGGTGAGCTTTTGCGGAGTGTATCCGCTGTCAAGATTCTTTTCGGCGTAACTGCGATATACGCGCGCGCCCTCGGTTAGTGCCACGATTACAAATATCCAAAGTAAAAACAGCATCACGATAAACAAAAGCGAAAAGCTTTCAAGATGCGACGCAACCGAGCTTAAATATCCGCTTAAAGTCAGCGCAGAAATATTGTAAATCGAATGAAGAACTATCGACGAAAGCAACGAACGGCTGACGTATGTCGCAAAACAAAGTACGACCGACGCAAAAAAGTAAACGGGAGCCTTTTCAAGGCTCATATGCGCGGCGGCAAAAAGCAATGACGTGCCAATAACGGCAGGCGCTATTCCGCAAGGTTCAAATGAACTCATTATAACGCCGCGAAAAACGATTTCCTCGCACACGGCAGGGATTACAGCAAAAATCAAAAGTATCAAACCGCTCGGCGCACCGATACCCTCAATGACGCTTTTTGACGGCTCGGCAAATCCCATGCGAACAAAAAGCATTGAGATAAGCGAGCTGCCGAGCAACAGTATTATCGCGAGCAGTATTTGAGTCGGCACGCTTTTGGCGGTTGGCAGCGTAAGCCGCATGCGCTTTGGCACAATACCGCCGAATAGCAGTCCGTAAAGGGCAAGCGGCAACGCATAGGTTGCAATTTGTACCGCTCCGCAAGTCAAGAGATAGGAATTTACATTCATATCAAGTCCTGCGATAATCCGCTCTGCCGAAAGTGTCAAAAGATAGACGAAAATCGCAAGAAACGGTGCCGCGGTATAAGGCTTTAATTTCATTTATTTCAAGTCCTTTGCTTTGGGCTTTTTATATTTTCCCTCATCGGGAGAAACATAATTCGCATTGTAAAACTCTCTGTGAGTTCTTTCCGCAGGATTGCCGTCGGCATCGACCAGCGGAACATAATGGCGATGGCGCACCTCGGGCTTTGGCGACTTTTCTATTTTACGCACAAAATTAACTTTTCTTTCAGTTACAACAATGGCACAACTGATGTCATGGTCGCTGTAGGGTATCGGAATGTCGGAGAGAAATGCCGAATACGCAACGCCTATTGTAAGCGAGGAGTAGAAAAGTGCATCGTGGCGGCGTATGTATTTGTCGTAATAGCCTCCGCCGTAACCAATGCGTCTGCCGTGCTTGTCAAAGAGCAGTCCGGGCATTATTATCATTGTATTTCTTGTGGGGGTGACAAGGCGGTCTTCGCTCTGCGGGGGAATTTTCTCACCAAACACACCGCCCTCGGTTAGTTCGTCAAGCGATGTAACCGAGTAAAACTCCATTTCGCCGCTTTCCTTATCGCAAATCGGGAATCCCACGTTTTTGCCGCGCGAAAGTGCCTCGGCGGCGATGGGGAGCACATCAACTTCGCTGCCAATCGGTGCATAGCAAAGAAGGGTGTCGCAAAGACCAAACGATGCCATAGTCGTTATTTTATTGCAAATAGACTTTGAATTTTGTAAGCGGAGTTCTTCGGGCATGGCGTCGCGAAGCATTTTTGCATCAGCGCGACGGCTCGCTTTAGGATTTTCCGTGATAATACTCATCTGTAAAGTACCGAGCTGCAAAGATTGTCAGCTACGTCCTTTCCTTTGAAAATTTCAACAATTTTAAGTCCAAAGTCATGGGAAACGCCCATGCCTGCCGCAGTCAGAATTTTTCCGTCAAGCACAACCTTTTTATCAGAAAGAATTGCACCGTCAAGATACTTTTCAAATCCGGGGAAGCATATCGCCTCTTTTCCGCGGAGAAGTCCGCGTCTGCCTAAAATCATGGGAGCGGCACAGATTGCGGCTATATACGCTTTCTTTTCAAGCGCGGTAAGAATGCACTTTTCAACAAGCGTTGACTCGCCGAGATTGGTAGTGCCGGGCATACCGCCGGGTAGCACCATCATTTCAAACTCGCCGATGTTATCCTTTGCAGAAAGGTCAGTCAAAACGGTGATTCCGTGAGAGCCTGTAACCTCTTTTTTATCCGTAATGCTTACGGTTTTTGCTTCAATGCCAACTCTGCGGCAAAGGTCAAGCGGGCAAAGCGCCTCTATTTCTTCAAATCCGTCTGCCAAAAAGAAATATATCATAACATTCTCCAAATCTTTTTATAAATTTCGTCTGCGATGGACTCACGCGAGCGCATTTTGCCGTCCGAGGTGCAATCTATCTGCTCAAAACCAAGGCGACAAGCGGCGTATTTGCCAGCCTCATAGCACTTTTGCATATATTCCTTATCCATTTCGTGGATATCCTTTTTCTCACCGCGACTGTCAACCAGTGAAAGCGAAATTTCGGGCGGAACTATAAGGTAAAGAGTCAAATCCGATTTTGGGAGTCCGAGCTTTTCAAACTCATAGTCCCAAAGCCATGTGAGAAAGTTTTCCCACTCCTCTCTCGGAAGCTTCGAGAGCTGATGCACCGCATTTGCGCTTACATAGCGGTTAAAAATAATAACATCGTAATTGTCAATATCTTTTCCCCAGTCCTTGCGATAGCTTATATATCTGTCAACCGCAAAAAATGTGGATGCCGCATACGCGTTTGTGTCGGATGGACTGCCGCCAAGCTTGCCGCCGAGATACATCTCAACCGCAAAGCAGGATGGCTCGCCGTACATCGGAAAGCTTATTACTTTGGCTCGCTTGCCCGCGGCTTTAAGTCGGGCACAGAGCAGGTCACTCTGCGTACCCTTACCGCTTCCGTCAAGCCCGTCTATTGAAATGAGTATAGCCATTAGCTTAACCTCGCGTCGTTGTTAACGACCATTTCTCTGAACTGTGTTTTTGATATAAGCACCTCGCGCGGCTTCTGACCGTCAGGTGCGCTAACGAATCCGCGCGCCTCCATAATATCAATTATCTTTGCCGCGCGGCCGTAGCCGATTGAAAGCTTGCGCTGAAGCAGTGACGTTGAAATCTTGCCGATATCGGTTGCAATTTCAAGCGCATCGCGGAGCTTGGGGTCACTTGCTCCCTCGTCAAGATCGCCGCCGTCACCGCCGCCCTTCTTCTGCGACTGTCCGATAGCCTGCGCCTCGCGCTCAATTCTTTCCATGATGTCGGCATCGTACTCGTTTTCGCCCACATTTGCCTTAACATAGTCGGTAATCTTTTCAACCTCGTCCTCGCTGACAAATGCACCCTGCGCACGCATTGGCTTTGCAAGTCCAACGGGATAGTAAAGCATGTCACCACGGCCGATAAGCTTTTCTGCGCCTGCAATATCAATAATCGTACGCGAGTCAACCTGCGATGCAACGGTAAATGCAATACGCGAGGGAATATTCGCCTTGATAAGACCCGTGATAACGTCAACCGACGGGCGCTGTGTACCGATGATAATGTGCATACCTGCGGCACGCGCCTTTTGCGCAAGGCGGCAGATAGAATCTTCTACCGCGTCGGGTGCGGTCATCATAAGGTCGGCAAGCTCGTCGATAATGATGACGGTGTACGGAAGCACTTCCATGCCACGCTTGCGCGCAACCTCGTTATAAGGCTCTATCTTTCTTGTATTCGCCTCTTCAATAAGCTCGTAGCGGCGTTCCATTTCGGTCACTGCCCAGTGCAGTGCGCCCGCCGCCTTTTTCGGGTCGCTTACAACGGGAATCTGCAAGTGCGGAATTCCGTTGTAGATGTTAAATTCAACCTTTTTGGGGTCGATAAGTATAAGCTTGACCTCGTCGGGTGTAGCCTTATACAAAATGCTCGTAATAATTGAATTTATGCATACCGACTTACCCATACCCGTTGCACCGGCAATAAGCAGGTGGGGCATCTTGGCAATGTCAAACATAATTGGCGTACCGCCAACGTCCTTACCAAGGCAAACGGTGAGCTTGCTCTTCGCATCGGTAAACGCCGGGTTTTCGATAAGCTCGCGAAGCGTTACGGTAGAAACAGTGCGGTTTGGCACCTCGATACCTACGGCAGCCTTACCGGGGATAGGTGCTTCAATTCTGATACCGGAGGTCGCAAGCGAAAGAGAGATATCGTCAACGAGATTTGCAATTGAGCGCACGCGCGTTCCTGCCTCGGGAATAAGCTCGTAGCGAGTAATCGTAGGCCCGCGTGAAACGCTGGAAATAGTAACATTTACTCTGAACGAGCGGAGAGTTTCAACAAGCTTTTGCGCGTTGGAGCGAAGCTCTGCGCCGACATCCTCGTTCTTCTTCTTTTCGGGAGGTGCAAGCAAAGTTATCGGCGGAAAACGGTATTCGGGCTTCGGTGCAGGTGCCGCTTTAGGCTTTTCGATAAGCTCCTCCGTCTGTGCCATATCCGTTTTAGAAACGGGAAGAATATCGTCATCGGCTACCGCCTTTTCTCCTATTTCAAAGCCCTCGTCAAGCGGTTCTTCCTCAGGAGAAGAAGCCAAGGGAATCGAATCATCCTCGACAAAGATTGCGCGGAGGTCAATCTCTCCCTTTTCGTTGTAAAGCGGCGGAATGTTGGATGCATTAATCGGCTCTCCGCCGGCTTCCGGCTCCTCACCGTCGTCCTCAAAAACTGTCACGGGCACTTCGGGAGCAGATTCCTCTACGGGGAGAGTTGGGGGAACGAGTTCATCCTCGTCAAACTCTCCGTCTGCAAAATTCATATCGAAATCAGGCTGCGGAACCGCAGTTTCAAACTTCTTATTTTTCTTTTTCTTCTCGGGTTTTGGAGCCTCAAATTCAGTTTCTTCCTCGGCACGCTGTGCGGCAAGTGCCGCTTCTCTTTCCTTGGCTGCCTTGCGGCGCTCGGCGTTGACCTTGGATGTGTACTTAATGTGAATCCAGATATCCTTCGGAGTAAGTCCGAAAAGGAAAATTCCGAACACAAAGAGGCCCGCCGCGGTAAGAATTATGCCCGCAGCAGCGGCAAATGCCTTGTAAATTCCAACACCTACAATGCCGAATACCGCGCCGGCACCGCTAAAGCGAATACCGTTTCTCCAAAGCACAACAACGCCTGCGTTATGGTCGCTTGCGCCGCCGTCAGTCGCGGCAATGAGAATAATCTGAAGCAATGCGCCTGCAAAAAACAGACATATCACTGCAAAAATGCACTTTATCACATGCTGTCCGTCTGCAACCCACTTGCGCCAATATGCCGCAAAGTAAATCAAAAGCAACGGAATAAGCAGACTGACAAGTCCGAAAAGTCCGAAAAATACGTCGTATATGACCTTGCCCACCGCGCCGCCGTGGAAAATAAAGCATACTCCAAGCAAAATCGCGCATACTACAAATACGGCAGGGAGTACACGGTGCAATACCGAATTTTCGTCACGCATTTTCGGCTCCGCCTTTGGAGCTTCTTGCACTTTTTTAGTGTTTACTTTTTTCTTTGCAGGCAGACTTGCCGCCTGTTTTTTCTTACTGTTAGCCATTTATATTCCTCTTTCTGTAGAAAGGCAAATTACTCTAATTTATATAATAACATATAATAATTATAATTTCAAGTAAAATAAATTAAAGTTTAGCACACTATGCGAATAGCGACAAACACACCCGTAGGGCGGGGGCTTACTCCCGCCGTTAGCCACGGATTAATGTTGTATCGGCGGCGGGAGCAAGCCCCCGCCCTACACATTTGTAGTTTCCAATTTGCACTTCTAAACTTTAATTTATCTTATTATCTTTTTCGATTTTTTCATCAATAGCGCGGTTGATAAAATCATTAACGCTTGTTCCCTGCATCTCTGCATGCGCTTTGATTATGTCTTTTTTACCTTTTTTGACAGTTAAAGTTATTCTGTCATACGCCTTTTTATTGTATCTGTTTTTTACAGCAGACGATGTTTTTCCCACAAAACCACATCCTTTATAAAAGTATATCACATGAAATATACTTTCACAAGTATGCAAAAACCACAAAAACAAATTTGAAACTTTATTAGATTTGCACATTGAAATACTTGCGTAAGTATGCTATTATATAACTACCACAAACCCACACCACATTTTAAGCTGTCCTATCGGCTACACGGGGAAAAGGAGCAAAATGATATACCTTGAAAGTGATTGTTGCCCTAAAACAAAGGAAGAAGCCTTCAAGCTTCAAGAGCAAACCGTTTATTTGCATTACCATATAAAGCTTGTTAAGCAAGCGATTGATATTTTGCAGGAAAGGTATTTTGACAAAACCGAAAAATTTATCTTGAATAATGAACCGGAACAATATATGTTTCTGCTTTCATACGAGAGTATTCAAAAGCAAATTGAAATAGCAGCAACGCTGATTGACGATTGTATTGAATTTATCGCCGTGCTACGCGGAGAAGAAAACATATACACAAATCAAACCGATGAAATCATCGCTTCAAGAAATAAAATCAGAGAATTGCTTTTGGAGGAGTAAATTAATGTTTATCTAATCACTTCAAAATGCAAGCATTTTGAAGTGGAGCAAAACC
>JAZNOM010000116.1:0-2200 GCA_045580835.1 Eubacteriales bacterium
TAAATTAATGTTTATCTAATCACTTCAAAATGCAAGCATTTTGAAGTGGAGCAAAACCGTTCGCTCGCGCCGCGCTCACCGCGCGCGGTTTTTAAGGTGTAAAAAAGCCGGCGCATGTCCGCCTTTTTTACGGAATTTTACTCGCGTAAACTTTAATTTATTTTCGCAAAAACTATTGACATAGCATGAATGAGTGATATAATCAACATATGAACACTCATTCATGCTTTAAAAGGAGAATATAAATGTACGATGAAGAACTGATTTATGACCTTGCGGACTTGTTTAAGGTTTTTGCGGATTCAACGAGAATTCGCATTTTGCACTGTCTGTTTGACAAGGAGAGCTGTGTTGGCGACATTGCAACCGAACTTGAAATGAGTCAGACTGCAATTTCACACCAGCTTCGCGTTTTGAAGCAGAGTCATCTTGTACGTTGTCGCCGTGACGGGAAACAGATGTACTATTCACTCGCAGACGACCATGTAAAGATTATTTTAGCCGCAGGACTTGAGCACGTGGAGGAATAATATGTCAGAACATAATCATGATTGCCACGGTGCATGCTCTTGCCACGCGCATGAGCATGACGATTGCGGTTGTGGCTACGGTTGCGGCCACGAGCATGGCGGCGAACATCACGGCGGAGAGTGGCTACGCCTTGGCATAGCCTTTGCACTTTTGATATGCGGCGTTGTTACATCGTTTTTGAGCATACCGATAATTCCGATAGTACTTTACGCGGTATCTTACATTGTCGCAGGCTTTGAGGTGCTTGTCGGCGCGGTTCGAGGAATTGCCAAAGGGGATGTTTTCGGCGAAAACTTTCTTATGAGCATCGCATCTATCGGCGCGTTTTTGATTGGTGAATACGCAGAAGCCTGCGCGGTAATGCTGCTTTTTGAGCTTGGCGAGAGATTTCAGGATATGGCGGTTGAAAAGAGCCGCTCCTCAATTCGCGAGAGTCTTGAAATGCGTCCCGAAAGTATAACGCTTGTGCGCGACGGCGCGGAGATTAACGCCAAGCCAAACGCCGCGCGTGTCGGCGACATTTTTATCGTCAAACCCGGCGAAAAATTTGCTTGCGACGGTGTGATTGTTGACGGTGCAGGCGACGTTGATATGAAATCGCTGACGGGCGAGAGTCTGCCTGTTACAAAGTCTGTCGGCGATAGTGTGCTTGCAGGAAGCATCAGCGTAGAAGGCACCTTCCGCGTGCGAGTTACCGAGGAATACGAAAACAGTACGGTTTCAAAAATTCTTGAAATGCTTGAGCACGCCAAGAGCAAAAAGAGCCGCACGGAGAGCTTTATCCGCCGCTTTGCGCGGGTTTATACGCCTATCGTATGCGCGTTTGCCGCTGCGGTTGCGTTTTTGCCGCCGCTTTTCGGACTCGGAAGCTTTGAAACATGGATTTATCGCGGACTTTGTGCGCTGGCGGCTTCCTGCCCGTGCGCACTTGTAATTTCCGTACCGCTTGGCTTTTTCGGCGGATTTGGCGCGGCTTCACGAGAGGGTGTGCTTATCAAAGGCGCAAACTACCTTGAGGCGCTTTCAAAGGTTGACTACGCGGTGTTTGACAAAACCGGCACTCTTACAACCGGCGCTTTTGCTTATATCGGCGAGGAAAACGCGCCCGACCCGAAGGAACTTCATTTCGCACTTGCGGTTTGCGAAAAGTACAGCACGCATCCTATTGCGCTTGCCGCAACCGAAAAGTTTGGTCATCTTGCAAACGGTGCCGACGTTACAGAAGCAACAGCGCTTCGCGGAATGGGCGTGCGCGCCGTAGCAAATGGAGATGTTTACCTTGCGGGTAACGCCGCGCTTATGCGTGAAAACGGTGTTGACATAAAAGAAGCGACACTTGGCGGCAGTGCCGTTTATGTCGCAAAAAACAATGTATTTTTAGGCAGTGCAACATTTGCAGACGTGATAAAAGTGGACGCCTCCGAGGCACTTCGCGCTCTCGAGAGCCTTGGCGTAACCGATACCGCAATGCTCAGCGGTGACAAGCGCGAGATTGCCGAAAAGGTTGCGGCAAAGCTTGGTATCAAGAAAACCTATGCGGAGCTTTTACCTGCCGATAAGGCTGAAATCCTTGAAAAAATCAAGGGTGAAAAATGCGCAGTATATGTCGGCGACGGCATAAACGACGCGCCCGTGCTTGCAATGGCGGATGTCGGCGTTGCTATGGGTG
>JAZNOM010000117.1:0-8015 GCA_045580835.1 Eubacteriales bacterium
GTTTATCTAATCACTTCAAAATGCAAGCATTTTGAAGTGGAGCAAAACCGTTCGCTCAGCGTGCAAGGTGCTAAAGCACCTGACGACCTAAAGGTCGTGCTCGACCGCGCGCGGTTTTTAAGGTGTAAAAAAGCCGGCGCATGTCCGCCTTTTTTACGGAATTTTACTCGCAAAAACTTTAATTTGCTTTACGAAAGGAAATAATAATGTTATTTTCAAGTATTCCTTTTTTATATTATTTTCTGCCCGTAGTGCTGGCGCTTTATTTTATCGTACCGTTTAAGTTCAAAAACCTTATACTGCTTGTTTCAAGCTTGTTTTTCTACTTTTACGGAGAGCCTGTTTATGTGCTTCTCATGCTTGCGTCATGCCTCTCAAGCTACATTCACGGTCTTTTGATTGAAAAGGGCAAGGGCACAAAATGGGCAAAGATATGGCTCACCTCGTCGGTAGTCACAAGCCTTTTGTTGCTTGGATTTTTCAAGTATTCAAACTTCTTTATCGAAAACTTTAACGCGCTGACACACAGCAGCGTTGCGCTTCTCAATATTGCGCTTCCTATCGGTATCAGCTTTTATACTTTCCAGACCCTCAGTTACACCATTGACGTGTATCGCGGTGAGGCAAAGGTGCAAAAGAGTTTTATCCGCCTTGCAACCTATGTTTCGCTTTTTCCGCAGCTTATCGCAGGTCCTATTGTGCGTTACACTACGGTCGAAGAGGATTTGACCGAGCGTAAGCATACAATTGATAATTTTGGCACAGGTGCTACACGTTTTGTTATAGGTCTTGCAAAAAAGGTGCTTATTGCCGATGTGCTTTATGAGTTTTGCAACGCGTTCCGCGCGTCCGATGACAAATCGGTAGCATTCTACTGGCTCTACGCTATTGCGTTTTCGCTCCACATTTATTTCGACTTTTCGGGATACAGCGATATGGCAATCGGACTTGGCAGAATTTTCGGATTCCGCTTCCTCGAAAACTTCAATTACCCCTATATTTCAAAAAGTGTTGCCGAGTTCTGGCGTCGTTGGCATATGTCGCTCGGAACGTGGTTCCGCGACTATGTATACATCCCGCTTGGCGGCAACCGCGTTTCAAAGTGGCGCTGGTTTTTTAACACTCTTGTTGTATGGTTGCTCACCGGCTTCTGGCACGGCGCGGCATGGACGTTTATCATTTGGGGACTTTATTTTGCGGCATTCCTCTTGCTTGAAAAATTCTTCCTCAACAAGCTTTTTGAAAAAATTCCGCGTGTGTTCTCGCACATCTATGTGCTTGTTGCGGTTGCGATAAGCTTTGTAGTGTTTAATGCGGCAGACCTCAAAGAGGCAGTAAGCGACATTGGAGGTATGTTCGGTGCGCTTGACATTCCGCTTTGGTCAAAGGAAACCGCGTATTATCTTTCTAACTACGCCGTTCTCTTTATCGCGGCAATTCTCGGCGCAACTCCGCTCTTTAAGAGCGCGGTTTTAAAGGTTAAGGAAAACAAGACCGCTTGCATGGTAGTTGATGTTATCGAGCCTGTGTTTGTAGCGGCAATTATAATTGTTGTTACCGCTTGCTTTGTAAACGGTTCTTTCAGTCCGTTCCTTTACTTCAGATTTTAAGGAGGTGTAAGTATGAAAATTAAGAATTTAGCAACAACAATTGTGTTCTGTCTGCTCGTTTTCGGATTTTTCCTGCTTTGCATCTTCCACGCACCGAAAGAGTATTCGGACAGTGAGCGCAGACCGCTTTCACAGTTTCCGAATATTTCTGTGGACAGCGTGCTTAACGGTAATGCAATTAAAGGATTTGACGATTTTACCGTTGACCAGTTCCCGTTCCGTGAGCAGTTCCGCGAACTTTATACATGGTATAGATTCAATATCAATAATATCAGCGAGTCAAACGGATACGCGGAGAGTGACGGCATTATCGTGCAGATTGATTCCGAACTTAACCAGACCTCGCTTGACAGAGTAGTTCAAAAATTCAACGAGATTTACGATAATCTTTTGAAAGATAAGGCAAACAATGTTTATCTTTCCGTAATTCCCGATAAAAACTATTTCTATTCCGAAAAGTACGGTAATCCCGCGCTTGACTACGAAAAATTCGTTTCGTTTTTAAGGGAAAACCTGCCCGAGATGGAGTATATCGACATTTTTGACTCGCTCAAGCTTGAAGATTACTACAAGACCGACACGCACTGGAGTCAGGATAGAATTCTTGCAGTGCGTGATAAAATCGCCGCGGCGCTCGGCGTGTCGGACAGTATGACAAACGACTACACCGTAAACTCTCTTGAAGGGTTTTCGGGCGTACTTCTGAATCAGTCGCTTATCAACGTGCCTAAAGATACCATAAACTATCTCACAAATGACGTTCTTGACGGCTGCACCGTAACCGACTACGAAACCGGAAAAACTCTTGGTATTTATGACCTTGAAAAGTATAATTCCAAAGAGCCGTATGACATCTTCCTTTCGGGAACAAAGGCATTGCTTCGCATAGACAATCCGAGTGCTGCCGAGAAAAAGGAACTTGTCGTATTCCGCGATTCGTTTGGTTCAAGCCTTATCCCTCTCCTTGCCGAAGGATACAGCAGTATTTATATTGTCGATATTCGCTATGTAGCATCGGCAATGCTCGGCAATATGATTGACTTTGAGAACAAGGATGTGCTTTTCCTTTACAGTACGCTTATCCTCAACAGCAATCCAAACTTTAAATAAAAGAAAAAACGGCTTAGTGTACTCGTGTCGAGTACAATGATGTACACGCGCGCGTGTAATGATGTGTTTACTTCGTAAACGATAAAGGAAAAAAGTGGTTCACAAATTGTGAACCACTTTTTATCATTCATTGGTATGCTTGCATACCACATCGTTTTTGCGTAGCAAAACATCATTGGCGTTTTGCCACATCGTTTGCCCGTCAGGGCAACATCGTTGTCGCCGACATTATGGCGGCGACACTTTTACGCCGTTTTTTCTTTTGTAATAATTGTGTTAGCCCAAAATCCGCTTTTCAGCATTATAAGCCCTATTGTCATTTTTACTGCATCCGAAAGCTGAACAATTAAATATATCGGGACAATTCCAAGCGGGGTAAATGTTACAAGGCAAAATGCGATTACTGCAGGGACCGCCCATGTGTAAACGCTGTCGAAAAGGAATGTAACAAGCGTTTTGCCGCCGCTTCGCACAGCAAAATAAATGCCGTGTACAAGAGAGTGCATCGGTATGGTAAATCCGGATATCATCAAAAGCCTTGTCGCAATGTCGCGTACTTCAGGCTCTACATCATAGAGCAACGGAATATACTTTGCCGCCAAAACAAGCATGCCGCCCATGAAAATGTGTACAACTACATTGAAAAACTGAAGCTTGCGGTTTAGGTCTATAGCCTTTTCACGCTCACCTCTGCCAAGCTCTCTGCCTAGGATTATGGAAATTGCCGTACCCATCGCAAACATGATGGTGCAGAAAAGGTTCCATGCGGTAGTGTTGATGTTTGTTGCCGCGTATGCAAACATGCCCTTGGTGGAGTAGCACTGATTAATAAATGTGGTGCCGAGCGACCATACGATTTCGTTAATCATAAGCGGTGAGCCTGTTATTGCAATGTCACGCACAAGCTTGCCCGGTACATACAGCGAGCGGTATGCTCCTTTTGCAAACTTAAACTTTGACTTTCTCACATGGGTGTAGATTACAACCACAAGCATTTCTACGTATCGCGACATTACGGTTGCTATTGCCGCGCCCTTTACCTCAAGGCGAGGGAATCCGAAAGTACCGAAAATAAGGAAATAGTTGAATACAAGGTTGACTAAAATTGCCGCAACGCTTGCAATCATCGGTACAACCGTGTCGCCAAGCTCGCGAAGTGTGCTTGCGTATACCTGAACAATCATAAACGGCAAAAGACCGATAAGCATGATATGCAGGTAATCGCGTGCGTTTGCAGTGACAAGCGAAAGGTCAAGACCTTCGTTCATTTCGTTGTCTAAAAAGAGCATTGTCAGCGGCTCTCCCCACAAAATCAGTATCGCAATGGCTATGGCGGTTGCGACAACACCGAAAATCATCTTAAAGCGGAATGTGTGGCGAAGCCCTTTGTGGTCGTTTACTCCTGCAAACTGCGCGCCGAAAATCGAAGCACCCGAAATGCCGCCGAAAATAGCAAGGTTGAACACAAAAATAAGCTGATTTGTAATTGCAACACTGTTAATTGACTCTGTGCCGAGTTTGCCCACCATTATGTTGTCAAGCAGGCTGACAAACTGTGTCACGCCCTGCTGTATAATCAGCGGTATAACAATGATAAAAAGCATTTTGTAAAATGCTTTGTCGCCGATAAATTTCTTAAAAAACTTCATTTTTATGCCTCGCGCACCTTGCAAACGTCTATCCAAGATACAAATCCTGAATACTTTTCAAGTTCTTCTATTGTAAGCTCAATTGCACTGTTTGACGAGCCGCAAGCAGGGAACACTGTTTCAAAACGCTTGAGTGACTCGTCAAGATAAACCTTTATGCCGTCGTTGACCGCAAAAGGACAAACGCCGCCGGCAGCGTGTCCGATGCGCGCTTCACATTCGTCAAAAGGGAGCATTTTAGCCTTGGTGTGGAATGTGCCTTTAAACTTGGAGTTGTCTATTTTAACATCGCCTGCTGCAACGATAAGAATATCGCCGTCAGGAGTTTCAAACGACATGGTTTTTGCAATGCGCGCGCCCTCGCATCCGAGCGCAGCCGCCGCAAGCTCAACCGTTGCGCTTGAAACGTCAAATTCAAGCACGCGGCTTTCTATACCGTGTGCTGCGAAGTATGCTTTTACTTTTTCAATTGCCATTTTGTCACCTCAAAAGATATACTTTAGCGATTTTAACACAAATATTAATAAAAGTAAATAGAAATAAATAACTTGACAAAATTTTATACTTGTGGTAACATCAAATAAGCTATGAAGAGGAATAGTATGTGTTTATCTGCATAAGAGAGAAGTCGGTTGGTGCAAGACTTTTGCAAGGGAAACACAGAACCCACCCCCGAGCTTGCGGCGACGAGTCGCACGGGTATGCCCGTTACAGCGGTAATGAGTGCGGCGTTAGCCGAATTCGGGTGGTAACACGGAATTTTTTTCGTCCCGAGGTTTTGTACCTCGGGACTTTTTATTTTTATATACAAATCAAAGGAGATATATTATGAAACTTACAAATCTTGTAGGCGACCGCTTTAAGGAAAGACCTGCGGGCGCCGTTATCGACAGCCACGCGCTTATGCTTCGCGGCGGCTACATGAAGTTTGTTGCAAGCGGTATTTTTTCGCAGTTTCCTCCGCTTCTTCGCACCTGCAAGAAGATTGAGAACATCATTCGCGAGGAGATGAACAAAATCGACGGTCAGGAGGTTTTGTTCCCCGTAGCAATGCCTGCATCTCTTTGGGAGGAGTCCGGCAGATATTCCTCTATCGCATCCGAGCTTCTTCGCTTTAAGGATAGAAACGATGTCCCCATGGTACTCGGTATGACTCACGAGGAGGCGGCAGTTCAGCTCGTTCGCGAGTTTGGTACAAGCTACTCAAAATATCCCTTTATGATTTATCAGATTCAGACCAAGTTCCGCGATGAGGCAAGACCGCGCGCAGGTATGATTCGCGTGCGCGAGTTTACAATGAAGGATGCGTATTCCTTCCATACCTCAATGGCAGACCTTGAGGAATACTATGCGCGTTGTCACAGAGCGTACGAGCGTATTTTTGCTCGCGCAGGCGTTCCCGAAGTTGTCAGCGTTAAGTCCGACTCCGGCATGATGGGCGGCAGTGTTTCGCATGAGTTTATGCTTCTTACTCCTATCGGCGAAGATACCCTCGTTATCTGCCCCGAATGTGGCTACAGCGCAAATATGGAAGCGGCAGACTGCATTATCCCTGCTTATGCAGATGAAGAAATGCAGGAACTTACCCTCACACATACACCTAATGCGCACACCATTGAAGAGGTTGCAGAGTTCTTAAAGCTTGATGCAACCAAGACTGCGAAGGCGGTTGTATATCAGGAAAACCTCACTGATGACTATGTTATCGTATTCACCAGAGGCGACCTTGATGTAAACGAAACAAAGCTTCGCAACTTCCTCGGTAAGGAAATTCACCCGGCGGTTGTTACTCTTGAAAGCGGTATTGTTGCAGGCTTTATAGGTGCGGTTAATTTTGAGGGCAAAGCAACACTTCTTTTCGACAAGTCGCTTGAGGGCGCAAAGAACCTCGTTTGCGGCGCAAATAAAGAAGATTATCACTATACAGGCTTTAACATTGAGCGTGACTACGGTAAGGTAGAGTATCACGACTTCTCCAAGGCTTTCGCAGGCGGCATTTGCCCCTCTTGCGGCAAGCCTCACCTCACCGTAAGCAACGGCATTGAGGTTGGTAACATCTTCCAGCTTGGCACAAAGTATACAAAGACCATGGGCATGACCTATCTTGATGAAAACGGCGAGAGCCAGTGCCCTATAATGGGTTGCTACGGTATCGGCGTAGGCCGTCTTGCGGCATCCGTATGCGAGGCAAGCCACGACGACTACGGTCCTATCTGGCCTATCTCTATTGCACCCTGGCAGGTACAGCTTTGCTGTGTTCGTGCAGATGATGCAGAGTGCAAGGCGGTTGCAGATAAGCTTTACAGAGAGCTTGAAAACAGCGGCGTTGAGGTTATGTACGATGACCGCGATGTAAGAGCCGGCGTTATGTTCTCTGACGCAGACCTGCTCGGCACACCTCTCCGCGTTGTAGTAAGTCCTCGCAACCTCGGTGACGGCGTTGTGGAAATTACATCGCGCGACAAGAGCATCAACTTAAAGGTTCCTGTTGCAGAAGCACTAGAAACAGTTAAAAAGACTATCGCCGAAATGTTTGAAGCAATCGGCGCAAAAGTTCCCGAGCTTTATTGAATATGAGAAACCTGACAATTAAAAGAAATAAGAAATTTGTTGCAAGCTTTGCAACTGACAAGGTATATATTGAGGATTCCGTTTCAAACGACCTTGTAATAAACGGAGTACAATGCCGTAAACTCGGAGATTTGAAAAACGGTGAAGAAAAGACTTTTTTGATTGAAGAATCCGAGGCTAAAGTTTTTGTAATCGTTGATAAATTCAGCAAAGATTATTGTAACGAAGTGTATACTGTTCCTGCCGGTGAAGAAGATGTTGTCCTTACAGGTCAGCACCACTTTAATCTCTCTAATTCAAACGCGTTCAGATTTGACGGCGTTAGCGACAGAGAAACCGAGGCGGTTCATAAAAAAGGCGCTGTAAAAGGAAGAATCGTAATGATTGCGGCTGTTTTAATAGGCGCAGTGTTCGGTTGGGTTGTTACCTCGGGCGTTACATCTGCGATAAAGACCGCACCGCAAACCTTTTCTTCTGACGGATTGGAGATTACTTTAAACAAACAATTTGTTGAAGCAGATTATGATATGTATACCGTGAGCTTTGACTCCCCGACTGTTGCTGTTTTTGTTATAAAAGAAGAAGCAGAATTGTTTGATGGTATAATGACCGATTATACTTTGGATGAATATGCCCGTCTTGTTCTGGCTGCAAATGGCAAGACAACAGAAGATGTGAAATATAAAGACGGACTGGTATATTTTGAATATGATTTTTTAAATACGGAAATTAATTCCGAGTACCATTTTTATTCATTTTTGTATAAGTCGGAAGATGCGTTTTGGCTGGTTCAGTTTGCTACATTGAAAGAGAATATAGATGCACAAGAGGCTAATATATTCAAGTATGCAAAATCCGTTGAGTTCTAAAGTAAAAGTAGTATAAAAGCCTTGCAAGCTACGGTTCGCAAGGCTTTTGCTTTTTATTACGATAAATTAATGTTTAGATAAGTAACGCCGCTATGCGGCTACACCTCACCACCCACTACGTGGGAGCCTCCCCTCAAGGGGAAGCCTTGATTTTATTAGCCTTCCCCCTTGGGGGAAGGTGTCGCCGTACGGCGACGGATGAGGGG
>JAZNOM010000118.1:0-12555 GCA_045580835.1 Eubacteriales bacterium
AGGCTGAACAGAGGATGAGAACCGCAGGCAGATTTTTGGATTTTTGTTTCGTCGGCGTACATGTGTACGGTAGAGACAAAAATCCGAAAAAGCAAGTAACGGCAAGGGCTTAAAAAGCCCTTGCCGCATTTTGTTTTTTACACAAAGTGAAAAAATATTTCTATTTATTCCCTTCGCTTTTATTTCTTACTTGCGATCTGACGTGTTTGTCAGCACTCTGACCGTGATTGGTAACAATCACGGTTTTTATTACTTATTCGGTTACTGCTGCGGTGGTCTCAACTGCGGTGGTTTCGGGAGCGACTTCATCGGTTTCAGCCTCATCGCCTTCCTCAACCTCGGGAAGCTCGATATTTGCTACAGATTCCTTACTGATTTCAGTGAGTCTTGCGATTACCTTATCGCGGTAAACCTCGGTTTCGATAACCTTTTTGTCAACAGCCTTCTTGAAATCTGCTGCATTTTCATAGCCGTAGTCAGCCGCAAGTTCAGCCGCCATTGCTTCATATTCCTCTTCGGTATAGGTGATATTTTCAGCCTGAACGAATGCGTATACGGCGAACTCGGAGTCGATAGAAGTCTTTGCTTCCTTCTCGCAGTATTCATCGGTAATGCCGTAAACATCCATGTTTTCCATCATGCCGTACATTCTGTAGGTGTACTCGTAGTTGTCATAGATGGTCTTTGCTACACTCTTAACATACTTTTCGGGGTATTTGTTAACAGTTACAAAGCTCTGGATTACAGACCAAACCGCGCTTGTATCATCGGTTTCTTCCTGAATATGTGCAAGAACTTCAGGGTCATCAAGAACTGCAGAGTCGTAAACAGCGTTGAGAGTAATCTCAAACTGTGCAGGCTTGCCGTTGAGTTCTTCCTTACCGTAATCTTCGGGGAAGGTTACGTCAATAGTCTTAACATCGCCCTTTGCCATGCCTACGATGCCGTCTTCAAAGCCGTCAATCATTGTATCAGAGCCAAGGCGGAGCATGGTACCCTCTGCACTGCCGCCCTCAAACTCCACGCCGTCAATTGTGCCGACAAAGTCGATATCAACAAGGTCGCCGTCTGCCGCTGCGGTATCAAGCTCTACAAGCTTGTCACTCATATGAGAAAGGTGGCTGATAACATCAGCTTCGTTGGGGGCGGTAATAAACATGCTGAGGTCGAGTCCAAAGTTCTTATAATCGCCGAGTGTTACGTATCCCTCGTCAACAAGGTTAACCGTTGTGTAGTCAAGGCTGCCGTCAGAGCAGGAAACGAGAGAAAGGGTAAGAAGTGCTGCGAGAAGAAGTGCTGTAAGTGTCTTTTTCATTTTAATTCTCCTTAATTATGCTTATTTTGCGTAAATAAATGTTGTATTGTTTCTTAAAATTTCCAAAACCTTGTTATAAGTTACGGAAAACTTTACAGAATTGTGGAAAAGCTCCTCGCTCATGCCCATGGCACTGATAAGCTCTTCTTCGGTTTCATAGCCGTAGTAAACGATGTAATTTGCAATCTCGTTTGCCATGTCCTCGTCACTAACGGTTATACCCTCTGCATTTGCAACTGCATGGATTACCATTTCCTGCGCAATCATCTCTCTTGCGCTTTCTTTTACCATGGTTTCATAGCTTGCAAGGTCGATACCGTAGCCGGTTAAAACATACTCCTCAAATTCCATGCCGTACATATCTGCATAGCTCTTTTCGGTAAACATCTGCTGGTTTACATAATCCTCAAGGAGTCCGTCGGGGTAACCGTTGATTTTTGAAGCAGAGGTAACGACATCAAGAATTGCCTTGTTCTTCTCTTCGATAAGGTTGTAATCGTACTGCGCGTTGAAGTATTCTTCAAAATCAGCAGTTGTGGTGAGTCCGTAATCGGAGAAGTTTTCAACAACAAATGCATCATTATACTCGGGAAGCACCGATGGAGAAATCGAGTTTAAAGTGATTGCAAACTGAACAGTCTTGCCGTTGAGGTTATCAACGCCGTAATTTTCGGGGAAGGTTGCGTCAATGGTCTTTGTTTCGCCAACGCTCATGCCCACGATTCCCTCTTCAAATCCGGGTATGTAGCCGCCTGCGCCAAGCACTACGGTCTGTCCGCTTGCCGTGCCGCCGTCAAACGCCACGCCGTCAAGCGTGCCGACGTAGTCGATGTTAACCGAGTCGGTAAGAATTGCCGCGCGGTTGGTAATAGGCTCACCAACGGTGGAATACTGTGTGCGATAGTAATAAATGATTTCCGCAAGTTCCTCTTTGGAAAGCTTTTCAGCAGAAAGAAGCTCTACTTTAAGCTCCTTATAATCGCCGAGTGTTACATGCTTTGAAAGGTCTGCCGTGGAATAGTCGTATCCATTGGGATAATTTGCAACATATTCCTCCTCGGTAACTACTGCGGTGGTTTCTGCTGTGGTTTCCGCGGTAGTTTCTGCGGTAGTTTCTACGGTGGTTTCTGCGGTAGTGTCAGCAGTTGTATCTTCGATTACCTCTGCAGTTCCGCACCCGCCGAAAGCAAGGCAACACGCAAGCGCAAGCGCCGCAAGTGATTTAAAATTCTTCATTAATATATCTCCTTATTGGCTTATTTCGACAAAATTTGCTTTTTGGATGATTTCTTCTATTACACTCGAATAAATGATAACCTCTTTAAGCTCTGCTTTGGTGTAGCCTATTGCCGCAAGCAACTCATCAACGCTTGCAAGTCCGTAACCTTCAGCGAGAGCAAGCATGTCGGCTTCATATGAGGCATCATCGAGCGGAATGCCCTTTTCGCGAGCGATTGAATAAAGCACAAGTTGTTGCTTTACGGAGTTTTTAGCCGCTTCAAACAGAATTTCCTCTGCCTCACTCACCGATATGCCATAGCCGGTTGTGAAAAGCTCCTCATAAGTCATGCCGTAAGACGCGGCAAGGTCTTTATACATGTTGACCTGCCTGTTAAATGCAGCGTCAAGCTGTTCCTCGGGATAAACCACAACGCTTGAGTTTGCCAAAACCTTTGTCCAAGCGGCAGATTCCTTTTCGCCGCTCTGCTCGTTTCGTGCCGCATTTTCAAGAGATGCACGGACGTCGGCACGTACCGCCGCCGCGTTTTCATATCCGAAATACTCGGTTGCAATCTCATCGGTAAGCGCGGGGTAGATATAGTTGAGAGTAATCTCAAACTCCGCCGCCTTGGAAGCGTATTCTTCATAGTAGTCTTCGGGAAAAACCACATTTATCGGAAAAACATCGCCCGGCAGCATACCCACAATGCCCTCTTCAAAGCCGGGGATAAACTTGCCCTCTCCGAGCACAAGCGTTATGTTTTCGCCGCTGCCGCCCTCAAATTCTACACCGTCAATCGTTCCGACAAAGTTTATGTTTATCTTGTCGCCCTCGACGCATGCGCGCGTGTATAGCATCGCTTCGGACGGGAGAGTTTCGATAACCTTGTTTATCTGTTCTTCAACTTCCTCGTCACTGACAGGCGCAGGCGCGGGAATATGAACCTCTATGCCAAGGTATTTGCCTAGCAAAACATAGTCGGAAAGGTCGGAGTTTTCAAAAGAGAAAACCTCGGGGGGCTCGGGCGCAGTTGTTTCTTCGGGAAGAGTTGTCACTACAACCTCGGTTGTGGTTTCCGCAGTGGTTTGCACAGTTGTCGCCTCGGTGGTTGTAGCCGCCGTTGTCGTAGCTTCGGTGGTTGCTTCGGCAGTGACCTCCGCTGTAGTTTCCACTGTGGTTATCACCTCGGTGGTTTCAGTAGCAGTGGTTACCGCTGTAGTCTCGGCAACGGTAGTTTGTTCGGTTGTCTCTGTTACGGTGGCAACCTCCGTTACTTCTGCGGTGGTTGTCGCGTTTGTGGTTTCTGTAACCTCGCCGCAAGCAGTAATGCACAGTGCCGCAAGAAGTATCGCAAGTGTTCTTTTCATAAAAACACCTCCTAAAAGAGCATGTCACACCATTATACTATATTAAAATGTAAAAGTAAATGAAATTTAGGTGAAATTTTAAAGTTCAATGTCATTCTGAGCGAATGCGAAGAATCTGCGAGCCACAGGCTCGTCTTAGAAAAACCTTGCTCTGCAAGGTTTTCAGATCCTTCGTCGCCATGCTCCTCAGGATGACAAACAAGAGTAATTTTTCTATATTCCCAAATCTTTTTTTGTAAACGTAAACGCCTTGTTGCAGAAGCGGCAGCAGATTTCAAGTTCCTCCGCCTTGCCCTCGGCAACTTGTTCTGCAAACATTTCGTTTAAATCCTTTGCGCCAACCGAGATAAGCGCGCGCTTCATGCGGTCGCGCGAGCAATCGCACTTGTATTCAACTTCAAGCACGTCAAACGGGTCGTATTCTATGCCCGAAAGCGCGATTTCGGCAATTTCTTCGAGAGTTTTGCCCTCGTCAAAAAGGCGCGAAACGTTTGAAAGTGCCGCAGCGTTTTCTTCAAGCTTTGAAATCACCGCTTCATCGGCAAAAGGAAGAAGCTGCACAAGCACTCCTCCTGCCGCGCGCACTGTCGCATCCTTATCAACAAGCACGCCGAGCGCAAGCAGCGTAGGAATCTGCTCACTTTCGGCGTAGTAAGCCGCAATATCCTCGGCTATTTCGCCCGTGCGAAGCTCTACCATGCCGATATGCGGCTCTGCCTGTCCGCATTCGCGCACAACGGTCATGCGTCCCATACCCACCGCGCCGCCGACATCAAGATGTCCGTTTGCCTTTATGGGCAAATGCGTTTCGGGATTTTCAACGTAAGCCTTTACGTTGCCGTAGTAGTCGGCAACCGCGATAAGTTTGCCGAGAGGGCCGTCGCCCGTTATCTGCACGGTGGTGGTGTCCTGCACCTCGCCGTTCATCGAGCCCATTACAGAAACCGCGGTGAGCAGTCTGCCACCTGCCGCAGTAGCCGTGGGCGCAGTGCCGTGAAGCTTGCGGAACTCTTCAACCATAGCGGTTGAGTTTATTACATGGATTCGTGCGCTGCCGTCACGCGTCATCGCACGAAGTATCTGTGATTTAGTCATTGTTTGTTTCAAATCCTTTTCGCTGTAAAATAAAATCTTTCCGTGTCTTTTTCCACGGGTGCGCCGTCGATATCGCCGTCTACAGAAACAAGCTCAAAACCGCATTTTTCAAGCAACTTTTCAACCTCTTTTAGAGTAAAGCAATACTCGCGCTCATAGTCGTCAAACCGCTCGTACGTGCCGTCCTCGTTTTCCACAAAAACGGTGGTGTAAAAGTCGCAAATACGGCTTTCCTTATCGTAAATATTCTGCCAGCCGCAATAAATACCCTCATCCTCAAGCACATATGCGTTTGTACCGTAAATATTCTTGAATTTGTACGGTGAATTGAGGTCAAAAATAAACAGACCGCCCGGTTCGAGATAGTTATGCACAAGGTCAAAAACCTTTTTTAAATCAGCCTTTGAATCAAGGTGATTTAAAGAGTCAAGGCAGCTTACAACCGCCTGCACGGTGCCGTAAAGCTCGAACTCACACATGTCCTGACAAAGAAAAAGGATATTATCCGCACGTCCTGCATCGCTTGCCTTTGTGCGCGCAATGTCGAGCATTTCGGGAGAAAGGTCTATGCCCGTCATGTCATAGCCAAGACGGTCAAGCTCCATGGTCATTGTGCCGGTACCGCAGCATAGGTCAAGTACAAGCGACACGTCTATATCCGAGTGCGACTTTATTTTATCGTCTATGTACTTCGCCCACGACTCGTAGTCGAGGTCGGCGTTAAGTCTGTCATACACCTTTGAAAGCGCAAAATAGTTGTCGGTCATGGCTCTCCCTCCTGTTCTTATCTATTCTAATCTATTTCCATGAAAAAGTAAACACTTTTTTATGCCAAAAAATTAACAAATTATGTTGATATTCTCAAAATAGTGTGGTATATTAAAAGGTGGATAAATTTTGTTTATTACAAATTATATATAAAGGAGTGTACATCTAATGTATAACAAGAAAACAATTGAAGATGTTGCCGTTGCAGGCAAGAAGGTCCTCGTTCGTTGCGACTTTAACGTTCCGCTTAAGGAAGGCAAGATCACTTCCGACAAGAGAATCGTAGAGGCTCTCCCTACCATTAAGTATCTTCTCGGTCAGGGCGCAAAGGTTATCCTCTGCTCTCACATGGGTAAGCCCAAGGGCGAAGTTAACCCCAAATACTCCCTTGCTCCCGTTGCTGCTCGCCTCACCGAGCTTCTCGGTCAGACCGTTGAGCTTGCAAACGACATCGTAGGCGAAGATGCAAAGGCAAAGGCTGCTACCCTCAAAGAAGGTCAGGCAATGCTCCTTGAGAACGTTCGTTTTGACGCTCGCGAAGAAAAGAACGACCCCGAATTTGCAAAAGAACTTGCTTCCATGGCAGAAGTTTATGTAAACGACGCTTTCGGTACCGCTCACCGCGCACACGCAACCACCGCAGGTGTTGCTGACTACCTCCCTGCAGTTTGCGGCTACCTCATCCAGAAGGAAATCGGCATCATGGGCAAGGCTCTCGCTAACCCCGAGCGTCCCTTTGTTGCAATCCTCGGCGGTGCAAAGGTTAAGGATAAGCTCAACGTTATCAACAACCTCCTCGGAAAGGTTGACACCCTTATCATCGGCGGCGGTATGGCTTACACCTTCCTCGCAGCTAAGGGCTACGGCGTTGGTAAGTCCCTCCTCGACGAAGAGAAGATTGACTACTGCCGTGATATGATGAAGAAGGCTGAAGAAAACGGCGTTAAGCTTCTTCTCCCTGTTGACACCACCGTTGCAGCAGGCTTCCCCGACCCCATCGACGCTCCCGTTGACGTTGAGGTTGTTGCATCCGATGCAATTCCTGCTGACAAGGAAGGCCTTGACATCGGTACAAAGACCATGGAACTCTATGCAGAAGCTGCAAAGAGCGCAAAGACTGTTGTTTGGAACGGTCCTATGGGCGTATTTGAAAACCCCACTCTCGCAAAGGGTACTATCTCTGTTGCAAAGGCACTCGCTGAAAGCGATGCTACCACTATTGTAGGCGGCGGCGACAGTGCTGCAGCTTGCGAGCAGCTCGGCTTTGCTGACAGAATCACTCACATCTCCACCGGCGGCGGTGCATCCCTCGAATTCCTTGAAGGTCTTGTACTTCCCGGTATTGCATGCCTCCAGGACAAATAAAGAAAGGATAACGACCGAGTAGGTTTGGATGCAGATGGCACGGTCGCGTACTCGTCGCCGTATAGGTATACGGCAGAGTAGCGAGCGCGACAAAAAATGCGAAATTTATGGGAACATGCTTTTGCATGTTCCCTACCTTATGAGTAAAAATTGAAGAAAGTGAAAGCATTTCATTTCTTTTTTCGCATTTTGTTCTGCGCCAAAGATACCGGTCGGAACAATATAATAATGAGCAGACGTTATGTAATCGCAGGCAACTGGAAGATGAACCAGACCCCTGCCGAAACTAAAGAATTTATCACCGCACTTGCACCCATGGTACAAGGCAAAGACAACTGCGACATCGTGCTTTGCGTTCCTTTTGTTGACATTGCAACCGCAGTTGAAGCCGCAAAGGGCACAAACATTCACATCGGCGCACAGAACGTTCACTTTGAAGAAAAGGGCGCATTCACAGGCGAAATCAGCGCAGACATGCTTAAGGCTATTGGCACCGAGTACGTTATCATCGGCCACAGCGAGCGCCGTCAGTACTTTGGCGAAACCGACGAAACCGTTAACAAGCGCACCAAGGCTGCACTTGCAAAGGGTTTCAAGGTTCTTCTTTGCGTTGGCGAGATGATTGACGCTCGTCAGGCAGGCATCACCGACGAGGTTGTTGCTATGCAGACAAAGCTTGACCTTGCAGGCATCAGCGCAGAAGACCTTAAGAATGTTATCATTGCATACGAACCCGTTTGGGCAATCGGCACAGGTCTTACCGCTACTCCCGAGCAGGCTGACGAAACCTGCGGCGTGATTCGCGCAACCGTTGCAAAGCTCTACGGCGAAGACGTTGCAAAGGAAATCATTATTCAGTACGGCGGCTCTATGAATGACAAGAACGCAGCAGACCTTCTCGCAAAAGAGAATATCGACGGCGGTCTTATCGGCGGCGCATCGCTCAAGACCGATGCTTTCACCGCTATTGTTACTGCCGCTCAGTAAGGCGACAACTTCATAATTTTGCACCGCCGGTGCACCGCATCGGTGCATCGACGGTGTTTTTATCATTGTTAAAATAATAACGACACAAAGAGAAAGGATTCTACATATCATGGCAGAATATGTTTATCTTCCCATACCGCTTCTTGACGATTTTTGCATGACCGCATTCAAGAAGCTCGGTTTTAAAAAGTCCGAATGCCGCATCATCACCGATGTACTTCTCATGAGCGACAAGTTCGGCATTGAGTCCCACGGCATGCAGCGCCTTGTTCGCTACCACAAGGGTATCGAGAAGGGCCTTATTGACGTAAATGCAAAGCCCGAGGTTGTTCACGATTGCAAAACAAGCGCAGTTATCGACGCGCACGACTCCATGGGTCAGCTTGTCGGTCACAAGGCTATGGAAATGGCAATTAAGAAGGCAAAGAGATACGGCGTTGGTATCGTATCCGTAAAAAACTCCAACCACTTCGGTATCGCAGGCTACTACGCAAAGATGGCATCCGATGCAGGACTTCTCGGTATGGCTTTCACCAACTCTGAAGCTATCATGGTTCCTACATTCGGCAAGCTCGCAATGCTCGGCTCAAACCCCATTGCAATCGCTATGCCTGCAGAGCCTTATGACTTCTTCTTCGACGCTTCCACCACCGTTGTTACACGCGGCAAGCTTGAAATGTACAACAAGGCTGAAAAGCCCCTCCCCGAAGGTTGGGCGCTCAACAAGGACGGTAACGCATCCACCGATGCTCCCGACGTACTTGCAAACATCGTTGCAAAGAACGGCGGCGGTATCATGCCTCTCGGCGGCAACACCGAACAGCTCGGCTCTCACAAGGGCTACGGCTACGGCATGATTTGCGAGATCTTCTGCTCCATTCTCTCCATGGGTACAACCTCTAACTACACCATGCAGAACGGTAAGAGCGGCATCTGCCACGGCTTTATCGCTATTGACCCGAGCAACTTCGGCAGTGCCGCAGCTATCAAGGAGCACCTCTCCGCATACCTGCGCGACCTCCGCAACTCTCCCAAGGCTGACGGTCAGCCCCGTATCTACACCCACGGTGAAAAAGAGGTTGAAAACACCGCGCGCATCATGAAGGACGGCGCACCCGTAAACATCAACACTCTCCGCGAGATGGTTGAGTTTGCAAACTTCGTTGGCATCAACCCGAAGAAGTACTTTGGCGAGCACGCTGACGCTGTTAAGACTGACAAAATGTTTGCAGGAAACTATTAATTCCCCACTTCAAAATCCAAAGGATTTTGAAGTGATTGCAAAGTCGCAAGCCTCGCGGCTCACTCACCGTTCGCGACTTTTAAGGTGTTTTTAAGCCGGCGCATGTCCGTCTTAAAAACAGATTATTAATTTATAAAAAAGGACTCTTCGGAGTCCTTTTTAAGAAAGAGAATAAATATGAAAAAGATATTTGTATTCCTTCTTGCATTGTGCGTTGTTTTCACTTTTGTTTCATGCGTAGAGAATGTTGAAATCGTAACGGGTGACGAACTCGGCGGCAATGTTGGCGAAATAGCAAGTGCAGACGTTACCAAGGCAACTACCGAGGCTACAACCGCTCCCGAACCCGTAAAAAACTACCCCGACAATATCCTTATGGCAGATTCGCAGACTATAAGCACCGCAAAGGTATTTCAAAATGAAGCAATATACCGCTCCGACATCAAAACCGTCACTTTTTTAGATACTCTAAAAGATAAGGGCGCAGACGCGTGGGACGTTTCGGATGCGAAAGACGGCTCGGTGTGGGCTTGGGTTGACGACGGTATGAATCTCTACATCGCAGGAGAGGGCGGCGTTACCGCAAAGGACTGCTCCCGTATGTTTATGTACTACAAAAACATGACGGAGATTAATTTCAACGGTTGCTTTTATACCGATATTGCTCCCGACCTTTACGAGATGTTCGTTTACTGTGATAGCCTTGAGAGCATCGACCTTTCGACACTCAACACCTCAAATATTGAGCATATTACAGGCATGTTCCATCGTTGCTACAAGCTGAAGAGCGTCAATGTCAGCGGTTGGGACACCTCGAAGATGGTCAGCATGAAGGGCGCATTCCTCGGCTGCTCTAAGCTTGAAAACATTGACGTTTCGCATTTTGACACATCTAACGCAAAGAGCTTTGATTCTATGTTCTTCGGCTGTGAAAAGCTCACCACTGTCGGCGACCTCTCAGGCTGGAACACATCAAACGTAATATACTTTACTACCATGTTCAACGGCTGCAGCAATCTCGCAACCGTGGGCGACCTTTCAGGCTGGGACACATCAAACGCCACAAGCATGTACGGCATGTTTTCATACTGCAAAAACCTCTCAAGCATCGGCGACCTCAAAATCCCCGAGGGCTGCGACACAACCGATATGTTTGAAGGCACATCGCTCAAATAATAATAAAAAAGGAACGCTCACGCGTTCCTTTTTGCTTTGGGATTTGCAATTTCAACCAAACACTTCCCTAAAACGCAACAGTTTTTATGCATTGTTGACTTGCGTTTGCCTTTAGTGTATAATGTATTTGTTGAAAAATCCCTTTTTGGAGGTATATATGAAAAAGATTTTTTCTCTTTTGCTTGCGGCATTGATGCTTGTTATGGCAATGCCTGTTTACGCAGCAGAAGCCGCTCCCGCAGCCCTTCCGTACATCACAAGCGACGACGTCGGCTTTATTGACTACGGCGGTTCGGACGATGCTTCGGGCGCAAGCGCTTCATCTGCTAAAAAAACATTTGGCACGGCACGCGCATCGGGCGTTGTGGGCTTGCTTACAAACGGCGGCACCATGGTTGTGTCCGGCAAAGCGTACCTTGCAAAGAACTATACTCTTCCCGTTACGAAATCTCCTTTGCTTATCACATCCGCTTACGGCAGCACAAATTATATGAACGCAGAACCTGCCACAAATCCTGCATGCGCATTCAAAATGGCATCGGGCGCGCAGTTCTCCATTGAAAGTGACGTTATTATTGACGATATCATCATTTTCCAGGAGCATGCCACTGCAACTGCGTTTGTTGTAAAGAGCGGCGCAACTCTGGTTATCGGTGACGGCGTTAAGTCCATGTCCAAAACCGGCGTTAAGGTGAAGATTATCGTTGAAAACGGCGGCCGCGCAATCATCAGCGGCGGCGACTTTGATATTGTTTGCAATAATGGCGGCGAGGTTGTTGAAGGCTACACCTACGAATACCTCAAGGTTAAGCAGGGCGAAATTAAAAAGGAGGACAACTCCGCGCTTACAAATGTTCCTCCGGCAGTTGCTTATATCGCATACAACACCGGCAACAACAATAACAACGGTCTTTCTCCCGAAGCTCCTAAAAAATCCTTGCTTAAGCTTACCGAAAACGGCGCAATGTCTGTAGTTGCAGGCGGCGGTACGCTTGTCGCAACCGGACGTCTTTATGTAGGCGGCGACTACACCATTCCGAAGCTTGGCAGTCAGCTCACTATTACCGGCGCATACGACGGTGTTAACTATGTAAACGCTGAAAACGTTGAAAACCCTGCAAGCGGTATGATTAAAATGCTTAGTAACAAAACTCTCACCATTGAGGGCGATGTTCGCCTTGAAAACATCATTCTCTTCCAGGAAAACGGTCAAAACACCATTAAAGTTGCAAATGGCGGCGTCCTCACCATCGGCGATGGCGTGCAGAACCTCACAAAGCAGCTTTACACCATGAAGCTTGTTGTTGACGAGGGCGGTACTCTCATTTTTGAAAGCGCTGACCATGGTTTTGACTCTATCGAGGGCGACGGCATTGTTATCATGCCCGAAACTCTTGAAGACGAACCTCAAAAGACCGAGGTTAAGCTTACAATCGGCTCTAAGACCGCGTACATCAACGGTCTTCCGCAGGCTCTTGATGCCGCACCGATTAACCGCAATAACCGCACAATGCTTCCCGTAAGATTCCTTGCAAATGCATTCGGCGTAGCAAATGAGGGCATCAAGTGGGATGCGGCTACAAGAACCGCTACTCTCTCAAACGAGGACGTTACTATCGTTGTAACTATCGACGCACCTAACATGACAGTTAACGGCAAGACCGTTGCACTTGACTCCCCCGCAATTATCGAAAACAACCGCACATACCTGCCGGTTCGCGCTATTGCAAACGCCCTCGGCGTTGACAATGCAAACATCAAGTGGGATGCGGCTACAAACACTGCTACTCTTGTAAAATAAGATTTAAAAGGACTCGCAAGAGTCCTTTTTGCGTGGTAACGATAAGGTAAATTAAAGATTATGCAATTAAAATTCCGTAAAAAAGACGGACATGCGCCGGCTTTTTTACACCTTAAAAACCGCGTGCGGTCGAGCACGACCTTTAGGTCGTCAGGTGCTTTAGCACCTTGCACGCTGAGCGAACGGTTTTGCTCCACTTCAAAATGCTTGCATTTT
>JAZNOM010000119.1:0-5930 GCA_045580835.1 Eubacteriales bacterium
TTTTGCGGGATTTTTTATTTTGTTTTTACTTCAGCAAAATTTATGGGCATGCCTTGGGATGAAAAGTTCGTTTCATATTCGGTCATAACGTTGCCCTCGTTAAACTCGGAGGCGTGCAGGTCGCGGCTCATTTTTACAACCTCCATTCCTGCGGCTTCAAACTCCTCAAGCGAGAAGTCAAAAAGACCTACATTGTCGGTTTTAAGACGGAGAATACCGTCATCTTTGAGCAGTTGCTTGTAGATTTCGAGAAAAGCGCGGTATGTAAGGCGGCGCTTGTAGTAACCTTTTTTAGGCCACGGGTCGCTGAAATTGAGGAAGATGCAATCAAATGTTTTGCTTTTGAACCATTCGGTAAGCTCCTTGGCATCGCCAATGATAAATCGCAGGTTTTTCGGTGCGCCACCGTCAATTGCCATTGCTTTTTCAACGGCGCAAACCATGACGTCCTCAACCTTTTCCATTGCGTAGAAGTTTGCATTTGGATGCGCTACTGCCATATCGCAGGAGAACTTGCCTTTGCCACAGCCTATTTCAAGGCAGAGCGGACGGCTTTCGTCAAACGGGGATTGCGGATTTTCATATATAGCGGCTTTGTCATAGCACAAAACCTCTGCGGCGGCGGCGAGTCGCTCTGCGCCGTGTTTTCTTTTTCTGGCTCTCATGGTGTGTCCTTTCGGAAAAATGATGTGATAATTATACAATAAAGAAAAGAGAATTGCAATAAGAATTAACGGCTAGGAGAGCAATTCTTTTGCTATTTCAAGCATCGTGGCTTTATCCACCTTGCAGACCTTGCGGTCATAGGTGAGGATGCCGTTTGTTTCGTCCTCAACGTCCGAAAGCTGGGTATATATCGCGCCCGAAAGCCCTTGCTTTGCTGCAGGGATTATCTCGTCGCGGTATAGCTTTTCGAGCGCGCGGTTAAAGTCTTCTCCGTTTTCAAAAAGCTTGTAGCCGTAAGTCTTTTTGAGGTTGAAAGAGTGCTCTTTCAGCTTGTACGCGTAGCCGCCAAACTCTGAAAGCACCACTGGCTTATCGCTTTTCGGCATTTCAAAGGGCTTGAAATATACATGCGGACTTTCTATGTCACTTTCGCACCCGTAAAACCACCCCGAGGCGGTGTCGATAAAGCGCGAGGAGTCAAGGCTTTTCAATTTTTCATACATTTCCGTGCCGCAAAACTGTCCCCAGCCCTCGTTGAAGATTGTCCAATAGCAGATACACGGATGATTTTTCAGCATTTCAACCGTTTCTTCCATCGCGTCGATAAAGCGCGCGCGAGTTTTTTCGTCCTTGTGCATCTTGCGGTCATTGCGGTGCTTAAAGCCGAGAGTGGGCAGTGCGGTGTCGCGCAAAAACGAGTAGTCGCCGTTGTTTACCATATCCTGAAAAACAATCATGCCGAGGCGGTCACAGTCATAGTAAAACTGCTCCGGCTCAATCTTGATGTGTTTGCGAAGCGTGTTAAAACCGAGCGATTTCATCGCTAAAATGTCATCTTCATAGCATTTTGGTGAAGCCGGAGTGAAAATACCGTCCGAGTAATAGCCTTGGTCCAGCACACCGTGGAAAAAGTAGGGTTTTCCGTTCAGGCAAAGGCGCATTGTGCCGTCAAACTCCTTAATTTCAAGTGTGCGTAGTGCAAAATATGACTCGACCTTGTCTTCGCCGGCGGTCACGGTAAAGCGATACAGATGCGGATTTTCAGGCGACCACAAAACTGGATTTTCAATTTCGATATGCGCCGTACCGCCCACAAGCGGATAGTTGTGCCCGAGAAGGGTTACAAAACCGTCGCAAACGCCCACGGCTGTGATATTTACAAAGTTTGTGCCGGTTTCTATATCAAGCTTTTTGATATATGTTTCGGGCACGCTCTCAAGCCAAACGGTCTGCCAGATTCCGCTTGCAGGTGTGTACCACATTCCGCCGCGGTTTGCCGACTGCTTGCCGTAGGGATAGCTTTGGTCATAGAGCGAGTTTACCGCGACAAGGTCAATAGTGTTCTCGTCCTTCAAATAGTCGGTGACATCATATGTCAGATGTGTATATCCACCGATATGCTCGCCAAAGTCAATATCGTTAAAATGCAGGCTCATGCTTTTGTTGACCGCTCCAAAGTGCAGCAGCACTCTGCCTCGATTGAAGTTTTCAGGCAGAGAGAATTTTTTAAAATAATGAAGTACCGCAAGGTTGCCCATGCGTTTGTTGATTCCGGAAAGCAGCGACTCGGGTGCAAAAGGCACGGTGATTTTGGTATTTGGGGCTTTGCCAGATTCAAAATCCCACTCGCCGTTAAGGCAGAAAAACGAGTCGCGCACCATCCCGGGACGCGGATAAACATTCCACGGCACGCCTGCAAGCTTTTCGCCCTCTTCGGTATATAAATGTATAAATCTATCTTTCATAGTCATACTCCTATTATTTGAAATTATACCACACTTTTTAACGCTTTACAACAAGCATAGATTTGATTATAATTAAGATATGGGGGACAAAACAATGAAAACATACAATATTTTATTTATTGGCAACAGCTACACCTATTTTAACGATATGCCAACCGAGTATTTTGCAAAAATTGCAGAAAGCGCGGGGTATGACGTAAATGTAACTGCTATTACAAAGGGCGGTTGGACACTTGAAAAGCATGCGGATATGAATGATGAGTGCGGAGCGGCGATTGATGCTGCGCTTCGCGATAACTCTTATGATTTTGTCGTTTTGCAGGAGCAAAGTCTGCGCCCTGTGGTAAATACCGAGCGCTTTTGGGTTTCGGCTCGCAAACTTTACGAAAAGGTAAAGGCAAACGGCGCCACCGCAGTTTTCTACAGTACGTGGGGACGCAGAGAGGGCAGCGCAAAACTTGACGAGTTTTCACTCACGCAGGAAAGCATGACAACAAAGCTTGCCGACGCCTACAATGCAATCGGCAAAGAACTTGGTGCGCGTGTTGCACATGCAGGGCTTGCGTTTTATGAGGTGTATAAGAATAGCGATATTGAACTGTATGACCCCGATTTGTCGCATCCGTCAAAGCACGGCAGTTTTCTTGCCGCACTTACAATTTTTGCAAAAATGTTTGATTTTGATGTGAGAAACGTGGAGTTTGGCGCAGGCTTTACCGAAAACGAGAATAGAATTTTGAAAGAAGCAGCATATAAAAACGGTATCAGCGAAAGCTGATACCGTTTTGTGCAAGATAGCGCCCGGCAGGGAAACGCCTGGCAGGATTCGCCCGCCTGCGGGCGGAGCGGTGGCGCGGGAAAGCCTGCCACTGGCAGCCTTTCTAACACGCGCCCTTCGAATCCTGCCAGTCTGAGATGCAAAAAACTCCAAGGACGAAAGTCCTTGGAGTTTTTTGGCGCGCCTGGCAGGATTCGAACCTGCGACCTACCGGTTCGTAGCCGGGCACTCTATCCACTGAGCTACAAGCGCATATATAGGTCAGTTCTTGCTGACCTATATATATTATCACTTTAAATTCAATTTGTCAACAACTTTTTGAAAAAAGTTTAATCAATTGTTTTGTCAATCTTAAATCTTGTGATTTTGCGGAGCGTGTTCTTGGGGAACTCGGTTTCTCTTATCTTCAGCACACCGATTTTTTTGTACGCAACGGCGGTGCGGTTGAAGTCGTTGATATATTTGCGGAAGTATGCCTGCTTATCCTCGATATTGTTCTTCTTTAGATAGTCGCTATCGGGGAAAATCTCTGCAACAATTGCGTTGTTTTCTCCGCCGCGCTTGGAAATACCCTCGTAAACTACAACGTCAATTACACCGGGAACTGCCGCAAGCTCAACCTCGATTTCCTCGGGGTAAACGTTTTTGCCGTTGGATAGAATAATGAGATTTTTCGCTCTGCCGGTGATGTAGAGCCAGCCGTCCTCGTCAAGCTTGCCGATGTCGCCCGTGCGGAAGTAGCCGTCCTCGTCAAACGCTTCGGCGGTTGCCTCGGCATCCTTGTAATAGCCAAGCATTACGTTGGGGCCTTTTGCAATGATTTCGCCCTCGCCGTTTTCATCTGGGTCCTTGATTTTAACGGTTGCATTGGGAACGGGCATGCCGATACTGCCTTTTTTCTGCTGCTTGTCGCGGTTCGCCGAAAGCAGAGGAGCGCACTCGGTTATGCCGTAGCCGTTGATGATTGTGATACCGAAAGACTCAAAGGTGCTTGCAACCTCTTCGGTGAGCGGCGCACCGCCCGAAACAACATATTTAAGCTCGCCGCCAAATGCAGAAAGCATGTTTTTGTAAAGCTTTTGGCGCATATCAAGGCCGGTACGGCTGATAGCGTTTGTGACCTTCATCATGCCGGAAAGAATCTTTTCCTTACCGCTGTCGGCGATTGCCGCTTTTATCTTACGGTAGAATGTTTCAAGATAGAGAGGAACTAAAATAAGGTGTGTGGGGCGCTGTTCCTTGAGTTCTTTTACGATATAGCGCACGCCGGATGAGAGGTATATATGTGTGCCAAACGACATGTTGGCAAGAATATTAATGGTTGAGCCGAATGTGTGGTGCGGAGGAAGCACGCCAACGGTTCTGCCGCCGTCCTTGATTTTGATAAGCTTGAGCGCGCCGGAAAGGTTTGAAAGAATAGCGGTTTGAGTAAGCATAACTCCTTTGCCCTTGCCGGTAGTGCCGGAGGTGAACACGAGCAATGAAAGCTTGTCGGGATTGATTCGCGCGCTTTCATAGCCGCGGTCGCCGTTCTCTCGGAGCTGTATGCCTTCAAGAAGAAGCTTTTCAAGAGTAAGAGCGCTTTCGGCGTAGTCGATGGCTATAGCGGTTTCGATACCTGCTGCTTGGCAGATAGTTTCAGCCTTGTTTGCAAGCACATCGTCGCAGCAGAAAAGAGAAGTACATTCTGCCTTTGTCACGGTGTCGGCAAGGTCGGCAGCACTCCAATCGGGGTCAAGCGGAACAAGCACTGCGCCAATGCAGAGCATTGCGTAATACGTGCAGATCCAGCCGTAGGAAAGTCTGCCGATGAGCGCAACGTGGGAGTTTGCGCCGTAGCCGCGGCTTGCAAGTGCGGTTGCGATGCAGCGCACGTCCTCGCAAAGGCGGCTGTAGCTGCGGAGGTGAAGTTCGTCATCGTGGGGATTTTTTCTGAACGAAATTGCGGTATTGCTACCGAATTTTTTGTCGAGATGCTCGATAAATTCGCGCATGTTTACATAGGTTCTTGAATCGTAATAAGGATAGTTTTTCATATTTGTTCCTCGTTTAAGATTTCAAAATTGTTATATAGTTTCGCAAGCACGTTGTAAAAAATTTCGAGCTCGTTTTCGGGGACGTTTTTTCCGATAATGTCTTGAAATCTCATTGCAAGTTGTTTTATTTTGTTTGCCGCCTCAATGCCCATTTCCGTGAGCGTAAGCTTTGAGTTGTAATTGCGCTTTCCGCTCTGCTTTTCAATTTTAATAAATCCGTTTGCTTCAAGTGCGGATATTTCGCGTGAAATAAGTGAACGGTCGATATTGCTGTTTGCGGCGAGTTCGGTCGCACTGAGTCCCTCCGGGTGTGCCAAAAGTTCATACACCCAAAAGATATGCACGCTTTTTATACCGAATGTAGCGGCATTGTCAACCCTTATTTTCTGAATGCTTTTGTGTATGCCGTCGATAAGATTGACAAAGCGCATAAAACGCTCTTGTTCCATGATTTCCTCCGTATAAAATCTTTATTCCATAATATTATGATACCACAAAGATGTTGACTTGTCAACAATTATATTGCTGTTGCAAAAAGCTAACAATGGTGGTAAAATAAATTATAGTTTATGAGCACTAAGCGAAAATGATTATCAAACCTGTAGGGGCGATTATTAATCGCCCGAAAAGCCGCCATTAGATGTTTTACAAACGGGCGAATGATATTCGCCCCTACGGATTTGTGCGTTCCAATTTGCTCCCGTA
>JAZNOM010000120.1:0-1904 GCA_045580835.1 Eubacteriales bacterium
GCTGCTTGAAATTTATGATAAAGACGGCAACGATCTATATCCCGAAATCCGTGAAAGAGCAAAGACGATTAACAATGAAAAGCACGGCGACATGGTGCGCATGGACTTTATCAACAAACTTGGATATTATGTAACCGAGTCCAGCGAGCATAGCGCAGAATACACTATGTTCTATATCAAAGAAAAATACCCGGAACTTATCGAACGTTTTAATATTCCGCTTGATGAGTACCCTCGCCGTTGCATAAAGCAGATTGAGCGTTGGAACGCTCGTCGTGACAGCTTGCTTTCCGGCGAGGACATGGAGCATAAGCGTACGGGCGAGTATGCATCATACATTATGGAGGCTATGGTTACTAATAAGCCTTATAAAATCGGTGGTAATGTACTTAATCGCGGACTCATTACAAATCTTCCGCATAATGCCTGCGTTGAGGTGCCATGCCTTGTAGATGGCAGCGGAATTACTCCCACTGTTGTGGGCGATCTCCCCGAAGTACTTGCCGCAATGAACCGCACTAATATCAATGTTCAACTTCTTACAATAGAAGCCGCGGTTACTCAGAAGAAGGAGGCAATCTACCACGCGGCAATGCTTGACCCGCATACCGCAAGCGAACTTTCGGTTGATGAAATTATAAAAATGTGTGACGAACTTTACGATGCACACACCTCCGCAGGTTATCCCATATTTTAATTCTCAAAAGTGTATTGACAAGTGTATATTGGTGTGCTAATATATATTTGTAATACATATTTTTGGGGGATATATGAAAGCATTAATTAAAATCGCGGCTTGTTTTGTAGTCGCAGTGTGTTTGTTTACCCTTTGCGTTTCTGCGATTGAAGAAGGCGACTACGGATACTCGGATGTTACTGCAGACGGCAAAATAGAAATAATTGATGTCCTTGGCATTTTGCAACAGGTTGTGAATAGCGAACATGACAACGGCGGACTTTTGCGCGTTATTCGTACGCTCAAGCTTGTAGCAAGCGGCAATGTAATTAATGCCGTTATTACGGAAATAGATGCAGAGAATAACACGGTAACCTTGTCAAGCGCAAGCGGAAGCTATACCGTACCGCTGCAAAAAATAGGCTTTGACAAAAACTATAACCTTGATTTTTATCTTGACGGTACGGTTACAATGACCGTAAGCGGCGATTTTACAACGAGTAAAGACGTAAATCTTATACATGCTGCAAACGCATTCAGCCTATATGATATTAATGAGATTCACCTTACTGCCGATAGTACAACCGCTATTATAAACGGCGAAGAGCAGGCTCTTTACGCAGCTCCGATAATGAAAGACGGCACGCTTATGATTAATGCCGGTTTTTTGGCGGAAGAACTTGAAGTAGTTGTTTCATGGGATAACACCACCATGACTGCGAGATTCAAGGATGGCGAAAACGAGCTTGAAATGACACTTAACAGTAAAACGGCAATTCTCAACAGTGAAATCGTCACCTTGGATGTGCCGATGATAACCGTAGATATGCACACCTATATTCCTGCGGCTTTTGTTGCAGAGACTTTCGGCGCATCGGCAACGTTTTATTCGGACACAAGCACTCTCGTAATTGTAAAGCAGTTCCTTCCGACTTTTTCCGTTACTGATGCCTATGGTAAAGCGGGAGAAGAGGTAAGTGTAACCGTTGCTATTTTCCATAATCCGGGAGTTGCAGGATTGCAAGTTGAGCTTGGATATGATCCTGCGGTTTTGTCCTATACTTCGGCTCAAACTATTTCAAACGGAATGTATGCAAGCGCATCTCCAACCGCAGGTGCCAACCCCGTAAAGATTGTTATGGCGCATCTTGGACTTAAGAACGTTGCAGGCGACCTTACGCTTGGGACCGTTAATTTTGTAATTCCCGAAAATGCTACAGCAGGCAGC
>JAZNOM010000121.1:0-5169 GCA_045580835.1 Eubacteriales bacterium
CAGTAGAAATATGCGATGAATGAACGAAAGTAACGATGGCTCCGCCGTATTTTGTCAAAATCGAATGCGTTTAGCATTCAAGGCGGAGTCGGGCGCGCGACAGAACCGAATTCAACATTTAGATGTTTGAGTCGCGTGTAAGCTTTAATTTATCTCTCTTTTTCATCACAAAAGTTTCACACCTCGGATTGTTGATTTTATATTATAGTTGTGATACAATAATATGAATAAATTTTAATAAGGAGTTTTACGATGCTTAAAGTCGAAAACTTGGTAAAAAAATACGGCTCTAACACCGCACTTTCCGATATCAGCTTTCACATCGGCAAGGGCGAAATCGTCGGATTTCTCGGACCAAACGGCGCGGGCAAATCGACTACTATGAATATAATTACGGGCTACATTTCCTCCAACATCGGCAGCGTTTACGTTGACGGTGACGAAATTCTGGAAAAGCCCGAGGCAGTTAAAAAGAAAATCGGCTATCTCCCCGAGCAGCCTCCGCTTTACATGGAAATGACCGTAAACGAATATCTTAATTTTGTTTACGAGCTTCGCGGATGCGACCTTCCTCGCGCCGCACATCTTGACGAGATTTGCTCCGTGGTGAAAATCCGCGATGTAAAAAACCGCATTATCCGCAACCTCTCCAAAGGCTACAAGCAGCGTGTGGGAATTGCGGCGGCGCTTATCGGCGACCCCGAGCTTATCATTTTGGACGAGCCTACCATTGGCCTTGACCCGAAACAAATCATCGAGGTGCGCAACCTTATACGCGCACTCGGCAAAAACCACACCGTTATTTTAAGCACTCACATCCTCTCGGAGGCGCAGGCAGTTTGCGACCGCATGATTATCATTGACCACGGCCATATAGTTGCCGACGGCAAGACCGAGGAGATTAACAAATTTATCATGGACAACCGCCGCTACAAGGTTTTTGTAAGCGGTCCGCAGGCAGAGGTGCTTTCGATTATCAAAAATACATCGGGCGTACTTGCATGCGATGCACTCCCCGAACGTGACGGCGACGCTATTGCCTACGCGGTTGAAGCCGAGCGCGGCGTTGACGTTCGTAAGCCGCTTTTCTTTGCGCTTGCGGCAAAGAACTATCCTATCATGGGACTTGAAGCAATCGGCGCAAGTCTTGAAGACGTATTTATCAGTCTTATTGACAAGGAGGAAGCATAATGTTTGCAATTTATAAAAGAGAACTGCGCTCCTACTTTGTCAGCGCAATAGGCTATGTGTTTTTCGCGGTTATGATTGCGCTTTGCGCGGCGATTTTCTCAATGACTACGCTGCTTGCAAATTCAAGCGATATTTCTACATACTTTACCATGATGCTTTTCATCATGATGATTGCGCTTCCGTTGCTTACCATGAAGCTTTTTGCAGAGGAGCGCAAGATGAAGACCGAGCAGCTGCTCCTCACCGCGCCAATATCCATTGGCAAAATGGTTTTTGCCAAGTTCCTCGCGGCGTTTACCATGTTCTTTGCGGCTAATCTGCTCTGCTCGCTTTCCTATATTTCGCTTTTCGTTTTTGCCGAGCCTGAAGCAGGCGTAATACTCGGCAACATTATTGCCACCACGCTTGTGGGTGCGGCTTTCATTGCCATGGGCATGTTTGTTTCTTCGCTCACTGAAAATCAGCTTGCCGCAGCTATTGGCACATTCTTTATGATTCTTGTAATGCTGCTTATCGGCATGCTCGGCGGCGTGATTTCGTGGTATCCTGCGCGTTATATTTTAAGCTGGTTCTCAATTTTGAGCCGCTTTGAAGGACTCACGCAAGGTCTCTTTGATTTCTCCGCGATTTTCTACTATATTTCGCTTTGCTTTGTATTTTTGTTTGTTACCTGCCGCATTTACGAGCGACGCAGATACAGCGCGTAAAGGAGGTAGTGTGAAATGAACATTTTGAAGAAAAGAAGTTTTAAATACTCCTCCGTTTCCACTGCGTTTACCGCGGCGGTAATACTTATGGTTATCCTTGCAAACGCGGTATTTACCCTGCTTGCAACCATGTTTCCGCTATACTTCGACCTTACAAGCGCAGGACTCTGGACGCTCTCCGACGCGGCTAAAAATGTTTTTGCCAACGTCAGCGACGAAGTAACAATTACATTTTGTCACGACAAGGACTACGTTGAAAGCAACTCATATCTCCACTACATTTCAAACACCGCAAACGAGCTTGACAAAGAGTTTGACAACATCAACGTCCGCTATGTAAACTCGAAGCTTAACCCGCACCTTTTAAAGGATTATAAAAACACCTCCGAAACCCCCATCCGCGAAACCGATGTTATCGTTGAAAAGGGCAATCCCGAAACTCGCGAGGTTGGCGAAAAGCCGAGCGAGTTCCGCAAGTATGCGCTTGACGCTTTCTTTATCCGCGATGACAATGTCGGCATCTGGGCATACAACGGCGAAGAAACCTTTGCCGCAGCGTGCCTTGCAGTAACCGCCGACTCCTCTCCCAAGGCATATTTCACCGAGGGACACGGCGAGGCACTTTCAGATAAAGACATCGCGGCGTTTTCCACAGTTATCTCGCTTGCAGGATACGAGGTTGGCAGAATCGACCTTACAAAGAGCGAGATTCCCGACGATTGCCGTCTGCTTATCATCAATGACCCGAAATATGACTTTGCAGGCAAGAGCATCTACGATGTAACCGCCAAGTCCGAAATTGAGGCTATTGACAAGTTCCTTGAGGGCAACCGCACTCTCATGGTGTTTAAAAACCCCGAAACCGAGTATCTTCCTAACCTTGAGCAGTTCCTTGAGGAATGGGGCATTGTATTCGGCGAAGGCACAGTCGTTGACACGGCAAGCTCGCTTGACGTAGACGGAAACGCAATCGTTGCGGTTTACCCCGATGCGGAAAAGACCATTGCGGCAAGCCTCCAAAAGGAACTCAGTCAGGCTGACGCGCCTCCCAAAACCATTGTTAAAAACGTGCGCCCTATTAACGTTGCAAACGGCTACACCGCAGGCATAACCGAAGAAGGCGCGCCCACTTACACCTACGAATACTCGGGCAACAACGCATACCGCGAAATGTCCACCGTTCTCCTCTCGTCAAACAGCTCCGTTACAAAGAAAAACGGCGAGATCGTTGACCGCGAAGGCTCCTACAACTTAATGACCATCACCCGTGAGTTAAATCAAAACAACAGCGGCGTATTCTACTCATATGTAATGGCGGCAGGCACAAACAAACTCACAAGTGCCGACTATCTCGAGTCCAACACCTACGGCAACCGCGACCTTATGTACTACGCGTTCCGCATGATGGGCAGAGAAAAGGTACCTGCGGATATCGACTTTAAGGTATTTGCAAAGACCGAAATTGAGGACATGACCGCGGCAGAGGCTATTCGCACCACGGTGCTTCTTGTCACTGTTTTGCCGCTTGCTATTACCGTTTGCGGAATTGTAATCGTTACAAGGAGAAAATACAGATGAGTAAAAAACGCATAATTACCACCTCTGTATGTGCGGCTCTGTGTGTTCTGCTTTGCGTAGCGCTCGGCGTGCTTTTGTGGTATCAGTCAAGCACCGCGGTTGTTGAAAACACCAACAACACACTTGATAAGATGCTGCCAACCATCGCGTTTGCAGACGTCAAGCGCATTGATGTTAAAAACAAAAACGGCGCTTACGCACTCCTTGCCACCGATGACGGCGATATCGTGCTTGAAAGCAACAAGTACGCACCGCTTAATCTGTACAAGGTGCAAATGCTGCTTAGTAACGTCTGCCAGACGTACTACACCTTTGATGCTGACGTCACCGCCGAGGACTTTGAAAAATACGGTCTTTCTAACGGCGCACATCAGGCAGAGTTCAAGGTGCAAACCAAAAACGGTCTTTCTTACACCGTTTACATCGGTGACGAAACGCTTGCAAACGACGGCTATTATGTGCGCGTACCAGATAAAAACGCGGTTTACGTGCTTGGCTACAGTATCGAAAATGACCTTCTTGGCACATCGGAGTACCTTATCGACTTTGGACTTGTGTACCCCACCGACATGAACCACTATTTTCTCGTTAACAACTTTTCTCTGCGCAAGGGCGGCGAGGACTTTATAGCCATTAACTTTGTCAATGCAAACGAGCGCGATGAGTTCAACTCCATGGGCATTCATCGCCTTTCGTACCCCGAGGGATATTTTGCAAGTCAGCTTTACACAAGCGTGCTTACAAAATTCTCCGCAATCGACACGCTGGGCACTAACAACTTTATGGCAACCGAAATTCTCTCCTACAATGTCGACGAAAAAACGCTTACAGAGCATGGCATAAATCCAAATATGCCCGCGTACGAGCTTGCGTTTGGCTCGCCGATTATGGACGATGAAGACACCGTTGTGGCATTTTTCCCAAATCTTCTTTGCTTTAGCGAAAAGCAACGCGATGAAAACGGCGAATACTTCTACTATGTTTATTCGGCGATGAAAGGCACGCTTTCTCGCGTTGAGGAAATCACGGTAGACTTTCTCGAATGGGGACTTGACAAGTGGGTTTCGCCCTACATTTTCCAGACTAATATCATAAATGTTGACACAATTTCGTTTGATAGCAAGAGCGGAAGCCATGCTTTCCAAATTGACGTAAAGGACGATAAAGTTGCAAGCGTTAAAGACCTTAAAAGCGGTCAAAACGGCGATGTTGACAATTTCAAAAACCTCTGGAAGTCGATGCTGATGCTGACTCATGACGGCTACTTTGACATGAGCGAAAGTGACAAGGAGTATCTTATAAACTCTCCCGAAAACAAGCTGCTCACCATAAAAATGGTTACACACTCCGGCAAAACCCGTGAAATCAGCTTTTATCAGTACACCGACCGCCGCGTGCTTTACACGATTAACGGCGTTGGCGAGTTCTATCTGCCTATTACAATGGTAGAAAAGGTAATCGCCGATGTAGAACGCTTTATGAACGGTGAGATAATCGACCCCGAAGCAAGATTTTAAAGCAAAACCTCCGCTAAAGCGGAGGTTTTTGTGTGGTAAATTAAAGTTTACGGGAGCAAATTGGAACGCACAAATCCGTAGGGGCGAATATCATTCGCCCGTTTGTAAAACATCTAATGGCGGCTTTTCGGGCGATTAATAATCGCCCCTACAGGTTTGATAATCATTTTCGCTTA
>JAZNOM010000122.1:0-3402 GCA_045580835.1 Eubacteriales bacterium
TCTGTCAACTCATTATTATTTTACCCAAAACGCGCACTCACAACAAGGCGCAAGCAAAAAGCAAAGGCGGCAAAGCCGCCTTTTGCTGGCGACAAAGCCGCCTTTGCTATCAGCCAAACAGCTCGATCTCGGAGATATACAATGAGCGCTCGGGTGCGCTGACTATGCCGATCTCGAAGCAATCCACCTCCGTCGGCCCAAAGCTGACGCTGTGGGGGAGAGTGAGAAGGTCGTACGTGCCGTATTTACCCTTCATATCGGTGCAGGATGCAAGCACCTGCCACGTTATCGTACCGTCGGCGTTCTTTTTACCGCCGAGCACGTCAAAGTCAGTCGGCGCTGTCAGATCGTCAAGATAGATAGTAAACGTATCTACCGTCTTTCTCTCCGTAAGATCATATCCGATGAGCATGCAGTATTTTCCGCCCGTGCCCGTTTTGCCGTTTTCATCATACTTGGCTTTAAGGTCGGCAATTTTAGTGAACAGAACGTCACCCCTCATGCTGTTAGCACAGGCGCGCGAGCCGTCACAAACGGAATGAGGCCCCTGTATAGCCATAAGACCTGCCCTGCCCCAACCGCTGGATGAAACGGTGCGAACTATACCGTTGCCGTTTTTGATATACTCAAACACGTTTTTCGCGCCTGCGGCATCAAGCTCCTCTTTTGTGATAAGCATGATGTTCTCGCGAGACGTTTCGGCGGAGTCTACCTCGGTCAATATCTTCGAGTCGCAATAGCGGCACTTAACGAATTCCAAAGCCTTGCAATCCTTACCGCCCGGGCTTAATATCTCGCTGTCCGAAAGATATGCGTGCTCACCCTTGATGAGCTGTGTGCCGACTTTTATTCCTTCCTTTTCAAGATAGCTGTCCATCAGTACCTGGAAGCCGCGCATGTCGGCATCCGATGCAAATATCTTGTCAAGATTTGTAGTGCCGGGATTGTAGAAGCTTGAAATGTAATTATTTACGTTAAACGACGTGTTGAGCTTCTTGTTTGTGCAGAGAGTGTAGTCCTGTCCCTGTGCCGAGCGCAGGGTATACGCGCAATACGCCATTTGTGCGGTCAGATAGCCCGACAGCATATTCTGGTGGTGCGAGTCCTGCTTGTTTACAACGAAGGAATTCTTGTTGTACTTAAGCGTTCCGCCCGGAACAGCCGTATGTCCGCGCCATACGTCGTAGGCAAGCGCGCCCCAGTTTACTATGCCAACGCCCATTTTTTTGAGGACGTTAAAGCTATTTGTTATGTTATCGTGTCCGCAAGACACGGTGTACGCGTGGTTAAGGTAGAAAAATTCGGTCTTTTCGGGGAAAAGTCCCATAATGTTTTGTATATCGGTAATAAGAGAGGCATTGTTCTGTCCCGCCTCGGACATAAACACAATGTCCGTCTTTGCGATACGCTGCTTGGCTTTCGCGGTCTGAAGCTTCTCGCTGTAAAGCTGATTAAGAGTTATGCCGCCCCAAACGTAGTCGTATACCGTTACAGCCTCGCCGTTGCTTTTGCATATCTGATAAAAATATCCTCTGTCGGGATTTCCCTGACCGCCCTCCATTACGCAATAGCCGTAATAAACAAAGGAGTTACCCAAAAACATTACGGTCTTTTTGTCAAGCGAATTGTAATCGGGTTCAGTTTCGGGCATATCGCGCAGCTCCTCCTCGATGTATCCGCAATCGGGGCAAGTGCGGTTGTAAAATCCCTGTCCTTCGCAGGTGCGGTGACCGTTGAATGTCCATTCGGAAATAGCGGAATGCACGCACGCCGTGCTTCCCGTCGTTTCGGGCGGAGTGGTATTGCCGCCGCAAGACGAAAACAGCATGGGGAGCAGAGTCAGAACTGCCAATATCAATGATAGTGATTTTTTCATGGTTTCTTTTCCTTTCGGTATAGAGCCTGAGCTCACGCAGAGCTTAATACGATTTTAGCACATAAAAAAAGCAAAATCAAGCAATTTTAGCTTTTTAGCAAATTATTTGCATAAAACTATAAATAAAGAGGAATAACTTTTTATAGGATTTTAAATTTTTTCCAAAAATTCTATTGACAAACGCAAAATAGTCTGCTATAATAATCGTTGCGTCGACAAGGCGCACAATAACAAGGCAGTATAGCGGCATCGCCAAGCGGTAAGGCAACGGACTCTGACTCCGTCATTACCTAGGTTCGAATCCTAGTGCCGCTGCCAGAAAAAAGCACATCTGTTTACAGATGTGCTTTTTTTAGTGAAGCGCACCTGCGGTGCATGAAAAATGAAGCAAGGCTTCGCCTTATGAAGCGAGCCTTCGGCTCACGGAGAGCTTTGCGTGCGCTTCGCTTCATACGAGCGCAGCGAGTGCTTCATGGCGGTAATGCCGCCGCTTCATGTTTGCGAAGCATACGCTTCGTTGACAAAATACTGTTTTTATGCTATAATAAACCCAACAAATAATTTTCAAAAACTTTTCTTGCATTCCCGCTTTCTTTCGGTATAATGTGTTTACCCACCCAAATAAGTTATTACAATAAAAGGAGAATGGACCATGAAAAAAATGAGCATTTATTATATCGTTCATGTTGCTATCAATGTAGTGTTATTGATTGCATTTCGAACGAATATAATTATTGATTTTCTGTCAGTTGTACCTGTATTTCTTATTGTACTAATGCTCGTTCAAGCCCCGATGTTCAAAGTGGATTTTCATAGAAGCTCAACCGGTGATACTGCATACACAACAGGTAACACTGTCAGATTGACCGATGACGAATTGAATGAACAGTACAAATATACGAGATATTCATTTTATGGATTGATTCCGTTTGTATTTCCTTTTATATTTTTCTTTTCGTCATACGCCAAGTTGTGTAGTATTATTCCGTATATACTTGCCTATGTTGTTGGTAATGTGATTTTTAAGGTCAAATACGGAAAAACAATTAAGACAAGACTTGAATTGGAAAAAGAAGAGCTGCGAAAGCAAATTCAAAACGAAGAACTTGGAAAGAAATAAGGTTGCATCTATTAAGGTCAGAACAGCCAACGCAAAGGACACCTTCAGGTGTCCTTTTTGCGTTGGCAGCGGCACTGCGGCTTCTCACCTAGTCGCGTAACGCAAAGCGTTACGCGACTAGGTTCGCATTCGCCGCTCGGAGATCTGCAAGCTCGCTTGCAAGGCGTAGAGCGTGCGAATCTTCACGCGAAGTGCGAATATCCCAGTAGCCGCCCACACCAGCAAAATTCGTTCATTGGTTGAGTTTTCCTTTTCCTCTTGTTTTAAAGCTGACGGCGTGCTATAATAAACTTGGAAAGGCGGTGTAAACATGAAATTCAATAAGCTTATATTCATTTTCTTGTCCGTTGTAATTTTAATTGTCTCTGTTTTGCCTGTAATCTTAAATGAAAATGCCGCAATTTCA
>JAZNOM010000123.1:0-7909 GCA_045580835.1 Eubacteriales bacterium
AAAGCTCCGTATCTCTATGATTGAGCCAAAAATCGACCAGCCAAGACGCGTTTTTGAAGGCGAAGCTCTTGCCGAACTTGCAGATTCTATTGCCGCACACGGCGTTTTGCAGCCTATTCTGGTACGCGAAATTGCAGACGGTCACTATCAAATTATTGCAGGTGAGCGCCGCTATCGCGCATCAAAAATGGCAGGGCTCACCGAAGTGCCGGTAATTATTCTTGATAAAGATGACCTTGAAACCGCTCAAATCTCACTTATCGAGAATATTCAGCGCGAAGACTTAAATGCTATAGAAGAAGCGCAGGCTTACCGCGCACTAATTCAAAACTATAATCTCACACAAGAAGAAGTATCACTCAAGGTTGGAAAGGGAAGAAGCACCATTACAAATGCACTTCGTTTGCTTGACCTTTCAGACGATGTAATTGCAATGCTTAATGCAGGCGAGCTTTCTGCAGGTCACGCACGCGCACTTCTTGCTCTCAAGGACAAAAACAAGGAAGTTCCAGTAGCTGCAAAGATTGTTGCACAAGGTCTTTCTGTTCGCGTTGCCGAGGATATGGTACGCAAGGAAAACAAGCTTACCCAAAAGGCTGAAACAGAGGGCGAAGAAGTTCCCGAAATCGGTCTTGAAATCGACTATTACGGCGAGCTTGCCAAGAAAGCTATGGAGCTTATCGGCAGACGCGTAAAGATTAGCCACAAGGGTGTGGTAAAGAGCATTTCCGTTACATTTGAGGACAATGAGGACCTCGAAATTCTTCTCAAAAAGCTCTGCGGTGACGAAATTATTGAATAACAGATATTTCTGTATTTGAGGAGCACAAATGAACAATCCCTTAAAAGAAATATATTATAATCTAAAGGAAGTATACTTTTCGCCCGACCTTACGGCGATTAAAAACTTTGATACGTACGATACACAAAGGTTTTTGCCGTATCTCGCAGTAGGTATTTGCGCAGGCGTTTTTATCGCGGTGTGCATTATGTACTACAACCACGAGTACCTCGGCAGGGTAGTGCGAAAACTGTACAAAGCAGGCGCATTTTCAATAAATGACGCAAAAAGCCTTACGGAAATTGGCTGCAACAAGTATCTTATTCGTAAAAATCTCCTCCGCGACACAGTACTTGCAAAGTACGTTAAGGCAACAACCGAGATTAAGACGGAAAAAGACGCGTATGAGGCATTATTTTACATACCAGAAGAGGACAAATACATCGCCGACAAGCGTTTTAAAAAGGTAAAAGGCGGAAAGCTTACAATTTTATTTACATTTATAATCTGCTTTTTCGGATGCTTTGCGCTGCTTTTTATGATTCCGCAGATACTCCAGCTTGCGGACAACCTTATTACAATGATAAAAGGATAAAAAATGAGTAACGAAAACAGAACTTTGACCGCGGCAGAGCGTGCCGCACTTGCCAACGCGCGAGAAGCAGAGGCGCAGCGCCGTAAATACGCGGCGAAGTCCGATGCAAAAAAGGCGTCTGTTCCCGTAAACCGTGTAAATACGGCTGCAAGAACAGCACATAATACAAATGAATATCCAAAAAGTGCAATAAAACGTCAGGCTCCGACTGCAACAAAAGCAGCACCAAAGGCTATGCCAAAAGCAGAGAAGGTTGACACCGGCGAGTTTCCAACCTATGTTCGCACCGGCAAAGGCGGCTATCATCCGCCTAAAACCGAGAAGAGAAAAGTTGTAAAAAACCGCCGACCGCTTGACCCAAGAGTAAAGGCGGCAATCGCAGCTGTGGCGGTGCTTGCATTAATCTTTATAATTTTGCTCCTCTGCGGCGTAAGATACACCACATACCACCTTTCAAACGGCGGCGAAATTAAGTTTTTCGGCACTGTAAAGCAGGGAATACCATCTTCGGGCTGGATTGCTTCAAGCGACGGCGTAAAGGGAAGTCTTAAATCAAACAAAATCGAATACTCCGACGGTTCCGTTTATGAGGGTACTATTGTGAACGCAATGCGCCAAGGTCAGGGCAAAATGACCTATAAAAACGGCGATGTTTACGAGGGTACGTTCTTGGAGGACAAGATGTACGGTTCATTCACCGTAAACTACGCAAACGGCGACAGCTACATCGGTCCAATCGTAAACAATGTGAGGGAAGGCTACGGCACGATTTCCTACAAATATGAAGACGGTTATGACATCTACGAGGGTCAGTTTGCTTCGGATAAGAAAAACGGTAAGGGCAAAATGACCTATGCAGACGGTAACGTCTACGAGGGCGAGTTTGTAAATGACCTCAAGAGCGGAAACGGCGTGCTCACCTATGCCGAGGGCGACGTTTACGAGGGCACTTTCGTAAACGATATCCGTGGCGAGGGTACATACCGCTTTGCAAACGGTGCAACCTTTGTGGGCAGGTTTGAGCAAAACGAGTCAAATCAGATGCTCGAAGGCACTTACACCTACACAAACGGCACCTCTGTAACAGGTAAGTTTGACAAAGAAACACAAACGTTTATTGAACAGTAAAAAAATCCGTGATGGTTTTCCATCACGGATTTTTTTGTCACAACTTATCTCTAATTAATTTTTCGTATTTGTCATTATCTTTCATTATATATAAAACAACCGTATTGCCGTAGGCTTTTATGTATGCATCGGGAACTGTCTTTCCGGTGAAATTCAATGTGCGTGTGATATCCTTTATCCGCCGCTCAAAAAGCAGCTTTGCATCTGCAATATCATCTTTGAAATAAAGCCTCAATGCGCAAAGTTCCATAAACTCATCGGTGAGCGATGAATAAAGCGCAAAATCCTCGATTTTTTCCTTAAAAGTTGGGTACCCTTCAAGTCCAAGGTATTCGCTTAAAGTGTCATCGCTCACGGAGTTTTCGTAAAGCCGCCCATAGCAAAGGATTTTGCCTGCAGGCAGACTTTCGTCAACGGCTGTGGTGCTGAGTAGCACATCGTAAAGACTGTCGGTTTTTGCGCATGAAAAAAGCACAAACAAGCACATCGCCGCCGTAACAAATAGGGTAAAGCAAATCTTTTTCATTAAATCACCGTTATATACGAGAGTGTACTTTTTTAAAAAGAAAGTACCAAAGAATAACTGTAAAATATTATATGTGAAGCCACGGCTAGAGATAACACATTTTTACAAAAAGGTTTGGAGAGTTTGAGAACCTTTTAAGGAAAGGTTCTCATATTTATTACACTTTTTCCACACTAATCACCGCGGCGGTCATATCATCGCGACAGAGAGTGTGGCGCTTGGCTTCTTCAAGGATTTGCTTTGCCGCATCGGGAGATGACAGGTCAAAAGAAGTGAGATATTCGCAAAGCCAAAGCGGCTCTTCGATATCCTCGGTAACACCGTCACTCAAAATTATTATCTTGTCGCCGTCCTCACAGTCAAAAGTTGTGCGCTCCGCGTCGATATCCTCCAAAATTCCAAGCGGAAACGTTTTTGAGCGTATTTTAAAAAGCTTTGAGCCGCGTTTCACAAATGACGGTGCCGCACCGCTTTTAATAAACGAGCCTTTACCCGAAATTGTATCAAACTCAAATAAATCAAGCGTGGTGAATCCCTCTTCGCCGTCGGCGCGTGCAAGGGCCGAAAGCATTTCTATACCTGCTGCGGCACTGTTGCCAACGCGCAGCATTTTTTCAAGAAAAACGCTTGCGGCAGCACTTTTCTTTGCGGCGGCTCTGCCGCTTCCCATACCGTCATTGACAAGTGCGTAGAAATAGCCGTTTTTGCCGTCAAACACATTAACTCTGTCGCCGTTTTCCTGACCTTTTGCGGCGGCAAACGAAAATACAGAGCATTTCACCGCAAATGACGGCGACTGCTTGCAAATCATGTTTATACCGCCGTCGGCAAACTCAAAAGTAGGGTCCTCGCATCTGCCTCCAAAGGCTTTGCAAACTGCACCTTTAATTTCGTCAGCCTTGCATTTCAGCGCATTTTTTGAAATGCGAAAAGCGTATATGTTTTTACACCTGTTTCCGTAAACTCCGATGCTGTCAGCCGAAAATCCGATTTTTGAAAGCTCCTCTTTGAGAATATCACGCGCTTTTAAATTAGGCGCGTATTCCGCCTCATTTTTTTCAAGTGCTTCTGAAAGCACTCTTGCAAAAACCGCGTAATCAACGGCAAAAGCACGGGTTTTATCCTCTTTCAGCATGCTTTTTATTACACGGCGGTTTTCCTTTTCGATGTCACAAATAAGCTTTTCGGCACTCGGACAACGGCTTTTAAATTCGGGCGGAAGGTCGCTTATATCAACTCTGCCGTTTTTGTAAATTTTTGCACTTATTTTATTTATCGCATCAAGCGTAACCGCATAATCGCGCTCCCAGCAAAGACTGCAAGCTGCGCAGCGGCGGCAGTATTTGTCGCAAACCTTATCGCAGATGTGACGTGTATCAAAAATACCAAGGCGTGTATTTTTGTCGGATAAGTCAAAGAATGCTTTTGACAATTCCTCAAAAGACTTTGATATATCCTTTATGCTTTCGCGCCCTTTTTTTTCTTTGTATGATGTAATTTCTTCATCCGCGCCGCGTATATTTATTTTGCCGCCGCAAAAAAAGGGTAAAAGCTCCTCGGCTGTATCGTCCTTTACCGCAACGCTTATAAGTGAGCCCACCATAAATTCGGGAAAAAATGATGCAAACAGTTGCACGCCGCCTATAAAATAGGAAAGCACCGCGAATGAAATTGAGCCGATTGTAACAGAATAAAGTTTGGAATGAGGATATAAAAACGCCGCGAGCGCCGCCGCCACTGCAAATGCAGGTGAGAGCAGAGGTTCAGCCGCCAAAACCGCGAGCAATGCAAACATGCAGGCGGTAAACGGATTGCTTCTTTTGGCAAGTAAAAAGCATATAAATGATGCGAAAATCACCGATAGAGAAATTCCGAGCGGCTTCATTTCGGATATTGCAAAAATAAATGTGACAAGCAGTGTAATAAATCCTGCTTCGTAGCGCGTGCCGCGCTTTTCAACAGCAGCAAAATACCCTGTGTAGAGATAGCAGAACGCAGGGCATACCACCACCGAAAAACACGTGCCTATAAGGTCGCCTACAGAGAATCCTCCCATTACTATATTAAGCATACCTGCGGTAAATGCACCTACCGCCGCCGTTGAAACTCGAAGTGTTTCACTCTCTAAAAACAAAAGCTTGTTTTTTAAAAAACTCTCGCGCAGTTTTTCTTTTTTTGAAAGAGGCTCGTCCGAAGAAAAAACTCTCGAAAAAACAAACCTTAATATAATAAGGGAAATTGCACCGACGCTTACCGGTAGATTTTTATTTAATATTGCAAATATTAATGTTCCTATAAAAAATAATAGCGTGTCCTCACCTGCCGCCGCTATCAGTGAAAGTCCAAGCGGATATGTAGAAAGAGGCAGAGATTTTTGCGCTATTATAAACGCAAAAGCAGTCGGAGTTAAAAATTTGAACGCGTATTTTATCCACAGTGCAATTTTTTCGTTGTCGTCATCATCAAACAACGCTTTTCGCGCTTTGTCAAAACAACCGTTCACCGCAGTAATAAACTTTTGAGGTATTTTTGCATAGTCTTTCATTGTGTCGTCCTTTTCTTTCCATTTGTCATTCATCAGTATGACAGGCTTTTTTATTTTCATTCTAACCTCAATATTTTCAAAAGCTTGTCAGGGTAAGGGTGTCCAAAAATAATTTTTATTGGAAAAGTTAAAAGGGAAATGAAATATTTAAAAATTTCCCAATAAAAATTGTCAAAAAAATTTTAAAAAATTATTGACAAATAAAAAAAGCGATGCTATAATAAACGAGGTTTGCTGCTATGGCTCAGTTGGTAGAGCGCGTCCTTGGTAAGGACGAGGTCTCCAGTTCGAATCTGGATAGCAGCTCCAAAAGCCGTGTCACACTGGACACGGCTTTTTGCTTTGTACGGAGATTCGAACTGCTCATTTTTGCATCGCAAAAATGAAAAAGTTTGCGGTTAATGTGTGTTTCACATTTTTTATCCGCAAACTTCAGTTCTGAATCTGGATAGCAGCTCCAAAGACCATGCCACACTGGGCATGGTCTTTTGCTTTGTATGGAGATTCGAAAGCCGTGTCACACTGGACACGGTCTTTTGCTTTGTATTGCCGAAAAGTATAAATAGCGCGGAAAAGTACATTTACTTTTTCGCGCTTTATTGTTAAACTATATTCAAATAAATTTTTGGAGGCTCCTATGGTATTTAATAAAATTGGCATTGCCGGCGCAGGACTTATGGGCGCAAGCATGTCACAGATTTTTGCCCGTTTCGGTTACGATGTCACCGTTTACGATGCTTTTGATGCAGCTTTGGAAAAAGGCAAATCACTTGTAGAGTTAAACCAAAAAACTCAAGTTGAAAGTGGAGAAGTTACCAAAGAAGAATCAGCAAAAACTCTCGCTGCCCTTAAATTTACAAACGATTTAAACGCTCTTGCAGATTGCGACATCATAATTGAAAGTATTATCGAAAAACTCGACATCAAGCAGGATTTTTGGGAAAAGCTTTCAAATATTGTTCGTCCCGACACAATTCTTACAACAAATACGTCAGGACTTTCTATCGACAGTATTGCCGTTCGCATAAACGGCAAGCACCGCTTTCTAGGTATGCACTGGATGAACCCCGCACACCTTATTCCTTGCATCGAAATTATACGCGGCAGCGAAACCGATGACGAAAGCACAAACGCGGTTATTGAGCTTGCTCATGCAATAGGCAAAAAGACAACCGTTTGCAAAAAAGACGTGCCCGGTTTTATTTTAAATCGCTTGCAAATTGCAATTTTACGCGAATCAATTTCACTTGTTGAAGACGGCATTGCTGATATTGCAGACGTTGACGCGTGCATGAAATACGGTCTTGGCTTCAGATACGCAGCTTTCGGCCCGTTTGAAGTTGTTGACTTTGGCGGCATTGATACCTTCCACCATATCTCTTCTTATCTTAACAAAGAGCTTTGCAACTCCGTTGAAATTCAGGAGCTTCTCGATAAACTCTATAAAGAGGGAAGCTACGGCGTAAAGAGCGGTAAAGGATTTTACGATTACTCGGGCGATAAAGCAGATAAGGCGCTTAAAGACCGAGATGAAAAGTTTATGAAGATTTATAATGCATTGTATAAATAAAACGAAAGGTGTTCTTTCTTAAGAAAGAAAATGCGGCTCTGTCTACCTACAAATTTTTCCTTTTGTTCAGCCGCATCCTATCTGCGCTCGATGGCTACACGCCATCGGTTTTGTGAAAACACGCGCAGACTGAAAATTAAATGTAAGTTTAACTCAAAGAAAAACTGTAAAATGTTTTACGTGTATCCGTAGCTACTGATAATTATTATTAAAAAAACGGCTCATCGAGTCGTTTTTTTTATTATGTAAACAGATGCAATTCCGCAAAGTGCGCCTATTATAATACCGCCTAAAATATCTGTCGGGTAATGCACACCGAGATAAATTCGCGAAAGTGCGATAAGAGTTGCTAAAACAAGCGTTGGAACAGAGTATTTTTTAGGTGCGGTAAGTAAAATCACGGTTGCAAACGCAAACGATGCCGCGGTATGTCCCGACGGAAACGAAAAATCGCTTTGCTGACCTATAAGACTTGTAAGTCCTTCAATCACTTCATAGGGACGCGTTCTTGCAAAAAGATTTTTAAAAACCACATTAACCGCGAGTAAATCAAAAATAAGCGAAAGCGAAGTCATAAAGCCGACTTTGCGAGTTTTTTTAAAGCATAAAAAAACTGCTGAAAAAATAATCCAGAGTATGCCTGCATTGCCGAGCGTTGTGATGAATTTTACAATGGGCGTGAGTGTGTCACTTCGCAGATTTTCCTGCACCCATAAAAGTATGTTAGATTCCATAATAAATCTCCTCATTATATCGTAGGGCGG